>DAOTXE010000032.1:0-29566 GCA_034435355.1 Chloroflexota bacterium
CTCGTCGTGGAGCGGGAGGCGCTCCGGCGCGGCCTCGACACGTCGCTGCTCGTCAACGGGTTCATCGTCATCGCGTTCGCGGCGCTCGTCGGCGGTCGCGCCTACCACGTCATCGACCAGTGGGCCGTCTACAGGGACGACCTCGTGGCGATCGTCCTGCCGCCGTACAGCGGCCTGGGCGTCTACGGCGGGATCGCGACCGGGTTCGTCGCGGGCATCCTTTACGTCCGCTGGAAGCGCCAGCCGTTTCTGGCCTGGGCCGACGCGGCCGCCCCGGGCCTCCTCGCGATGCAGGCGATCGCCCGCTGGGGGAACTTCTTCAACCAGGAGCTGTACGGGCCCCCGACGACGCTGCCGTGGGGCATCGCGATCCAGTGCGCGAACCGGACCGAGACCTGGGCCTGCCCCGCCGGGAGCGACCTCGCAGCCACGCTCGGCCAGCATTTCGTGCCGCTCTTCCTCTACGAATCGATCTCCGGGCTCGTCGGGGCGATCGTGCTGCTCATGCTGGCCCGGCGCGCTCGCGCCCTGCGGCCGGGCGACATTGCGCTCCTCTTCTTCGCCTGGTACGGCACGACGCGGTTCCTGCTGGAGCCGCTCCGCTCGAACAACTGGACGTTCGACGGGCTTCCGACCGCCTCGATCATCTCGGCGATCGCGGTCGCCGGGGCAATCGTGGTCCTCGCCTGGCGGCATCGTCCGGGGGCGGCGGCGGATGATGGCGGGGCGCCCGACCGGCCGGACGGGTCGCCCGCCGGCGAGCCGGAAAGCGAGGCGCCGGGTACGCCCGAGCCCGCCACGGCGACGCCCGGGCCGCCGGGCTGAACGTTCGGCCGAGCGTGCGCGGGCTCCTGTCGACCGCCTGCGATCTCTACAATTCCGTTCAACGCCAGCGATCACGAGTCGCAGCCCGGAGGAGCATCCCATGACGCGCGTTCTCCGCCGCAAGGTCACCGTCATCGGCGCCGGCAACGTCGGCGCGACCACCGCCCAGCAGATCATCGAGACCGGCCTCGCCGACGTCGTGCTCGTCGACATCGTGGAGGGGCTGCCCCAGGGCAAGGCACTCGACCTCGCGGAGGCCGCCCCGGTCCTCGGCTACGACGTCCGCGTCACGGGCACGAACGACTACGCGGACACCGCCCACTCGAAGGTCATCGTGGTGACGTCCGGCCTCGCGCGGCAGCCGGGCATGTCCCGCGACGATCTCATGGCCAAGAACGCGGGGATCGTCGAGTCCGTCGTCAAGCAAGCGGCGGCCGTCAGCCCGGGCGCGATCATCATCGTCGTCACGAACCCGCTCGACGCGATGTGCCACGTGGCGCTCAGGGCGTCCGGCTTCCCGCCCGAGCGCGTCATCGGGATGGCGGGCGTGCTCGACTCGGCCCGGTTCCGCGCCTTCATCGCCGCCGAGCTGCAGGTCAGCGTGCGCGACATCCGCGCGTTCGTCCTCGGCGGCCACGGCGACACGATGGTCCCCCTGCCGCGCTACTCGACCGTGGGCGGCGTCCCGATCACGGAGCTGATGTCCGAGGAGCGGATCGAGGCGCTCGTCGAGCGAACCCGTAACGGCGGCGCCGAGGTGGTCGCCCTGCTCAAGACGGGGAGCGCCTACTATGCGCCGGCCGCCTCGGTGGTCGAGATGATCGAGGCGATCCTTCGGGATCGCCGGCGCGTCCTCCCCTGCGCCGCGTATCTCCGTGGCGAGTACGGGATCGACGGCCTGTACGTCGGCGTGCCGATCGTGCTGGGCAACGGCGGCGTCGAGAAGGTCATCGAGATCTCGCTGACCGACGACGAGCGGGCTGCCTTCCTGCGCTCCGCCGACGCGGTCCGAGGGCTGCTGGACAAGCTGCCGGCCTGAAGGGTGGCTCCCATCCCGGACGCGGAGTGATCGCCGCTGGGCATCCCCTGTCTGCGGCCTCACCTGATGTCGCGGGCGGCTAGACTCCGCCGGGATGACCCATCGATACGTGGTCCTCCACGGCGGCACGATCCTCACCCTCGAGGACGCGCTGCCGAGCGATGCCGCCTCCCGCGCGGCGGGCGACCGCAGGTTGCCCGATGCCGCGGGCCGGCGGGCGACGGCGATCTGCTACGCCCACGATCGGATCCTCGCGGTGGGCGCCGACGACGAGGTGCTGGCGCTCGCGGGACCGGATTCGGAGGTTGTCGACCTCCACGGCAGGGCCGTCGTCCCGGGGTTCGTGGAGCCGCACGGCCACCCGTACTGGGAGGGGCTCGTCGCCGGCATGGCGCTCATCGCCGGGCACGAACGGCGTGGCGCCATTCGCGCCGTGCCCGGAGCGGCGGAGCATCTGGAGCCGGACGCGTGGCTTGTTGCCCGCTACGACCCGACCGGCTGGGACCGCCCCGACGACCCGACCCGCGACGACCTGGACCGGACCGTTCCCGACCGACCGGTCCTCCTAGCGCACGTCTCCGGCCACGCGGTGGTGGCGAACAGCCTGGCCCTCGCGCTCGCCGGGATCGGCCCGGGGACCCCGGACGTGCCGGGGCGCGCCGCGATCGAGCGCGACGCCACGGGCGAGCCGACTGGGATCATCCGCGGCCCCGACGCCTGGGACCGGGTCGCGGGGGCGATGCCCCCGCTGGCCCCCGCCGAGGGCCGGGCGGCCCTGGCCCGCGCGGCCGCGCGCCTGGCGGCGGATGGTGTCACGAGCGTTGCCGACGCCGACGTGGGATCCACGCATGGCGTCGACGTCGAGCTCGCGGCCTGGGCCGGGGCGATCGAGTCCGGTGCGATGCCGCTCGCCGTTGCGCTGCTCCCGGGCCTCGTCCGACTCGCACCGGAGCCGGGCGACCCGGTCCCGTCACCGGCCGAGATCTCGGCCCGACTTCCGGCAGCCGTCCGCACGCGCGTCCGGCTGACGCACCTGAAGCTGAAGGCCGACGGCGCCCTGACGACGCACACGGCCTGGCTGCGCGCCCCCTACGCGGATGCGCCGCACGCGGGCGGGCCCGTCCACGATCGCGCCGCGCTCGCGGAGCGCGTCCGGGGAGCCGTGCGGGCCGGCTGGGGGGTGGCGACCCACGCGATTGGCGATGCCGCCGTCGCGGCGATCCTGGACGCATACGCGGTGGCATCCGCGGACCCGCGGCCCGCACACCCGTGGCCCGCCCACCCACACCGGATCGAGCACGCGATGCTCCTCGACGCGGAGCTCACCGAACGGCTGGCCGCGTCACGGGCGAGCGCGGTCGTCCAGCCGGAGTTCCTGGCCTGGGCCGGCGCCACCTACCGGACCCGGCTCGGCGACGAGCGTGCGGGACGTCTCCTGCCGTTCGCGGCGCTCCTTCGCGCCGGAATCCCGATGGCGTTCTCCAGCGATCGACCGGTCGTGGCCGGGGCGCCGCTGGACGGGATCCGGGCTGCGCTGCGCCACGATCTCGGGCTCTCCGCGGCCGAGGCGCTCTACGCGTGGACCGCCGCCGGCGCCGATGTGCTCGGCGACGCGGACGGCGGGCGCCTGGAGGTGGGACGCCGCGCCGACCTGGCGATCCTGTCCGGCGACCCGACGGCGATCTCCCGGGATGCCTGGATGCGCGGTGAGGACGGCATCGCGGTGGTTGCGACGGTCGCGGGCGGTCGTGTCGTGGCGGGCCGGCTGGAGGAGCGGGCGTGACGGTCGCTGCGGGCGTCCTCGTCTTCGGCTTCGACCCGTCGTTCCGGGTCGGGGACGTCGCGGTCCGCTGGCAGACCCTGGGGATCGCATTCGCGGTCTTCGCCGGGCTTGCCTGGTGTGCGCTGATCGCCGGCCGTACCCCGGCCTTCGACACCTGGATCGGGGGGCGACTCGCCGGGTCGGAAGGCGGCGGCGGCGCGTGGCACCTGCGCCGGGACGACCTCCTGTTCATCGTGCTCGGGGCTATCCCGGGGGCGGTCGTGCTCGGACGGGTCGGTTACGGCCTCCTGCACGCGGACTGGTATTCGCGCGACTGGCACCAGCTGCTCGATCCGGGAAGCGGAAGCCTCGAGCTCACCGGCGCAGTCGTCGGCGGGACGCTGACCGGGATCTACGTCGCCGCGCTGCTCGATGCGCCGGTGGGGCGGTGGCTCCACGTCGCGATCCGGCCGCTGCTCCTGGCGCTCGCGCTGGGCAAGGCGGCCGAGGTTCTCGGCGGTGCCGGCCAGGGTTCGATCGTGCCCGACGGCGGCGGGCTCACGACCGCCTTCTCCGGAGCCGGTCCGTGGGGCAGCCCCGGCGCCGCGCTGCCGGCGATCCCCGCCCAGCTTCTCGAGGCCGCGATGGCGGCGGGCGTGCTCCTGCTCGTCACGCTGCTCGGCTGGCGGTCCGGGCTGCGGCGGGCCGACGGGCGCCTCTTCGCGGTCGGGCTGGCGGCGTGGGCGCTGGGTCGCGCGCTCGTTGCCGCGACGTGGCGCGACGACGCGGTGCTCGGACCGCTGAAGGCCGAGCAGCTGGTCTGCCTCGGGGTGGCGGCGATCGTCGCCGGCGCGGCCACGGCGGCCACGCTCGTGATCCGGCGCCGCCGCACCGCCGGGATGCGGGCCTCCCGGAGCGCGACCCTCAGCTGATCCGGGCGAAGTCGGTGGTGCCGCGGCGCAGGAACCGCCCGTGGTTCGCCGGCCCGACCCAGGCGCCGTCGCGGACGAGGACCGTGCCGCGGCTCATCACCACGTCCGAGGTGCCCTGGACCTCGAACCCCTCGAAGATCGAGTAGTCGACGTCCATGTGGTGGGTCGCGGCGCTGATCGTCCGGCGCCGGTTCGGGTCGTAGACGAGGATGTCCGCATCCGAGCCGACCGCGATCGCGCCCTTCTGCGGGTACATCCCGAACATCCGGGCAGGGGCGGTGGACGTGATCTCGACCCACCGCTCGAGCGAGATTCGGCCGTGGACGACCCCGCCGTCGTGGAGGAGGTCCACCCGGTCCTCGACGGCCGGCAGGCCGTTCGGGATCTTGCGGAAGTCGTCTCGCCCGAGGTCCTTCTGGCCGTGGAAGTCGAACGGGCAATGGTCCGTCGCCACGAGCTGCAGGGTGTCCGTGCGAAGCCCTCGCCACAGGTCCACCTGGTGGTCCTTCGGGCGAAGCGGCGGGCTGCAGACGTACTTCGCGCCCTCGAACCCGTTCTCGAGGTCGTCGAGCGAGAGGAAGAGGTACTGCGGACAGGTCTCCGCAAACGCCATCGCGCCGCGGCCCCGGGCGGCCGTGACCGCGTCGAGCGCGTCGCGGGACGAGAGGTGGACGATGTAGACGGGGACGCCGGCTGCCTCGGCTAGGCGGATGACCCGGTTGGTCGCCTCGCCCTCGAGAATGGCGTAGCGGGCGAGGCCGTGCCCGATCGGGCCGGTGACGCCGGCGGCCACGAGGTCGGCGGCGATCACGTCGATCACGGGCCCGTTCTCGGCATGCATCATGACCAGCCCGCCGTTCTCCCGTGTCCGCTGCATGGCCCGGAAGATGTGGTCGTCGGGGCTGAAGTTGACGCCCGGGTAGGCCGTGAAGAGCTTGAACTCCGGGACGCCCTCGCCGATCAGCTGGTCCATCTCGGCGAGCGTGGCGTCGTTCACGTCCGTCATCATCATGTGGAAGCCGTAGTCGATCGCCGTGTGGCCCTCGGCCTTGGCGCGCCAGGCGTCGAGCCCCTCGTGGAGCGGCCGGCCCTTCGTCTGCGGCGCGAAATCGAGCATCGTCGTGGTGCCGCCATGGGCGGCCGCCTTCGAGCCGCTCGCGAAGGTGTCCTTGGCGAGCGTGCCGCCGAAGGGCAGCTCCATGTGCGTGTGGACGTCGATCCCGCCGGGCACGACGTACTTCCCGGTCGCGTCGATCGTCTCGTCGGCCGTGACCCCGGTGCCCGCCAGGTCGCGGCCGAGCAGGGCGATCGTCTCGCCATCGACCAGCACGTCCGACAGGTACGAGCCCTCGGCGGTGACGACGAGACCATTCGTGATCAGGGTGCGCATGGAAGCCTCCTGCGGCCTAGGCGGCCGGGATGTCGCGGAGGGCCGGGATGATCTGGCGACCGTAGATCGCCAGCTGCTCCTCCTCGTTGCCGTTCATCAGGTACAGGTTGAACAGGTCCACCCCCGCAGCCGCGAGAGCCCGCAGCTTGGCGACATGGGCCTCCACGTCGCCCACGATCCCGAAGCGATCGACGATGTCGTCGGTGACGAAGTCGGCGTTCGAGCTGCCGACCTCCGCGTGGTGGAGATAGTCGTAGCCTTCGCGGCCCCGGACGTAGCGCGTCAGCCTCTCGGGAAGGTCTCCCTGGTACTTGTTGACGAGGTCCACGACGTGGTTCCCCACCAGCGCCGGGAACCAGCGGATCCGGTCCCGGCCGTCGGCGAGATCTCCGACGTGCGCCGGCGCGGCGGCCATGATGCGCACGGCGGCGGGGTCGCGGCCGGCCTCCCGCGCGGATGCCCGGACCTGGTCCACGAACCAGCGGATCAGGTCGGGGTCGGCGATCTGGAGCATGGCCCCGTCGGCGATCCGGCCGGTGAGCTTCAGGGCCACGGGCCCGTATCCGGCGATCCACACGGGCAGCCGGTAGGTGGACGCCCAGGGAAGCTCCAGCGAGGCGCCCTCGTACTCGATCGAGCCCCCTTCGGCGAGCGCGCGGATGACATGGACGGCTTCCTCCAGCGCGGCCATGCTCGTGGGCGGCTTGCCCAGGACCCGCCGCGCCGAGTCGCCGCGCCCGATCCCGAGGTCGAAGCGACCCCCGGAGAGCTCCTGGAGCACGGCGAGCGTCGAGGCCGTCACCGACGGTTCGCGGGTGGCCGGGTTCGTCACGCACGTGCCCAGGCGCAGGGTCGTCGTCGCCTGGGCCATCAGCGCCAGGAGAATGTACGGCTCGCGCCACAGCACGTGGGAGTCGAAGAGCCACGCGTAGGCGAAGCCGGCCGCCTCGGCCTGTTTCGCGAGCGCCACCGTCCGCTCGATCGAGTGCTCGGGCTTGAGCGTGAACCCGAACTGCATGCCGCGTCTCCTCCGCCGGGCCGCCGGCTCGCTACGGTCGGACCAGGTCCCCGTACGCCTCCGGCCGCCGGTCGCGGTAGAACTGCCAGGTCTGGCGCACCTCGGTCACCAGGTCGAGGTCCAGGTCGCGAACCACCAGCTCCTCGTCGTGCGGGCTGGCCACGCCGCCGACGATCTGGCCGCGCGGGTCGCAGAAGTAGCTCTGCCCGTAGAAATCGTCGTCGCCGAGCTCCTCGGTCCCGACGCGGTTGATGGTGCCGACGAAGTACCCGTTCGCGACGGCGTGGCTCGGCTGCTCGATCCGCCAGAGGTACTCGGAGAGGCCGCGGCTCGTCGCGCTGGGGATCAGCACGATCTCGGCCCCGTTGAGACCCAGCGCCCGCGCGCCTTCGGGGAAGTGGCGGTCGTAGCAGATGTAGACCCCGATCCTGCCGACGGCCGTCTCGAAGACGGGGTAGCCGAGGTTGCCCGGGCGGAAGTAGAACTTCTCCCAGAAGCCCCGGATGTGCGGGATGTGGGTCTTGCGGTACTTGCCCAGGTACGTCCCGTCCGCGTCGATGACCGCGGCGGTGTTGTAGTAAACGCCGGACGCCCGGGAGTCCTCCTCGTACATCGGGACGACGAGGACGAGCCCCGTCTGCTTCGCGAGGTCCCGCATCCTCCTCGTGGTCGGCCCGTCCGGGATCAGCTCGGTGTAGGCGTAGTACGCGGGGTCCTGGACCTGGCAGAAGTACGGCCCGTAGAAGAGCTCCTGGAAGAGGACGAACTGGGCGCCCTGCGCCTTTGCCTCGTGGGCGCGCTGCTCGTGCTTCCGGATCATCGATTCCTTGTCGCCGGTCCAGGTTGCCTGGACGAGGGCGCCTCGCACGATTCGCGGCATCGGTCACCTCTGGTCGGGGTCGCAGTGGCAGGGCGGGCCGCGTGGCCGCAGCGCGCGACGCGCTTCCCGGCCGCCCGTCGGGAACCTGGCGAAATGCTACACGGCCCGCCGCGGAGCGTGCCGTTCGGGCGTCTCCGCCTGCCGCGGAGCGTGCCGGGCCACGCGCACCTCCTCCCCACCGGCCGCGTGCCGGGCCACTCAGGTGTGGTGTAATGGCGATCGTTCCCCGGACGGCACGGACACGAGAAGTCGGCGCCGTCCCGCCCGCCCGCGGCGCTCGTCGCGGTCGGTGAGCGCCGCGCCAGCAGGTTCGCGGATCGCGTGCCAGCACGCTCCGCCTCGAGGTGACCGATGACCGTTCGAACCGCCGCTGTTCCGATGTCGAGCCAGGAGGTCGTCCGGCTTTCGCGGGCCCACACGTTCTTCTCGTGGTCGGTCCAGGGAACCCTGGATCCGATCGCGGTCGATCGCGCGGAGGGCGTCTATCTCTACACGCCCGAGGGCGAGCGGATTCTTGACTTCAACAGCCAGCTGATGTCGGTCAACATCGGGCACGGCGACCGGCGCGTCATCGACGCGATTGCCGCGCAGGCGAGCCGGCTCCAGTATGTCCAGCCGGCCTTCGTGACGGAGATCCGGGCCCGCCTGGGCGCGAAGCTCGCCGAGATCCTGCCCGGCGACATGGACAAGGTCTTCTTCACGCTCGGCGGCGCAGAGGCCGTCGAGAACGCGATCCGGCTCGCCCGCCTCTACACGGGCCGCCTCAAGATCCTGGCCCGCTACCGCAGCTACCACGGCGCCACGCTCGGGTCGATGACCCTCACCGGCGACCCGCGGCGCTGGGCGAACGAACCGGGGATCGTGGGTGTCGTGCGCTACCCGGACACGCACCGCTGGGGCGAGAAGGAGCCGCGGCCCGTGGCCGAGAGTCTCCAGGGGCTCGAGGACGTTATCCAGTACGAAGGGCCGCACACCATCGCGGCGGTCTTCCTCGAGACGATCGTCGGCACGAACGGGATCCTGATCCCGCCCGACGGCTACCTCCAGGGCGTCCGCGAGCTGTGCGACCGGTATGGGATCCTGATGGTCGCGGACGAGGTGATGGCCGGGTTCGGCCGCACCGGCCGCTGGTTCGCCGTCGACCATTGGAACGTGGTCCCGGACCTGATGACGATGGCCAAGGGCCTCACGTCCAGCTACCTGCCCCTGGGCGGCGTGGCCATGCGCCACTACGTGGCCGAGGCATTCGAGTCGAAGATGTACCACGGTGGCCTGACCTACAGCAGCCACCCCGTCAGCCTTGCGGCCGCGCTCGCGACGATCGGCGTCTACGAGGAGGACGGGCTCATCGAGCGATCCGCCCGGCTCGGCACGGTCATGCGGGGCCACCACGAAGCGCTCGCGGCGAAGCACCCAAGCGTGGGCGCGCACCGCAACCTCGGACTCTTCGGGATCCTCGACCTGGTCCGAAGCCGCGACCCGTGGGTGCCGATGACGGGCTTCAACGGCACGTCCGACGAGATGAAGGCCGTGGCGAAGTTCCTTCGCCAGAACCACCTCTACACGATGACGCCCAACAACTCGATCCACACGAACCCGCCGCTCTGCATCACCGACGAGCAGCTGGCCGATGGGTTCGCGGTGATCGACCGCGCGCTCGAGATCGCCGACGAGGCCGTCACCGGCTGAGCAAGGCGGCTCGCGCGGCCGGTGGCGCTTGGCCGCGGCCGCCATTGCTGCCTGCCCGCCCCGTGTCCCGGCCCCGGACTACGGCAGCAGCGCCTGGATCGCCTCGAGCGGGATTCGGTCGGAGGCGACGACGACGGCCGCCGCCGCCCGCACCTTCGGTGCGAGCGCGGCCAGGTGCGCGCGGGCGACCGGCTTCTTGTGCTCGCCGCCGGTCGTGTCGCGCAGCAGGAGCCACCCGCAGGTGATCCCGATCGCCATCTCGACGAGGTCGACGGCGTAGTAGTCCACGCGGTCGCGCTCGGTCAGCGCCTTCAGCCCGCCGACGGCGTCGTCGAGGAGGCCGGTGAGCTCGGAGAGGAGCGCCTTCTCCGGGGCCATGTCCGCCGGGTACTCGGCCGACTGCCACTCGGCGAGGAGCGGTTCGAGCGACCGGTTGAGCAGCTTGCCGATGGCGGCGACGACCTGGAGCTGGCTCGTGCCCTCGTAGATGCTCGTGATCCGGACGTCCCGGAGGAGGCGCTCGATGTTGAACTCGCGCATGTAGCCCACGCCGCCGTGGACCTGCATGGCCTGGTTGCAGACCCGGTTGCCCATCTCGGTCGCGCAGTACTTCACCATCGGGGTGAGGGTCTCGGCGAGGGCCTGGGCCTGCTTGTGGCGCGCGCGCATCGCGGGGTCGGCGTCCGACGACCCGTCCCCGAGCGCCTTCTCGCAGACCTTCCACAGGTCCACCCAGCGCCCGGTCTCGGCGAGCAGCGCCCGGGTCGCCTCGAGGTCCACCTTCATCGAGAGCAGGAGCCGGCCCACTGCGGGGAGCGCCCGGATGGGCCTGCCGAACTGGACCCGCTCGCGGGAGTACTGGTCGGCCTCGCGGTAGGCGGCCTCCGCGATGCCGAGGGCCTGCGCGGCCACGGCCAGTCGGGCCCCGTTCATCAGGTTCATCGCGTAGCGCATCAGCCCGAAGCGGCGCTTGCCGAGCAGGATCGCCGGCGTGTTGATGTACTGGATCTCGCACGTCGGGGAGGCGTGGATCCCCATCTTGTTCTCGAGGCGCCGGATCTTGACGGTGTCGTCGCGCTCGACCAGGAACATCGAAAGGCCGCGGGCGTCCGTCGAGCCTTCCTCGCTTCGGGCCAGGACCAGCGAGACGTCGGCCAGCCCGTTGGTCACGAAGCGCTTGACGCCGTTGAGACGCCACCGGCCGGTCGACTCGTCCTGGGTGGCCCGGGTGGCCACCGAGCCGAGATCCGACCCGGCATCCGCCTCGGTCAGGACCATCGCCCCGGACACCTCGCCGCGCGCGAAGCGCGGCAGGACCCGGGCCCTGGTCTCGGGATCGCCGTACTCCTCGATCGAGGACGCGATCTCCTGGAGGCCGTAGACGGTCATGAGGCCGCTCTCCGCCCGGGCCACGATCTCGACCATCATCTGGTAGATCGACTCGGGCAGGTTCAGGCCGCCGTACTCGCGTGACAGCATCGCCCCGAAGAGCTCGGCCTCGCGCAGGGCACCGATCGCATCGCGCGTCGCGGCGGCGTAGGACACCTCGCCACTCTCGTAGTGCGCGCCTTCCTCGTCCGCCTCCGCAGCCCGGGGCGCGACGCGCTCGGCGCAGATCTCGCCGAGCACCTCGAGCACGATCCGGAAGTTGTCGGTGGCGTCGGCGTAGCTGCGCGGCGCGGTCGGGTACCGGTCCGACTCGGCGTAGCCCTTCTCCTTGAGCTCGAGGACCTCGCGCAGGTCGAGGTGCTCCAGGCGAAACTGCAGGTCCGGGTTGTCGAGGAAGAAGTT
This sequence comes from Chloroflexota bacterium, assembly GCA_034435355.1. Taxonomy (GTDB): domain Bacteria; phylum Chloroflexota; class Limnocylindria; order Limnocylindrales; family CSP1-4; genus CTSoil-043. The sequence goes on from DAOTXE010000032.1 coordinate 11,327, forward strand.
CTCGCTCATTCGGCGTCTCGCTGGTCCGTGGAGCGCTCGCGCAGGGCCTTGATGATCATCGGAACGACCTCGCCGACCTCGCCGACGATGCGGTAGTGGGCGATCTGGTGGATGGGCGCGTCGGGGTCCGAGTTGATCGCGACGATCTTGGACGACTGGTCCATGCCTGCCCGGTGCTGGATGGCGCCCGAGATTCCCGCCGCGATGTACAGGCGAGGCCGGACCGTCGTGCCGGTCTGGCCGACCTGGAACTCGCGGACGATCAGCCCGGCATCCACCGCGGCGCGGGACGCGCCGACCTCCCCACCGAGGAGGTTGGCCAGGTCGCGCAGCAGGGCGAACTCGTCCGGGCCGGAAACGCCCGCGCCGCCGGAGACGATCACCGCCGCGTCCTTCAGGTTGACGGTCGAGTGGCGCACGTCCCGGCTGAGCACCTCTAGGTCGAAGTCGCCCGGCTCGAACTCGGGCGTCACCGCTTCCACGACGCCCGTCCGGCTCGCGTCCGCGGCCGGCATGCGCATGACGCCCTCGCGGACCGTGGCCATCTGGGGCCGTGTGCCCGGGTTGACGATCGTCGCGACCAGGTTCCCACCGAAGGCCGGCCGGATCTGGTAGAGCAGGTTCCGGTAGGTCCTGTCCTCGCGCCTGAGGTAGTAGTCGCCGATCTGCAGGTCGGTGCAGTCCGCGGTCAGGCCGCAGCGCAGGGCGCTGGCCACGCGCGGCGCGAAGTCCCGTCCGTTCGGCGTGCCGCCGACCAGGAAGATCTCCGGCCGCCGCCGCCGCGCCTCGGTGATCGCCACGCGGGCGCAGGGGAGCGTGCGGTACTGGGCAAGCTGGGGATGGTCCGCCAGCAGGACGCGGTCGGCGCCGTGCCGGATGACGTCGTGCGCCGGCTCCTCCACGCCGTACCCGCACAGCAGGCCCACCACCTCCAGGCCGAGCCGGTCGGCCAGCTCGCGGGCTTTGCCGGTCAGCTCCAGGCTGACGTCAGCGACGCGCCCATCGGCGTGCTCGATGAAGACCCAGATGCCCTTCCGTTCGATCATCAGCGCCTACCCGACGATGTACTCGCGGACGAGCTCCGCGACCATGGCCGCGATCGCCTCCGGAGTGGGTTCGACGGCCTGGCTCGCGGTGCTCTCCAGGACCACGAAGTTGATCTTGTGGACCTGGGTGGGAGAGCCGGCGAGCCCGATCGCGTCCGCGCTGACGCCGATGTCATCGGCGGTCCAGACCGGGATCCGCAGGTGATGGGCGTCCAGGTACGCCTCGAGCGATGCCTCCGTCTCGAACTCGGGCCACTGCTTCCGGAGCGCGGCGTACTCGCCCGGGGCCGCCGCGAGCTTGTATGCGATCCGCCGCCGGACCGACGGCGGGCGGGGCGTGTTGGCGGAGCCCACGACCGTCAGCAGACACGGCATCCGGCAGCGCACGACCTCCGCACCGTCGTCGAGGGCGCGCCGGGCGGTGATCCGGCCGTCGACGATCTCGAGGACCAACTCCGCGTAGGTGATCTGCGGGATGCCCAGCTTCTCCGCCGTCTGCGGCCCGACCTGCGCCGTGTCGCCGTCGATCGCCTGGCGACCGGCCAGGACCAGGTCATAGCGCCCGATCTTCTCGATCGCCTTCTGGAGGACGAACGAGGTGGCGAGCGTGTCGGCCCCGGCGAACCGACGATCCGTAAGGAGGATGACCGCGTCGGCGCCGCGCCAGAGCGACTCGCGAAGGATGTTGGCCGCCTTGGGTGGGCCCATGGTGATCACGGTGACGGTCCCGCCGTGGTCGTCCCGGATCTGGAGCGCCATCTCGAGGGCGTTGAGGTCCTCCGGGTTGAAGATGGCCGACAGCGCGCCCCGGTTCAGGGTGCCGTCCCTGGTCATCACGTCGCCGCTGAGGTTGTGCGTGTCGGGCACCTGCTTGGCCAGGACCACGCAGTCGATCGGTCGGGAGTCGCTCATCGAGCCGGTCGACTCAGTTCCGCTGCCCGGTTCCGAACTGGCGGTCCCCGGCGTCGCCGAGGCCGGGCAGGATGTAGCCCTTGGCGTTCAACGCCCGGTCCAGCGCCGCGCAGTGGATCGTCACGTCCGGGTGGGCCGCGCTGACGGCCGCGACGCCCTCCGGGGAGGCGATCAGGTTGATGAGCTTGATCCGCGACGCGCCCCATCGCTTCAGGACGTCGATCGCCGCCGTCGCCGAGCCGCCGGTGGCGAGCATCGGGTCGAGGATCAGGCAGAGGTCGACCGTCGCGGAGTCGGGCAGCTTGTTGTAGTACTCGACCGGCCGGAGCGTGCGCTCGTCCCGGAAGAGGCCCAGGTGCCACACCTCGGCGGTGGGCATGAGCTCGAGCATGGCGTCGACCATGCCCAGGCCGGCGCGAAGGATCGGCACCAGCCCGATCCGGTCGCCCAGCTCGTGGGCCTCGACCTCCTCGAGCGGTGTGCGGACGCGGACCGGTCGCAGGCGTGCATCGGCGAGCGCCTCGTAGCCCAGCAGCCACGAGAGCTCGCGGACGATCTCCCGGAACTTCTTGGGCTCCGTCTTCTCGTCACGGAGGATCGCGAGCTTGTGGAGGACCGCAGGGTGACGCGAGACGAACAGGGATGGGGCGTGGGGCGGGACGGTTGTGTCGGACACGGGCGCGCACCTCGGGCGTTGAGCGGGCGGACGACCGGCCGGGCCCGCACAGGCGCAACGGCATCCCGACCCGCACGATCCTAGCACCCGGGCGACCCCGCGACGGACCGGCTTCGACGGGCCTCCGTGGGCGGGGCACATGGCCCGCGCCGACCTCATGGCAGGTGCACCGCATCGGTGGCGGGGGCGGGGTATCCTCGCTCGATGCCGTCGACCCGTCCGCCGCGCCCGCCGCGTACCGCTTCCGCCACGGGATCCCGCAAGGTTGCCCCCGTCCTCGTCCGCCAGGTCCGCGGATCGATCGTCGAGAGCGTCCACCGCGGGCACATCGTCCAGGTGAGCGCGACCGGCCACGTGGTCCGGGCCGTCGGCGACCCCGAGGTCGTCGTTTCGCTGCGATCGTGCGTGAAGCCGTTCACGCTCATCGCGCTCCTCGAAGCGGGCGGCGTGCGCGAGTTCGACCTGTCGCCGGCGGAGCTCGCGGTCATGGCGAGCTCGCATTCGGGCGAGGACCTGCACGTCCGGACGCTGCAGGCGGTCTTCCGCCGGGCGGGCGTCAGCCAGACGCTCCTCGCCTGCGGCACGGAGGGCGCGCCCCTCGATGCGCTGACGGCGATGCGGCTGGCGCGCGACGGCGAGAAGGCCGGCCCGATCCGGCACAACTGCTCGGGGATGCATGCCGCCCAGCTCCTCCTCGCCCGGCTCGGCGACTGGACGCTCGACGACTACTGGCAGCCGGACCACCCCGTCCAGGTTGCGACCCGGGCCGTCGTCGCGCGCGTCTTCGCGACGACGCCCGACCGGTTGCTCACGGCCACCGACCGCTGCGGGGTTGACACCTACGGGTTCCCGCTGCGCGCCGTCGCCGGCGCCTATGCGCTGCTGGCCGACCCGGACGCCCTCCCAGCCACGGACGCCCGCCGGTCGCTCTCCGCGCCGCTGCGGATCATCCGCGACGCGATGCTGGCGAACCCGGAGCTGGTCGGCGGAACCCGCGACCGGCTCGACACCTCGCTCATGAAGGCGCTTCCCGGCCGGCTGGTGGCGAAAGGCGGGGCGGAGGCGCTCCGGGGGATCGCCGTCCTCGCGGACCGCCCGCCGGGCGGCCAGGCATCGGCATTCGCGCTCAAGGTCGAGGACGGCGGGGGCTTCGAGCGGGCCTCCTGGTCGATCGCGGTCGAAGCGCTCCGCCTGGCGGGGATCCTCGAGGGCCAGGCGCTCCGGATGCTCGGCCGGTACCACCGGCCCGTCCAGCTCGACCCGCACGGCAAGATCGCCGCCGAGACGATCGCCGAGTTCGACCTGGTGCCGGTCGGCGAGCTCGTCGGCTGACGCAGGTGGGGATCGGTGTTCTGACCGGATGACCTCGCTGGGCGACCCGTATGGCGTGCTCGGCGTGCCGTCGGGCGCACCGATGGCCGAGGTCAAGCGTGCCTACCGGTTGCTGGTCAAACGGAACCACCCCGACGCCGGCAAGGGATCCCTGGAGCGGTTCCTCGAGATCCAGGCCGCCTACGAGTCGCTGGTCCGGGGTGACGCCGCGGGCGGCCGCCCGGCTGCGTCGCGTCCGTCCGGCCGGCGGCCGCCGCAATCTCCCCAGCGGCCGGCCCCGACCGGCCAGCGGAACGCGCGACCGGCGGCGGGCGCGTCCAGGCCCGGGACGGACGCGGATGCCGGCCGGCCGGGCCATCCGCCCGGAGGGACGGGATCCGCCGAGCAGGGCCGGCCGGGTCGCGGCTCCCGCAAGGCGACGCTCGGATCAACCACGTACGACCTGGCCGACGAGGCCGGGGAGACTGACTGGGACGGCGCCGCCTGGTACGGTCCGGCATCGGGCACGTACTGGACGGTCAACCCGAAGGAGTACGCCGACCCCCGGAAGCACGGCCCCGAGTACCTCGCCCGCGCCCGTGCGGCCCGCGCCGCACGCCTCCGCGATCCACAGGCTCGGCCAGCCCCGACCGCGGACGCCGCCGCTGCGCAACCGGCGGGTGAGCCGGCCGCGGGGGCGCCGGCTCCGCGGCCCACTGGCGGGCGCCCGGTGGCCGCTCGGACGGGCTGGCGGCGACCCTTCGGAAGGTTCGTCGCCTCCGTGAGGCGCCGCCTGGTCGGGTGGCCCGGGCGCGTCCGGCCCTGAGGCCCGGCGTTACCATGGACCGGTGAACCGCCGCGGTTCGTCGGACCTCTCGAGCGCCGCCCAGGAGTACCTTCTGGCGCTGCGGTCGGCGGCCGTCGAGGAAGCCCACGCGACCGCAGCGACCGTCGCCCGCCACCTGGGCGTCTCGACGCAGGCCGCCAGCGAGATGTACCGGCGCCTCGCGGCGGAAGGCCTGGTCAGCCAGGCGGAAGGGCGGCAGCTGACGCTGACCCAGCCGGGGCGCACCGCAGCCGACGCGATCTTCCGACGCCATGCGCTGCTCGAGTGGCTCCTGATCAGCGTGGTGGGCCTGGGCTGGGCCGAGTCCGACGAGGAGGCCGCGCGCCTCCAGGGCGCCATCTCCCCGCGGGTCGAGGTGCGCCTCGACGAGCTGCTCGGCCACCCCGAAACATGCCCGCACGGCAATCCGATCGACGCTGCGATCGCGGCGCGGCGACCGGCCGGCGTGCCGCTCGCGAGCATGGAGGCCGGCGAGGTTGCGACCGTCTACCGGATCACGGAGGCTGCGGAGGAGGATCCGGCCCTCCTCTCGTACCTCGAGGCGCGTGCGCTCAGGCCGGGAGCCCGCGTCGAGATCCTGGCCCGCTCCGCCTCGCTCGACGCGGTGACGCTCGATGGGCCGATCGGGCGGGCCACGCTCGGCCTGCGCCCGGCGGCGCTCATCCACGTGCTCCGCGGTGAGGCGGATCCCGCCCTCTTCCACCGCGTCCCCGGGCGCCTTCGCACCGGCTGACGGGCCGTCCCGCGCACGCCGGCGCACCCCGGCCCCGGGGCCACCGTTCGCGCCCGTACAATCGGGGACATGCGCATCCCTCGTGTCCGCATCGCACCGAGCCCGACCGGGCCGCTGCATATCGGCACGGCCCGGACCGCGCTCTTCAACTACCTGTATGCCCGCCATTTCGGCGGGACGTTCATCCTCCGCCTCGAGGACACGGACGTCGCCCGCTCGACGCCCGAATTCGAGGAGGACATCCTCGAACACCTTCACTGGCTGGGGCTCGAGTGGGACGAGGGGCCGGCGGCCGGCGGGCTCCCGGAGCGCGGCGGGTTCGGGCCGTACCGGCAGATGGAGCGCCGCGAGCGCTATCGCGAGGCCGCCGCGCAGCTTCTCGCCGAGGACCGGGCCTATCCCTGCTATTGCACGCCCGAAGAGCTGGAGGCGGACCGCATCCGGCTGGAGGCGGAGAAGCTGCCACGACATCGAGATCGCTGCGCGGCGCTGACGCCGACAGAGCGGGCACGTTTCGAGGCCGAGGGCCGACGGCCCGCGATCCGGTTCCGGATCGAGCCCGGCGTCGTCGCCTTCGACGACCTCGTCCGCGGCCGGGTTGAGATCGACGCCGCGGCCCTCGGCGGCGACCTGGTGATCGTCCGGGCCGACGGGACGCCGCTCTACCACTTCGCGGTCGTGGTGGACGATGCCGCGATGGGCATCACCCACGTGATCCGCGGGGAGGACCATCTCTCGAACACCCCCAAGCACATCCTCCTCTTCCGCGGACTCGGTCATGAGGTCCCGGTCTTCGCCCACCTTCCGCTGATCCTCAACCCGGACCGGACGAAGATGAGCAAGCGCAAGAGCCAGACCGCGGTCCGGGACTACGTTGGCGAGGGGTTCGTGCCCGAGGCGCTCGTGAACTACCTGGCGCTCCTGGGCTGGTCGACCGGCACGGAGGAGGAGATCCTCTCCCTCGACGAGCTGGCCGCGCGGTTCGACACCGGCGCGATCCAGAAGGGCGGCGCGGTCTTCGACCGCGGACGGCTCGGGTGGCTCAACGGCCAGTGGATCCGGCGCCTTCCGGACGAGGATCTTGCGGCGCGGCTCGCCCCGTTCCTGGCCGCCGACGCGGCAGCCGGGCGGATCGATCGGGCGCCGTCCCCGACGGAGATCGGGGCGCTCCTGCCGATGGTCCGCGAGCGCCTGCCGGTCCTGGGCGCGATCGACGACCTGGTGGGATTCCTCTACGTCGACGACCTTGTTCCGGACCCGGCTCTCCTGGTCCCGAAGCGCTGGGACGTGGCGACGACCCTGGCCGGGCTGCAGGCCGCCCACGACGCCATCGCGGCCACCGGCGACGCGGACTTCACGGCGGAGCGCCTCGAGCCACCCATGCGCGGGCTCGCCGAGGCGCGCGGCTGGAAGGCGGGGGACCTGTTCATGGCGATCCGGGTCGCCATCAGTGGGCGGACCGCGACGCCGCCGCTCTTCGATTCGATGGTCGCGCTGGGCCGCGGGCGAACGCTGGGTCGGCTGGAGAGAGCCGCGCAGCTGTTGACGCAGGCGGCGCCGGCCTGAGCAGGCGCCGGTCCTCCGGCGTGGGATCGGGACGACGGGCCGCCCGCGAGATATCCGTTAACAATCCGCCAACGCGGCGTTCACCGGCGCATCTATCCTTGTGTTCGCATGGCCCGCACGATCCTCGTCGTCGACGACGAACCAACCCTGCGCGAGACCCTTGCGGAAGCGCTCGAGATGGATGGCTTCCGAGTGCTGACGGCCGCGGACGGGCGCGACGCGCTCAGCCGGTTCCGCGAGCACCAGCCCGACCTCGTCGTGCTCGACCTGATGCTCCCGGAGCTTTCCGGGATCGAGGTGTGCCGGATCATCCGCGCCGAGTCCGGCGTGCCGATCGTGATGCTCACGGCGAAGAGCTCGGAGCTCGACAAGGTCGTGGGCCTGGAGCTCGGGGCGGACGACTACGTGACGAAGCCATTCAGCCTGCGCGAGCTGACCGCCCGGATCCGGTCGCTGCTGCGTCGGACCGAGCAGCTCGCCGAGGCCCCGGCACCGCTCATCGAGCTCGGATCGCTGACCGTCGACCTTGCCGGGCATCGGCTCCTCCGCGACGGCGAGCGCGTCTCGGTCAAGCCGAAGGTCTTCGAGCTCCTCGCGTACCTGCTGCGCCACCCGGGCCAGGTGCTCAGCCGCGAGCAGCTCCTCGAGCACGTCTGGGGCTACGACTACGCCGGGGAGACCCGAACGGTGGACGTCCACGTTCACTGGCTGCGCTCCGCGATCGAGCCGGCGCCGGCCGAGCCGGTCTACCTGCACACGGTGCGGGGCATCGGGTACGTCTTCCGCCGCCCTGCGTGAGCCGTCGCCGACGCAGGACGGGGTTCGCGTCGAACGCGACGCGGCTCCGGGCGCGGCTCAGCCGCCCTTCGCGATGATCCGCTCCAGCACCTCGGCCGCATCCTCGGCGGCGTCGACCGTCTCCTCCAGGGCGATGTAGAGATCGCGGAACCGGATGACGTCGAGCGGATCCATCCGCTCGCGGAAGAGGCGGCCGATCGCCGCGCGCGACAGTCCGTCAGCCTCGTTCTCCAGCGTGTGCACGGCCCGCAGGTGCGCCTGCATCGTCTCGGGCTTTTCGAGCAGACGCAGCGCCGCAACCAGCTCGGCGCCCTGTCCGGCGATGATCCCGGCGAGCTGGCGCGCCTCCGGCGTGGGCTCGACGATGCCGTAGATGACGAACGTCTCGGCGACCTCCTGGATCCCGTCCACGACGTCGTCGAGCCGGCTGGTCAGCTCGTGGATGTCCTCCCGATCGAATGGCGTGATGAAGGCGCGCTCCAGGCGCGCCGCGATCTCTGCGTCGATCTCGTCGCCCTGGTGCTCGAGGGCCTGGATCGCAGCAACCCGTTCGTCGAGCCGGTCGTACGCCACGACGAGCTCCTCCAGCGCGCGAGCGGCAGCGAGGAGGTTCTCGCCGTCTCGGATGAAGATCTTGGTGAACTCCTCGTCGCGGGGGATCAGGCGGACCATGCGGCAGCTCCCTTGCAGCCTGTTACCGAATGCCGACGGCCGCGAGCGCGCCCCAGGCCAGCGCGCCGGCGAGGGCGGTGGCCGGGATCGTCACGACCCAGGCGATGAGAATGCTGCGCGCCACGCCCCAGCGGACGCCGCGCGGACCCTTGCTCGAGCCGACGCCCATGATCGCGCTCGAGATCACGTGCGTCGTGGAGACCGGCATTCCAAGGTGCGCCGTCGCCAGGAGCACCGTCGCCGCCGTGGTCTCCGCGGCAAAGCCGTGGATCGGCTCCAGCTCGACGACCTTCCGGCCCATCGTCCGCATGATCCGCCATCCGCCGACGGCGGTTCCCAGCGAGATCGCGCTCGCGGCCATGACGATCACCCACACGGGGACGTCGACCGTCGGGATGAGGCCCGCGGAGTAGAGCGCGAGGGTGACGATCCCCATCGTCTTCTGGGCGTCGTTGGAGCCGTGGGCGAAGGCCATGTACCCGGCCGACAGCACCTGCAGGCGCCGGAACCCGCGCGTCAGCGGCCGCCGCCGTGCCCCTCGGAAGACCCAGTAGAGGGCGATCATCAGGCAGAAGGCGCCGGCGAACCCGAAGAGCGGCGAGGTCACGAGCGGGACCAGCACCTTGCCGACGACCCCGTCCCACCTCACCGAACCCGTGCCCGCGGCCAGGATGGTCGCGCCGAGCAGGCCGCCGATCAGGGCGTGGCTGCTGGAGCTCGGGATCCCCAGCCGCCACGTCAGCAGGTTCCAGGCGGTCGCGCCGAGCAGCGCGGCCATCACGACGGCCTGCGACGACGTCGTCTCGTCGACGAGCCCCGCTCCGATCGTCTTCGCCACGGCAGTCCCGAAGAACGCGCCGAGGAAGTTGAAGGTGGCCGCCATCAGGATCGCGCCCTGCGGCCGCAGGGCGCGGGTGGCCACGGACGTGGCGATCGCGTTGGCCGTGTCGTGGAAGCCGTTGATGTAGTCGAAGACGACGGCGAGCAGGAGGACGGCGAGCAGCTGGAGCGTCATCGGGGCGACCGGCCGCCCTCTGGGCGAGGGTTCATCGATGGTTGAGTATCGCGACCGGCCGAACCGCCCGCGAGGTCGTGGCGCAACACGACGTTAACCCCGCACTCACACGGTCTTCACGCGGCCGGGTCACGATGCGCAGCGTGATCGTCGCGCCGCCTCCGGGTCTGGACACCTCGCGGCGCCGTCTCATTCGTCTCCGGGGCGCAGCGCCCTCCTCCGAGGACCCGCTGTCCTCGTTGCTGGCCATGCGTGCGACCGAGCTCCTCCGCGCTGTCGAGACCGGGGCCGTGGTGCCGCGCTGGCGCACGGCCGGCTTCGGCCGGGCCGTGGACCAGATCCGCGCCCAGCTCGCGCCGATCGAGGGCCGCGAGATGCTGGCCGAATCGTTCGGGCGCGAGGCGTCCCTCCGCCTGCCAGGCCACGGTGCGACCGCCGACCCGCTCGACCTCGCCTACGCCGTCCGCTGGCTGGAGCTGGACCCCGCCCGCCCGCGACCGATCCCGGCCTGGACGGGCTGGCTCCCGTTCGAGCCGGGCTGATCGTCCGGCACGCGGCGAGGCCGAACCCCTCCCGGGGCTCGATCGACACGCCGGCGCTCGCGTCGTTGACCCGGTGCAGGCCCCGCTGCCGCTCGACCGGGCGCGCCGGTATCCTTTGCCAATGCGCCTGAGCCACTTCTTCTTCGCGACCCTGCGCGACGATCCCAACGACGCGGAGATGCCGTCCCATCGCCTGCTTGTCCGCGCCGGCTATGTCCGCCAGCTCGGGTCCGGGATCTACTCGCTGCTGCCGCTCGGGTTCCGCGTCGCGAAGCGGGTCGAGCAGGTGATCCGCGAGGAGATGGACCGGATCGGCTGCCAGGAGATGGAGATGCCGGTGGTCCACCCGGCGGAGCTCTGGCGCGAGACGGGCCGCTACGACGCCATCGGGCCCGAGATGGCCCGCTTCAAGGATCGCGCTGGACGCGACATGGTCCTGGCCATGACCCACGAGGAGGTCGTGGCCGACCTGCTCCGCGACATCGTGCGCTCCTACCGCCAGCTGCCGATGATGGTCTACCACTTCCAGACGAAGTGGCGCGACGAGCCGCGCGCGCGCGGTGGGCTGATCCGTGTTCGCGAGTTCGTCATGAAGGACTCCTACAGCTGCGACCTGGACCTCGCCGGCCTCGACGTCAGCTACGAGCGCCACTACGAGGCGTACACGCGCATCTTCGAGCGGCTCGGCCTCCACGCGATCGCGGTGGCCTCGGACGTCGGGATGATGGGCGGCTCGCAGGCGCACGAGTTCATGGTCCTCAACCCGTACGGCGAGGATGTCCTGGTGCTCTGCGAGACCTGCGGCTTCTCGGCCAACCGGCAGGTCGCCCGGGTTCGCTTCTCGGAGCCGCCGGCTGCGTCGGCGCTCCCGCTCGAGGAGGTGGCGACGCCCGGCGCGGCGACGATCGCGGACCTTGCGGCGTTCCTCCAGGTCAGCGCGGAGGAGACGGCGAAGGCGACCTTCTTCGTCGACCGCGAGGGTCGCTTGATCACCGCCATCGTGCGCGGTGACATGGATGTCAACGAGACCAAGCTGGCAAACGCGGCCAGGGCTGCCGATCTGCGGCCGGCGCGGACCGAGGAGATCGAGGCCGCGGGCATGGTGCCCGGCTACGCGTCTCCGATCGGAGCGCGCGGGACGTTCGTCGTGGTCGACGAGCTGGTGGCCCGCTCCTCGAACCTCGTCGCGGGGGCGAACCGGCCCGGCTTCCACCTTCGCAACGTCAACGTGCCCCGCGACTTCGTGCCGGACCTGGTCGCCGACCTCGCGAACGCGCGGGAGGGCGACGGCTGCCCGACCTGCGGCGCGCCGGTCATCCTGCGCAACGGGATCGAGGTCGGGAACATCTTCAAGCTCGGCACGAAGTACACGGCCGCGCTCGGTGCCGAATACCTGGGCGAGGACGGCGGGCGCCATCCGATCGTGATGGGCAGCTACGGGATCGGGGTCGGGCGAGCCCTCGCCTGCATCGTCGAGGCACACCATGACGCGAAGGGGATCGCCTGGCCGGCTGCCGTCGCGCCGTACGCGGCACATCTCGTCTCCCTGGCGGCGGCGAAGGACCCGCAGGTTGCCGAGGTCGCGGCGCGGCTCCACGACCTGGCTCTTGGCGCCGGCAACGAGATCCTGTGGGATGACCGGGACGAGTCCCCGGGGGTGAAGTTCACGGACGCCGAGCTGCTTGGGATGCCGCTCCTCCTGACCGTCAGTCCGCGCTCACTCTCCGCGGGCGGCGTCGAGGTGACGGACCGGGCCACCGGCGAGCGCACCATCGAGCCGCTCGCCGACGTGGAGGCGCGCCTTCGCGGCTGAGCCGCTGCGCGCGCCGCCGTGGATCCCGTCGCCGTCGTCGCCGTCGTCTCGCTGGGCGGAGCCGCGTTCCTGCTCGCCGCAGGGCTCCAGCGCAGGGGCGCGTCGCGGGTGCCACCGCCCGGCGCTCGCGCCGAGCCGGACGTGGCGCGGCCCGGCGCGGACGGCGAGTCTGCAGAGGCGCGCGCGGCCGCCTGGGTGCGCGACGTGGGGGTGCTCGTCGACCTCGTCGGGATCGGGGTGATCCGCGTCTCGGACGACCTCCTGGTGCTGGCGGCGAACGAGACGGCGGCCCGTCTGCTCGCCCGGCGGCCGGCGGCACTGCCGGGGCGGAGCGTGATGGAGGCGTCCACCGATCATCGGCTGGAGGAGATCGCGCGGCACGCGCTCCAGAACGGGTCCGCGACCGGCGAGCTGACGATCCGCAGCGCCGAAGCACCGACGCTCCTGGTCCGCGCGCGCCGCATGCCGGCCGGCGACGCGTGGCTCGTCCTCGAGGACGTCACCGACCTGCGCCGGCTCCAGCGGATCCGGACCGAGTTCATCGATAACCTCGCCCACGAGCTCCGAACGCCCCTCACGACGGTCAGTCTCCTCGCCGAGACGCTCGCCCTCGACGCCGAGAACCTGCCGCCACGGACGGCGGAGCGGATTGCGAAGATCGAGGTCGAGACGGGGCACCTGGTCCAGATGGTGAACGAGCTTCTCGACCTTTCCAAGATCGAGAGCGGCAGCACCGCCCTGGTCCTCTACGACGTGGACCTGGGCCGCCTGGCACACGCGACCGCGGACCGGCTGGGCCTCTTTGCCGAGCGCCAGGGCGTCCGAATCGTGGTCCGGGAGGATGGCACGTCGCCCCAGGTCCACGGAGACGGGGAGCGGCTCGGCCAGGCGCTCCTGAATCTGCTCCACAATGCGGTGAAGTTCAGTCCCGCCGGTGCCGAGGTCGAGGTCCGAATCAGCCCAGGAGAGCACGAGGTGGCGGTGACCGTCACGGATCACGGGCCGGGGATCCCGCGCTCCGCGCTTCCGCGCGTCTTCGAGCGCTTCTACAAGGGCGACCGGGCGCGGACGCGCGGCGTCGGTGGCACGGGGCTGGGGCTGTCGATCGCCCGGCACGTGGTCGAGGCGCACGGGGGCCGGATCTGGGTGGAGTCGGAGGAGGGGAGCGGCTCCACGTTCGGGTTCGCCCTGCCCGTCTTCGGGCCGGACCTCGCCGCGACGCCGGGAGCCTGAGCATGCTCCTGCTCGCCCATCGCGGGGACCACGCCCGCGCCCCGGAGAACACGCTCGCTGCCTTCGCGGCGGCGGGCGCGCGGTTCGGATGCGACGGCGTGGAGTTCGACGTCCGCGCGTCGGCCGATGGGTTTGCCGTCGTCCTGCACGACGCGACGCTGGAGCGCGTCCAGGGACGGCCCGAGCGGGCCGATGCGCTGTCCGCGGCGGAGCTGGGCGCCGCCGGCGTCCCGATGCTCACCTCCGTCCTGGAGGTCTGCGGTCCGGACGCCTTCCTCGACGTCGAGCTGAAGGAGGACCTGGGCCGTATCGCGCTCGACCCGCTCCTCGCGGCGCGTGGCCTGCCCGACGGCTCGCTCTCCCGAGCCGTGATCTCGGCCTTCGAGCCGGCAAGCCTGGCCACGATCCGGCGCCTCGCGCCCGCCGTCGCATGCTGGCTCAATGCCGAGGACCTCGCGCCCGCCACGCTCGAGCTCGCCGTTTCACTCGGCTGCCGCGGCATCTCGGCGGAGTGGCGCGCCATCAACGCGCGGACCGCGTCCGCGGTTGCGCGGGCCGGGCTCGACCTCGCTGCGTTCACGTTCACGAACCGGCGCGTGCTCGCCCGACTCGAGCGGCTCGGCGTCCACGCCGCCTGCGTCGAGGGCGCCGCGCTCGCCGGCGACCGTCGTCGGCCCGGAACTCCGGTGGGGTCACGGCCGGCGCCGACACCGACCGTGCGCCGGGGTTGACCGATGGGCCGGCTCGTCGTTGCGACGCTGAACATCCTGAACCTGGCCGATCGCTGGGAGGAGCGCCTCCCGCTCCTCCTTGCCGACACGGCCGCGTTGCGAGCGGACCTGCTCGCGCTCCAGGAAGTGGTGTACGTCCTGCAGCAGGACCGGCTGCTCGGGGCCGGCACCCCCGACGAGTACGCGGTTCACCGTGGCTGGGCGGGACGGCCGGAGTACGGCAACAGCCTCCTTGTCCGTCGTCCGCTGGCCATCGAGGCGGCGGTCGAGCGGCTCGACCTCGGTCGCAATCGCGCCGCGGCGCGCATCGTTCTGCCGCTCCCCGGCGGCTCCACCCTGCAGGTGACCGTGACCCACCTCCATCATGTCCCGCGCGCGAAGGCTGCCCGCGACGGCCAGGTTCGGGCACTGCTCGCGTGGCTCGACGCAGCGCCGCCTTCGACGGGCCAGCTCGTGATGGGGGACTTCAACGCGACGCCCACCGAGCCGGCGGCGAGGCGGATGCGGGCCGCAGGCTTCCGGTCGGCCTATGCTGCCGCGAACGGCCGGGATCCGGCGGTCACCTGGCCCTCAGGGCTCCAGGCACCCGCCATGGACACGGACGGCGAGCCTTCCTGCCTCGACTACATCTGGGTCCGCGGTGCCGTCCGGGTGGTCGGTGCGTGGGCCTGGGCGAACCGGCCCGCCGCCCACGACCCTACCCTCTACCCCTCCGACCACCTCGGGATCGCGGCGGCGATCGACGTGGGTGCCGGGCCCGCCGCGGACGTCACCGGCCCGCCGCCTCGCCAACCCGGATGAAGGAGAGGTCCAGGAGGCCGAGTGAACCGCGGCGTGGAGCCGATCCGCCGGCGCTCGCGATGGCGACCTTCCGGGAGGCTAGTTGAGGTCCTCGCGCTCGGCGGTGGCCAGGAAGACGACGTTCTCGGCGATGTTCGTCACGCGGTCGCCGATGCGCTCCAGGTAGTGCGCGGCGAACTGGAGACGGGCGGCCCGCTCCACGTTCCCGGGGTCCTGCTTCGCAAGCGCCAGGGTCTCGTCGACGATGCGGTGGTACAGCACGTCCATCTCGTCGTCGCGGGCGGCCGTGCGGCGCGCCTCCTCAACGTCCGAGTCCACGAGCGCTCGCATCACGTCGGCCAGGATCTCGGCGCCAAGCCGGCCCATCTGCCCCACGCCGGTGCTGGCCGAGAGACTCGGCTCGGGCGCGAGGTCGCGGGTCCGTTTCGCGACATTCGCCACGTAGTCGCCGATCCGCTCCAGCTCGATCGCGACGTCGTAGAGCGTGAGCAGGAAGCGCAGGTCGCGCGCGACGGGCGACTGCGTCGCAATCGTGCTGACGACCTCCTCGATGGCCGCCGCAGTCATGGCGTTGACTGCCACGTCGCCGTCGACGACCGCCTGCGCCCGCGCGGCGTCGTGGGTCTCCAGCGCCTCGACCGTGTTCCCGATCGCGACCCCGACGAGACTGCTCGCGCGCAGGAGCGTGTCCTTGATCTCGCGCTGCTCGCGGTCGAGAGACGCGCGCGCCCCGTGGGGGCTGTCCCCGCGTTCGGCCGGTTTGATCGTGATGTCGTCGCTGAAGAACTGGCCCGGGCGGTCCACGTCGCTCGTCACGTTCTCTCCTCTTCCGGCGTCAGCCGAACCGGCCCGAGACATAGTCCTCGGTGACGCGCTCTTTCGGGGCGGTGAAGACCTGCAGCGTCGGCCCCATCTCCACGAGGTGGCCCGTCCGGTCGGGGTCCACCCAGAAAAGCGCCGTCGTCTGTGACACGCGCGACGCCTGCTGCATGTTGTGGGTCACGATGATGATCGTGAACGTCGCGGCCAGCTCCTCGATCAGCTCCTCGATCCGCAGCGTCGCGATCGGGTCGAGCGCCGAGCAGGGCTCGTCCATCAGGATGACCTCGGGATCGACGGCCATGGTCCGGGCGATGCACAGGCGTTGCTGCTGGCCGCCGGAGAGCGACAGCGCCGACTTCCTGCGGAAGTCGTCCTTGACCTCGTCCCAGAGGGCGGCCCGGCGCAGGTTCGTCTCGACGATGTCGTCGAGCCTGGCTCGATCGGAGATCCCCTGGCGCCGCGGGCCGTAGGCGACGTTCTCGTAGATGGACATCGGGAACGGGTTGGGCCGCTGGAAGACGAGGCCGACCCGGCGCCGCACCTCGACCGGCTGCACGTTCGGCCCGTAGACATCCTCTCCGTCGAGGAGGACGCTGCCGCTGACCCTCGCCGACGGGATGAGGTCGTTCATCCGGTCGAAGCAGCGCAGGATCGTGGACTTGCCGCACCCGGACGGCCCGATGAAGGCCGTCACGGAGCGCGCGGCGATATCCATGGTCACGTCGCGCACGGCGCGCCGCGACCCGTAGAAGACGTCGAGGTCGCGGACCTGGATCTTGATCTCGGCGGAGGCCGGGTCGGCACCCGGGGACGCGGACGGCCGGAGAAGGGAGATCGGCGCCGGAGAGACCGCCGAGACAGACGGATCCTGGATGGTCATCGCGTCGGTTGCACTCCTCTCGGTGCTCCCAGTCTGGCGGGCGCCGCTCATGCGGACGTGATGTGGCGCTGCAGGGCCCGTCCCAGGCCCCGCGCGCCGAGGTTGAAGACGAGGACCAGCACGACGAGGACGGCCGACGACGTGTCGGCGATCTGGCGCACGAAGTCGCCGAGCCCCTCTGAGTTCAACTTCCAGATGTAGACGGAGAGCGTGGTCGCAGGATGGAACGGGCTCCAGGGTGACCGGGCGTCCGCGAGGTTGAGGTTTGCGAAATCGTATGAGCTCGGGGTCGAGAGTCCCGCCGTGAACAGGAGGGCAGCCGCCTCGCCGAAGATGCGTCCCGCCGTGAGGATGATGCCCGTGACGATGCCGGGGATGGCGAGCGGCAGGACCACGTGGAGGATCGTCTGCCACTTCGTGGACCCCAGGGCCAGGCTTCCGTTGCGCTCATCGGCGGGGACCGCCCGGAGCGCCTGCTCGGTGAGCCGTGACATCAGCGGCAGGTTGAAGACCGTGAGCGTGAGGGCGCCGCCGAGCGCCGTGAAGCTCCAATGGGTGGCGTTCACGAAGAGGGCGAGGCCGAACAGCCCGACCACGATCGACGGCACGGAGCTGATGAGCTCCTGGGAGAGGCGAATCGCGTCGGTGAGTCGGCCGCGGCCGGCGTACTCGGCCATGTAGATGCCGCCCGCGATGCCCAGCGGAACCGTGATCAGGAGGGTCAGGACGAGGATGTAGACGGAATTCCAGAGGATCGGCCCGATGCCGCCGACGGCGGTGTCGGACGGGTTGCCGAGGAGAAACCCCAGGCTGAACGTGCCGAGGGCGGCCAGCAGGAAGTGGACGATGATCGCCCCCAGGATGGCCACGACGAGGATGCCGATGCCCCACAGCGTCGCGGTGGCGATTCGATCGGCGATGAGCACGCGCCTCATCCCGTCGCTCCCGGCCGACCGAAGCGGCGGACCAGCAGGACGAAGCCGAACGAGATCAGGAGGAGCACGCAGCCCATGAACCAGAGGGCCTGGTTCCAGGGCTCGCCGGTCACCGTGTTGCCCATGTCCAGCGTGATCTGGCTCGTGAGGGTCGTCATCGGCTCGGTGAGACTGGTCGGCATCACCGGCCGGTTCCCGATCACCATCTGGACGGCGAGGGCTTCGCCCGCAGCGCGCATCATGCCCAGGACGATCGCAGTCGCGAGGCCGCCCTTGGCGGCCGGCAGCAGGATGTGGCGGATGGTCTGCCAGCGCGTCGTCCCCATCGCCATCGACGCGCCGCGCAGGTCCGCCGGGATCGCGAGGAAGACGTCGTAGGCGACGCTCGCGATCGTCGGCAGGATCATGAGCGCCAGGACCAGCGATCCGGCGAACCAGCTGAACCCAAGCGTGAAGCCGATCCCGGCCCAGTTCTCCCGGAGATACGGGACCAGGACGGTGATTCCCAGCCAGCCGTAGACGACCGACGGGATCCCGACGAAGACCTCCATGGCCGGCCGGGTCACGGAGCGGGCCCAGTCCGGCGCGACCTCGGCCATGAAGAGCGCGAGGCCGACCGAAAGCGGCGTCGCGATCACGGCCGCCACCAACATGACGCCGAGCGTGCCCGCGACGAAGGGGAGGATGCCGAACGTGGTCTGGGCGCCAGCGTCGGGGTTCCAGACCGTGTTGATCACGCTGCCCAGTGCGACGTGGGAGTCAAGGAAGAGTGCCAGGCCGTTCGAGATGATGAAGAAGAACAGCAACGCGACGAGGAGCACCACGAGCACGGCAGCCGCAAGCGTGGACCTGCGAGGCACGTCCACGCGTTCCCAGACCGTCTTTGCGCGTTGGAGCCCTTCGGAGC
>DAOTXE010000033.1:0-11191 GCA_034435355.1 Chloroflexota bacterium
CGCGTTGTCCAGCTGGTGGAACGTCTCGAAGTCGTGGGTGTACCCCATGCCGATCGTGGGCCCGTGGTAGCCGTTGCACCAGGTGACGTAGTAGCGGTCCTCCAGCCACGTCACGCGCGGGTCGTACGCGTGCTCGAACCGCCCCTGGATCTCCCTGGCCCGGCCGTCCGCGGCCACGAATTCGATCGGGTGCGGGGAGAGCTTCCAGGTGATCCCGTCGGCGCTCTGCCCGGCGTGGATGTTCATCGTCCGTGTCGTGTCGTCCACGCGAAAGACGCCCGCGTAGCCACTCCGGAACCGCACGACGGCAGAGTTGAAGATGCTGTTGGATCGTGGCAGCAGGTCGCGCGGGATGATCGGGTTGCGCGACGACCGCCAGAGCACGTCGTTCGTGCCGGCCGGACGGTCCTCCCAGGGAATCGACGGCGCGTTGTTCGTCGGGCGGCCGTGATCGTTCCTCGGCGCTGGAGTCTTCATCGGGAGCTCCCTTCTCGCGTGGATGCGATCGACGGCGATCGCGCCCGAGGAGTGCTCAGGTCGGGGGACCACCCGTTGCCGTCTCGTCGTCGAGCGGGAGTCGTCCCGACCGCGCTACCGCGCCCATGAACCTGCCGCTGTCGCGGATTCGCCGCTCCTGCGTCTCGTAGTCCACGTGGACGACGCCGAACCGCGGGCCGTATCCCTGGGCCCACTCGAAGTTGTCGAGCAGGGACCACACGAAGTATCCACGCAGGGGCACGCCG
The DNA here is from genome assembly GCA_034435355.1 of Chloroflexota bacterium. GTDB lineage: Bacteria > Chloroflexota > Limnocylindria > Limnocylindrales > CSP1-4 > CTSoil-043. Next base: position 744 of record DAOTXE010000033.1, read on the forward strand.
CGCTCGAGCGCCTGGTGCGCCACTGCAAGGTGGCGACGGAGGAAGCTGACGCGCGCCGGGTCGCGCGCGGGCTCTGACTCGCTCACGGGGTAGGCGGCGCCGTTCTCGGTGATGAAGAGCGGCAAGGCGCCGGTCCGTGCCACCACGAAGTCCAGGATCTCCCCGAGACCGGCCGGGTAGACCTCCCAGCCGATCCCCGTTCGCTCTACCGGATCTCCCGCCGGCCCGAGCGGCGGGAGAATTGGCGAACGGGCCCGGTTCCGGCTGTAGTAGTTCACGCCCAGGAAGTCGAGCGGCGCGGCGATCAGCTCCATGTCGCCGCCCCGGATATCGGCGCGGGCATGTCCAGCGGCCCACGCCGGCGCCTCCGGGTACCCCCGCCCGACGAGCGGATCGAGGTACCAGCGGTTGAGCCAGTTGTGCTCGGCAGCTGCCGCTTCCAGGTCGAGGGGATGATTCGAAGCGGGATGGATGGGGGCAAGGTTGAGCACGATCCCGGCGGACGTCCGCGGTGCGGCGGAGCGGATGGCCTGCATGCCCAGCCCGTGGGCGACCAGGAGGTTGTGAGCGGCGGCGATCGCGGCGAACGGGTCACTCCGCCCCGGCGCGTGCATGCCGGTCCTGTATCCGTGATCCGCGGCGACCCAGGGTTCGTTGATCGTGGCGATGCTGCGAACACGGTCGCCGAGCCGGCCGGCGACGATCCCGGCGTAGTCGCCGAACGCCTCAGCGGTCGCGCGCACCGGCCAGCCGCCCGCATCCTCGAGGGCCTGCGGAAGGTCCCAGTGGTAGAGCGTCACGAACGGCGCGATCTCGTGCGCCAGCAGCTCGTCGACAAGGCGGTCGTAGAAGTCGAGTCCGGCCGGGTTCACGGTGCCGGTCCCGGTCGGGAGGACGCGGGACCACGAGACCGAGAACCGGTAGGCGTTCAACCCGAGTCCGGCCAGCAGCGCGACGTCGTCGCGGTAGCGGTGATAGTGGTCACAGGCCACGTCGCCGGTCTCGCCGTTTCGGACGCGTCCCGGCGCATGAGAGAAACGATCCCAGATCGACTCCCCGCGCCCATCCTCGCGAGCGGCACCCTCGATCTGGTACGAGGCCGTCGCGGCCCCCCATATGAACCCGTCCGGGAAGGTCAGCGACACCACTCGTTCTCCTTGCTATGGAAGCGCGTACCTGAGGATTCGGTTCCAGGAGTGGGCTGCTCGCGACCGGTCATCCAGGATCCACCTTCTCCTTCGAGCCGATGAGGAACCGGCAGAAGGCCCGTCGTGGGAACGCTTTCAACAGGATCATGGCTGACCGATGACCTCGACCGACCAGGTGCACGTCGAGGTCACCTCGAGATGGAACGGGCCCGCCATGCCGTTGAGATTCTCGGTCGTGATGCTCGAATTGCTTTGGCCGGGATCGTCGCTGACCAGGTTGTCCGGCAAGAGCGGGCTCTGGTTCGCCCCGTAGAAGTCGAGCGAGAAGCTGTCGTTCGCACCGCACGTGTAGTCGTACGTGACGTCGACGCTGTCGCCACTTGCGTGGAAATCCAGGGACACGGTTGGACCTGTGCCCTTCACGGCAAGCAGGGTCTGGCCGGATGGAGGGGGCGAGGGCGACTCGTCGGGGAAGACCACCGGGGCCGTTGCGCCCGCGCCCGTTGCCGCTGGGCCCTCCGGGACCGCCGGCGTTTGGCCGCCCGTTTCGCGGTTCGCGGCGACACCGAGCGCTGCGAGCACGACCATGACCCCGATGACGCCGACCGAGGCATTGCGAAGCCAGTGCGACGGCTTCCAGGGCGGCTTCGCCTGTGCTGTCATTGGGCTCCTCCACACGTACGCGTCGAGCATTCAGTCTGACACACCTGAAGCGCTCTCACTCGCAGCCACCTCTCGCGTCCATGCATCCAGCCTGCCTCGCCCCAGAATAGACCCTTGACAGCGTTAACGGCCGGCAATATTCTGAAAGCGCTTCCATTCGTGCCGCAGGAGGGCGGCCGTTGGTCCAGAGGGCGGAGGGGGCTTCAGGCGAGGAGGGCCCGGCGCGGACCCTCGACGATCTCGCCGCGCTGAGCGGTGTCTCGCGCGCAACGGTTTCGCGCGTTCTGAACGGCGGAACGGTCGCAGAGGCCACCCGGCTCCGCGTGCTCGAGGTCGTCACGCGAACGCACTTCCGACCGAACGCCGCGGCGCGCACGTTGGCGTCGGGGCGATCCGGCGTGGTCGGAGTGGTCATGCACATCGATCCGCACCTGCTCTTCCAGGATCCGTACTTCTCGCAGCTGCTGCAGGGGATCACGGACCACCTCGCCGAGCAGGGCGCCGGGATGATGCTCTGGCTGGGCAACCGGACGAAGGAGGAAACGCTCGATCACGTTCTCGGGATGAGCTTCCTCGATGGAGTTATCGCGTCGGCAGACACGCTGGAGGATCCCGTGGTCGACGGGCTGCTTTCCTCGAGCCTGGCGACCGTCCTGATCGGGCACCGTCGCGCCGACCGGACCGCGAGCTACGTCGACATCGACAACGAGCAGGCAGCCGATGCCATCACGACGCACCTGATCTCGATCGGCCGGACGCGCGTCGGTCACATCACCGGCACCCGCGGAACGGTGGCCGGTGAGGACCGCGTGACCGGCTATCAGCGGGCGATGCGGCGCGCCGGACTCACCGTCGACGGGCTCATCGTGGACGGAACGTTCAATCGGCAGTCGGGCGTCGCCGCGGCAGGCGAGTTGCTCGAGCAGGGTGTCGACGCCATCTTCTGCGCCAACGACGCCACGGCAGAGGGTGCCCTCGAAACGATTCGCGCACGCGGTCTGCGCGTTCCCGACGACGTCGCGCTGGCCGGGTTCGACGATCTCGAGTTTGCGGTCCACCTGGATCCGCCCCTCACCACAGTGCGGCAGGGAGTTCGCCAGCAGGGGACCGAGGCTGCTCGGGCCCTGCTGCAGCTCCTCGGCGATCCGGGCCGTTCCCCCCGAAGGGTGCTCCTGCCGACGGAGCTGGTTATTCGGCAATCCAGCGTGGGAGGTGTGCCTCGCGAATGACTGCGCGTTGACTGCCCTGCAACGCAGGTGTCGCCTCTTCATCCCCGGAGGAGGCAAGAAGGAGGAACTAGATTGGGTCTCAAGCAAAGGCTGTTCGTCCTGCTGGCGAGCGCGAGTCTGGTCGGAGCACTCTTCCCGGCTGCCGCGAGCGCGGCAGGTCCCACCATTCCGACAAGCTATCCGCGCAACCAGACGCTCTACACGAGTGGCACGATGTGGGGACCGCCCACCGACTTCAACCCGGTCGCCGGCGGGTACGTGACCGGAACGTTCGGGCTGCTCTATGAGTCGCTCTTCCTGTACAACCCGCTCTCCGATAAGTTCGTCCCCTGGCTGGCGCAGAGCGGCAGCTGGACCGGAGCCAAGACCTACACCCTGAAGCTCCGCCCGGGGCTCACCTGGAACAACGGGACGGCGCTCACATCCACCGACGTCGTCTACACCTTCAACCTCGGCAAGCTCTCGTCGGTCCCCTACAGCACGCTGTGGAACTTCCTCCAGAGCGCGACGGCGGTCGACCCACTGACAGTGCAGTTCACCTTCTCCAAGGCCCTCTACCAGGAGTGGTCGAACGCGCTGTACACGGTGGCGATCGTGCCGGCGCAAGTCTGGGGGACGCGAACCGTCACGGACGTTCTCACCTACAACACCAGCCCTGACGCTGCGGCCGGTGTTGTCGGCAGCGGCCCGTACGAGTTGCTGACCTACGACCAGACGAAGGTCGTCTGGGTCAAGAACGACGCATGGTGGGGCAAGTCGCTCCTGGGTCTGGACGTCAAGCCGACCTACATCATCGACGAGGTCAACGGCAGCAACAACGTCGAGCTCGGCCAGATGCTGAATGGCACCCTCGACCTGAGCAACAACTTCCTGCCCGGTGTCAACAGCATCGTGAGCGGCATCGGCGGCTACGGCATCCAGACCTACTACACGAAGCCGCCCTACATGCTTTCGGCCAACACCGCCTGGCTCGTGACGAATGACGTCAAGAAGCCGACGAACGATCCGGTCTTCCGACGCGCGCTCGCCGAATCGATCAACGTCAGCCAGATCGTGAACAACGTCTATGGGCAGATCGTCCAGGCCGCCAACCCCACCGGCCTCCTGCCTACCTGGAACCAGTTCGTCGACAAGTCCGTCGTCGCCAAGTACGGCTACACGTACAACCCGACCGACGCGAAGAAGATCCTGACGGCCGCCGGCTACAAGATGGGCAGCGACGGCTACTTCCGCAACAAGGACGGCTCGGTGATCAACCTGAGCCTGATCGTGCCGAATGGCTGGACCGACTGGATGGCAGCCATCCAGTCCATCGCCCAGAGCGCCAAGAAGGCGGGGATCAGGATCACCCCGAGCTTCCCCTCCTACAACGACCGGACGAACAAGGTCCAGACGGGCAAGTTCGACCTGGCCATCGCCAACGATGCCCAGATCGCCAACACGCCCTGGTCCTACTACCAGTGGATGTTCCGCCAGCCGATCCAGGCCACGCAGGTCGCGGGCAATGATGGGCGGTACAAGAACTCCACGATCTGGAGCCTGGTCCAGCAGCTCGACGCGACGCCCACCACCAACGTCGCCGCGATGAAGACCATCATCTCCAAGATCCAGACCATCCAGCTGCAGGACCTGCCGATCATCCCGCTCTGGTACAACGGGGCGTGGGCGCAGGCGAACAACAACGTCTGGACCAACTGGCCGTCCGCCGCCGCAGGCAGTCCGCACTACATGCCCGTCACGTGGGGCGGGTACTGGAACATGGGCTCCGTGCTCATGCTCACGACGCTGAAGTTGAAGTAAGCGTCTCTCGTTAGTCCTCGTCCCTCCCCCCGCGTGCCGGGGGGAGGGACGAGGCTCCTGTCCCCCCAACGTCTCTCCCGGAGGCATCGTGCGCCGGTACTTTGCGCGGAAGCTCGTCACCTACCTCCTGACGTTCTTCGTCGCGGTGACGGTCGACTGGATGATCCCGCGCTTCATGCCCGGCGACCCTGTGTCGGGGATGCTCGCGCGCATGAACCTGCAGCCCGACGCGGCTGACAAGATGATGGGCTACTTCCTCGGCGCGTTCGGCCTGAATCACCCGCTCTGGCAGCAGTACCTCAACTTCTGGGTCGCGCTGTTCCACGGCGACCTCGGGATCAGCGTGTGGCTCTTCCCGCGGCCCGTCACCGACGTCATCATGTCGGCGTTGCCATACACGCTCGTGCTGCTCGTTCCGGCAATCCTCCTGAGCTGGATTGCCGGAAACCAGTTCGGCGCGTACGCGGCGCGGCGGAAGCGGCTCGACAACTCCATCCTGCCGGTCGGCTACATCCTGACTGCGACGCCGTACATGTGGCTCGGGATCCTGCTTGCCTGGGGGCTCGGGTCGGTCCTGAGGATCTTCCCGCTGTCGGGCCCCTACGACCTGTCGATGTCTCCGACGTTTACCTGGCAGTTCTTCCTCAACGCCTACACCCACTGGCTCATGCCGTTCCTCTCGCTCTTTCTGGTCATGTTCGGCGGCTGGGCGATCGGAATGCGGAACATGATCATCTACGAGCTCGAGTCGGACTATGCGCACTACCTCGAGGCGCTGGGGGCGCCCCAGGGACTGGTCCGCCGGTACGCGTTCCGCAATGCGGTTCTCCCCCAGGTGACCGGGCTGGCGCTGCAGCTGGGCGTGATCGTCGCCGGTGCCCTGGTCACCGAGGTCGTGTTCTCTTATCCGGGCCTTGGGTACCTGATCCTCCAGTCGATCCAGAACGAGGACTTCTTCCTGCTCCAGGGGGTCTTCCTGTTCGTGATCATCGGCGTGCTGGTGGCCAACTTCCTGATCGACGTTGCGTACGTGATGGTCGATCCCCGCACCCGGGTCGGGATGCAGGGGGGTGCGGCATGAGCGCGCAGAACGATCTCCCGGGCGGCCCGGCCGGCGGGCCCCTCGACGTTCGGGATCCCGCGACGATGACGGGGACCGCGGCGGTCCCCGCGGCGGTCCCGATTCGCCGACGGCGCGAGATCCTCTACTTCGCGCTGCGCGACAAGCGCATCCTCATCGGCGCGGGGATTGTCCTGTTCTTCCTCGCTCTCGCGATCGTCGGGCCCATGATCGATCCGACCGATCCCCAGGCGTTCGTGGGCCCCACGGGGCAGGCCCCCAGCGCCGACTACTGGTTCGGCACGACCACGTTCGGGCAGGATGTCTTCGCGCAGTTCGTGAACGGCCTGCAGGCCACGTTCGTGGTGGGGCTGCTGGGCGGTGGCCTTGCTGCCCTCGTCGGCATCAGCATCGGTTTCGTCGCGGGCTACCGGGGCGGGATCGTCGACGAGATCCTGAGCATGATCACGAACGTCGTGCTGGTCATCCCGACCCTCGCGGTCCTGGTGGTGATCGCCGCCTTCCTGAGCGCGCGCGGGGTGGTCGTGGAGGCCGCCTTCGTGGGGCTGACATCGTGGCCGTGGGCCGCCCGCGCCGTCCGCGCCCAGACCTTTTCCCTGCGATCCCGGGAGTTCGTCGACCTGGCGCGCCTGAGCGGGCTCCGGAGCTGGAGGATCATGTTCCAGGAGATTGCCCCGAACATGGGCTCTTACCTGTTCATGACCTTCATCCTGCTCTTCGGGGGGGCGATCCTGATCGCCGCGACCCTTGACTTCATCGGCCTGGGGCCGACCGACGGCATCTCCCTGGGGCTCATGATGAACAGCGCGGTCCTCTGGAGCGCGCTGCAGCTGGGGCTGTGGTGGTGGTTCATCCCGCCCGGGCTGGGGATCACGGCGATCGTCGGGGCGCTGTACGTCATGAACGTCGGCCTCGACGAGATCTTCAACCCCAAGCTGCGGGAGCTGTGACCGATGGGCCTGCAGGTCACCGACCTTCGCGTCTACTACGCCACCCTGGCGGGTGACGTCAAGGCGCTCGATGGCGTGACGTTCACGATCGCGGACGGCGAGATCATGGGCCTTGCCGGCGAGTCCGGCTGCGGCAAGTCCACGCTCGGCAAGAGCCTGACCCACTTTGACACGCGGATGCGCTACATCGGGGGCGACGTGGTCCTCGACGGGACGCCGCTGCCGATCATGGACTCTGACGCCATGAACGAGTTCCGCTTCAGGGCCGTCTCGATCATCCCGCAGTACGCGATGAGCGCCATGAATCCCACCCGCAAGATCGGCCGGATGACGGTCGACCTCCTGGAGTCGAGGGGGGTGGACGGCGCGGCGATGCGTCCCGAGATCGAGCGCCGCCTGGACCTGGTCGGACTCCAGAAGGACGTCCTCCACCGGTACCCGATCGAGCTGTCGGGCGGCATGAAGCAGCGCATGGTGATGGTGATCTCCACGCTGCTGAACCCGTCGCTGCTGATCGCCGACGAGATCACCTCTGCGCTCGACGTCTCGACCCAGAAGGCCGTGGCGGAGACGCTCGTCGAGTTCCGTGACCGCAAGCTCGTTCGAAGCATGATCGTGATCACCCACGATCTGTCGATCCTGTCCGAGATGTCGGACACGATCACCGTGATGTACGCGGGGAAGCTGGCCGAGAAGGCCGCCACCGACGTCATCATCAGCGCGCCCAAGCACCCCTACACGCGCATGCTGATCTCGTCCCTGCCCGAAGTCGGCGTCCGGTACGTGGACAAGCGCCTTTCGGGCATCCCGGGCAGCCCGCCGGCGCTCCTCAACCCGCCCGAAGGATGTCGCTTCCAGGCGCGATGTCCGCTGGCGGACGAGCAGTGCCGCCAGGAGCCTCCGTTCGTGGAGATAGAACGCGATCACTTCGTGGCCTGCTGGAAGGCGTCGTGACACGGTGTTGACGCTCGACCACGTCTCCAAGGTCTACAAGGTGGGCACCTTCGGCGGCACGGATCTGCCGGCGGTGCGCGACGTCAGCTTCGACGTTGGCGCGGGCGAAGTCGTCTCGCTCATCGGGGAAAGCGGGAGCGGGAAGACCACGATCGGGCGAATGATCCTGCGCCTGACACCGGCCACGAGCGGCACGATCAGCTTCGACGGCGAGAGCGTCGCCGCCCTGCCGCGCACGGCGTACTACCGGCGGGTGCAGGGTGTCTTCCAGGACCCGTTCAGCTCCTACAACCCGATCTTCAAGGCCGACCACGTCTTCGGCATGATCCGCGGCGTGTACTTCCCCCGCCTTTCGGGGGTGGAGTGGCAGTCCCGCCTGGACTCCTCGCTCCAGGCGGTGGGCCTCGATCCGGGCCAGGTGCTCCACAAGTACCCGCACCAGCTCAGCGGCGGCCAGCTCCAGCGCCTGCTGATCGCCCGGGCGCTGCTCCTGGACATTCGCCTCCTCGTCGCCGACGAGATCATCAGCATGCTGGACGCGTCGACCCGGATCGACGTGCTCAACCTCCTCGGTGATCTCAGGGCCCGGGGCCTCGGGATCCTCTTCATCACCCACGACCTTTCCCTCGGGTACTACAGCAGCCAGCGAACGGTCATCCTGCGCCGTGGCCGGATCGTCGAGATGGGGGCGACGCTCGCCGTTTTCGGGCAGCCGCTCCACCCGTACACCCGGATGCTCATCGCGTCGGTCCCACAGCTCCACCAGAAGTGGGACCGCACCGGGGCCGAGGCGCGCAGCGGGTCGGGATGGGCCCCGGCCGCGAACGAGCCATGCCGCTACCACGGCGCGCTCCTGGCAGGCGGCAGCGCGGGCGCGGCGAGCGGTGGGGCCGGGTCTGGATTGGCCGAGGTCGACGAGGGTCATTTCGTGGGCTGCGTCCATCCCAACGCCGATGGCACCTGCGGGGGGCGGCCGACGTCCACGGGCTGAGCGAGTCGTCCGCGGACGGCGGATGCCGGGAGGCGGGTCCGGGGCGGCGAATCGACCGGCCCTATGCGAAACTGGGTGCCATGGTTGGCGTGACATTCACCTCGTGCGGCCTCGTGACGGCGACCTCCTGGTGAGCGCGAGAGGGTTGGTCGAGTGAGCGTCCCGGCTCGAGTCACGAGCGCCGGCGCGGCGGACCGCTGGGAGGCGGTGATCGGGATCGAGGTCCACTGCCAGGTCCGGACCGCGAGCAAGATGTTCTGCGCCTGCGCGGTGCCGCCGCCCGACGCGGCGCCGAACACGCACGTCTGCCCGGTCTGCCTGGGGCTGCCCGGCACGCTTCCGACGATCAACCGGCGGGCAGTCGAGCACGTCCTGGCGACCGGAGCGGCAATCGGGGCGACGGCGCCCGCGACCACTCGCTGGGACCGCAAGAACTACTTCTACCCGGACCTGCCGAAGGGCTACCAGATCAGCCAGTACGACCTGCCCCTCGCCTCCCGCGGGTCGCTCACCTTCGACACATCCGAGGGACCCGTCACGATCGGGATCACGCGGGCTCACCTCGAGGAGGACACCGCCAAGCTCGTCCACGCTCCCGGACCCGACGGCAGTCGCCTGAGCCTGGTCGACTTCAACCGATCCAGCGTGCCGCTCATGGAGATCGTCACCGAGCCAGAGATCCGGACGGCCGAACAGGCCCGCCGCTACGCGGAGGAGCTCCGGCTCCTGCTCCGCGCGATCGGGGTCTCCGACGCGGAGATGGAGAACGGCCAGATGCGGGTCGAGGCGAACGTCTCCCTGCGCGCGCGCGGCACCCGGCCGTTCGGCATCAGGACCGAGGTCAAGAACATGAACTCGTTCCGGGCCGTGGAGCGGGCGATCTCTCACGAGATCGGGCGCCAGGCGGCAGCGCTCGAGGCGGGGGAGACCCTCCGCCAGGAGACGCGGGGCTGGGACGATGCGACGGGCACCACCTACCTCATGCGGGTGAAGGAGTCCTCGGACGACTATCGCTACTTCCCCGAACCGGACCTCCCGCCGCTCCACCTGGATGCAGCGTGGCTCGCCGCCATTCGCGCGGCGCTCCCCGAGCTGCCCGCCGCGCGGCGGGCCCGCTATCGCGACGCGCTGGGCCTGTCCGCCTATGACGCGGCGCTCATCGTGGCGGACGAGACGATGACCGCCGCCTTCGAGGCGCTGCACGTCGCCGGCCCGGACCTGCCCGCGAAGGAGCTGGCGAACTTCGTCAGCGGCGACTACGGCCGCGCGGCCAAGGGAACGGTGGAGCGGACCGCGGCCGGCCTGGTCGGCCGGGCGGACGCGCCGTCGCTCGTGCACGTCCTGCGCGAGGTCCTGGCCGATCGCCTGTCGCGGGCGAACGCGAAGGAGGTCGTCGCGCTCCACGTCGCGTCCGGCCGCCCGGCGGACGAGCTCATCGCCGAGCATGGCTTCGCGCAGATCTCCGATGCCGGCACGCTCGCGCGGATCCTCGACGGCGTGCTCGCGGCCAACCCGGCGGCCGTCGCCGACTACCGGGCCGGGAAGGCGCAGGCGGCCGGGTTCCTGGTGGGACAGGTGATGAAGGCGACCCGCGGCCAGGCCAACGCCGCGCGCGTCCAGTCCGCCCTCCGC
>DAOTXE010000034.1:0-12891 GCA_034435355.1 Chloroflexota bacterium
CCACGAGGAGGGTCGACAGCCGGCGGTCGCGGGTCTCGACCTCGGTTGCGGCGAGGACACCGGCGCGGAGCTCCCCGACGGTGACGACCGAGACTGCCAGCTCGTCGGGGACCCCGTCGCCCGCGAGTGGCCGTGACGCCTCGCGTGCAACGAAGAACGACGTGTCGGCAAGCCCGCGCGTCACGGAAGAGCCAGGTCGTCGGTCGTCTCGGGCGACAGGGCGGCCAGGTCATCCAGCAGCCCCTGGTCGGCGAGGCTGCCTTCCAGGCGGGCGAGAAGCGCCGCGCGTCCGATCCACTGTGGACGATTCGGCAGCGGCACGAGCGCGGCTGCCGGCCGGCCGTCGACCGTGATCGTCACCGTCTCACCTGCCTCTACGCGGGCCAGGAGCGCCCGTGTGTTGTTGCGGAGTTCGCGTGTCCCGGCTTGCATGTAGCACACCGTAGCACATGCTACTCACACGCACTTCCCGCCGCCACCGCCGATGCGACGCTCGGCCATGGCGTGGTCTCAGGAGCCGGTGGACCGCGCCGGCGGATCGCCGGGTACGACGTCGTCGAGCGAGACCGTGACGGGCCCGGGAGCGGCCAGGACGGCCGCGAGCTGCGGCGGGATCGGATCCACGGAGTTCCAGTCGACGGGCAGGCGGACGTGGATCTCGTCGGGCCGCACGGCGGCGGCGCGCGCGCCCGCGGCGGGGTCGGCGGTCCACTCGAAGGCGACCGCGCCGGACGTGAAGCCGGCACCGAACGCGACGATGACCACGTTGTCGCCCTGCCGGATCCGCCCGGCGTCGACCGCTTCCGCGAGGGCGAGCGGGACGGAGGCCGCGGACGTGTTCCCGTAGCGGTCGAGGTTGACGAACATCTTCTCCATCGGCAGCCCGAGCCCCTTCGCGACGGCCTCGATGATCCGGACGTTCGCCTGGTGCGGAATGAACAGGTCGACCTGGTCCGGGCGGAGCCCCGCCTTCGCGATCGCCGCCAGCGCCGTGGAGGCGAGCGTCTTCGTGGCGAAGCGGTAGGTCTCCTTCCCCTCCATCCGAATGAAGTGTTCGCCGCGGCCGACGGTTGCCGCCGACGCCGGGCTCTTCGACCCGCCCGCCGGGAGCCAGATCATGTAGGCGCCTGACGGCTCGGTCGTCAGCTCCACCCCGTGCGGGACCGCAGGTCCCTCCACCCCAGAGACGACCACCGCGCCGGCTGCGTCCCCGAAGAGGATGCAGGTGCTCCGGTCGGTGTAGTCCAGGAAGCGGGTCAGGAGCTCGGCGCCGATCACGAGCACATGGCGGGCCATCCCCGCGGTCACGTATGCGTGCGCCGTCGCGTACGCATAGACGAAGCCGGAGCACGCGGCCGAGACGTCCATAGCGGCCGCCCGGGTGTTCCCGATGGCTTCCTTGACGAGCGACGCGGTGGACGGCATCCAGTAGTCGGGCGTGAGGGTCGCCACGAGGATCAGGTCGATCTCGTCGGGGTCCAGCCCGGCGACGGCCACCGCGCGCGCACCGGCGACCGCGGCCATGCTCGCGGTGGTCTCGTGGGCGGCGGCGACCCGTCGCTCGCGGATCCCGGTCCGGCTGACGATCCACTCGTCGGAGGTCTCCACGATCCGCTCGAGGTCGGCGTTCGTGAGCACGGCCGACGGGGCATAGGAGCCCCAGCCAGTGATCCCGGCGTGGCGGGGTCCGCCGACGGCTGGCAGAGCGGCGGGGGCGGCCGCGGCGCCAGTGGAAGGCAGGCCGGCGGCTTCCATGGCCGGCAGAGCGGCGGGACCCGCGCTCACAGTGGCTCCACCTCGATGAGCGTCTGCTTGGCCTTGACCAGCGCCCCGTCCTGGGCGACGACGCGCACCACGCGACCGGCCTGGTCCGACTTGATCTCGTTGAAGAGCTTCATCGCCTCGATCAGCCCGATCACCTGGCCGACGACCACCTCGCGACCGACCGCCACGAACGGCGGCGAGCCCGGTCCGGGCGCCGCGTAGAAGATCCCGGTGAGCGGCGCGTGGACGGCGGTGGCGCCTCCCGGCGCTCCTGCCGCCTCGGCGTGGCCGGAGACGGCCGCCGCGGAGTCGCCGGTTCCCGGCGACCCGCTCCCCGTTGCCGGGCCCTCCCGCGCGGTTCCGTGTGCGGCAAATCCGCCCGGCTGCCCCGTGTCGGCCGGGAACGGCAGGCCCACGGCGGTCGCGGGGGACGCGATGGCCGCCGGCTTGCGGAGGACGAGCTCCGTGCCGCCGGCCTCGACCTCGAGCTCGGTGAGGTCGCTCCGCTCCAGGAAGGCGGCGAGATGGTCGACGAGCGCGAGGAGGGACGCGTCGCCGGCGTCATCGGAGGGCGGCCTCGAGCCGCCCGAAATGGCGGCCTCGCCCGGCCCCACGGCGACGCCTTGGACGCCGGCCGTCACCCGCTCCACGCCCGGCTCCGTCATCCGTCCCACCGCCGGAGCACAAGCGCGCTGTTCTGCCCGCCGAAGCCGAACGAGTTGCTCACGGCGACCCGTATGGCCCGCTCGCGGGCGACGTTCGGGGTCAGGTCCAGGCCGGCGGCCGCCTCGTCCGCATCGTGGAGGTTGATCGTCGGCGGGACGATGCCCTCGCGGAGCGTGCGGAGCGTGACGATCGCCTCGATCGAGCCGGCCGCGCCGAGCGCGTGACCGAGCATCGACTTGTTCGCGGTCACGCTGACCTCGCCGGCCCGGGCGCCGAACAGGCTGCGGAGCATCTCGAGCTCCGCCCGGTCGCCCTCGTGGGTCGAGGTGGCATGGGCGTTGACGTGCTCGACATCGTCGGTGGTGAGACGCGCCTTTTCGAGCGCCCGCCTGACCGCGCGCAGCGCGCCGACCCCGCCCGGCGCCGGAAGCGTGACGTGGTTCGCGTCGGCCGTGGCGCCGTACCCCACCACCTCGCCGAGCGGCTGAGCACCCCGGGCCTGCGCCCGCTCCAGCGTCTCGAGCACCAGGACCGCCGCCCCTTCCGCGACCACGAAGCCATCGCGATTCCGGTCGAAGGGACGGGACGCCGCCGCCGGGTCGTCGTTGCGGGTGGAGAGGGCGCGCATCGCCGCGAACCCCGCCACGAGCGGCTCCCAGATGGCGGCCTCCGCGGACCCCGCCAGCATCATCCCGGCGTCGCCCCGCCGGATGATCTCCCAGGCCTCGCCGACCACGTGACCGCCGGTCGCGCAGGCCGACGCGATCGCGTAGTTGGGACCCAGCGCGCCGAAGGCGATCGCCGCCTGGCCCGCGGCCATGTTCGGGATCGCCATCGGGACGAAGAACGGGCTCACCCTCTCGGGGCCTCGCTCGACGCTGATCGTGATCTGCTCGCCGAAGGTGATGCCGCCGCCCAGGCCGGTCCCGATGATGATCCCGGTCCGCTCCGCCAGCTCGCCGTCGATCCGGCCCGGGAGGCCAGCCTCGTCGAGCGCCTGGCGCGCCGCCACGAGCGCCAGCTGGGTGAACCGGTCGGTGTGCCGCTGCTCCTTGCGATCGACGACCCCGGATGGGTCGAAGCCCGGCACCTCGCCGGCGATCCGCGAGGCGAGCCGGGCCGCGTCGAAGGCGGTGATCGCGCCGATGCCGGACCGCCCGGCGATCAGCCCCTCCCAGGTGCTGGCCACGTCCGGACCGAGCGCCGTGAGCATGCCCGTGCCGGTCACGACGACCCGCGGCGCGCCGTCCGGCGTGGTCAGGTTCACCGCACCAGCTTCCCGGTGCGGATCGTGGCCGCGCGGTAGACGTCGCCGGGGAGGCCGCGTGCGGCGACGGCGTCCGCGGCCGCGAGCACGTCGAAGGGGACGCGCTTGATCTCGGCGGTGACGACGCCGTCCACGATGTCCACGAGGGCCCAGGAGGCGGTCGGGTCGCCGTCGAAGACGTAGCCCGCGCTTCCCGCGTTCACGACCACCTTCCAGCCGAAGTCGCGGACCTCCGGGACGTGGGTGTGGCCGCAGCCGATGACGCGGGCGTCGGTCCGGCCGAGGCGGTCCATGAAGACGCTCTCGTCGAGGCCACCGTCGAAGCCCGCGGTCTGCGAGCCGGGCGACGCGTGCGTGACGAGGACGAGGGTGCCGTCGTCGGCACGGAAGCGCCGCTCGGCCGGAAGGCGCTGCAGCCAGTCGACGCGCTCTGGGCCGATCGCCTCGTGGGCCCACTCCGCCGCCGCACGGTACGACTCGGGGATGCCGTCGCCGAGCCACGGGTAGGCGGCGCCGTAATCGAAGTCGGCCACGGCGATGTCGGTGTTGCCCGCCACGACGAGCGCGCCCCGCGCCTCGAGCTCGCGGACGCCGTCGATCGTCGCGGCGGGGTCCGCGCCGTTGACGGCGTAGTCGCCGGCAACCGCGATGACATCGGGGGCGGCGGCGGCGATCGCCGCGCGGACGGCGTCGAGCGCCTGGGAGACGCCGTGCACGTCCGAGAAGAGGGCCAAGCGCGTCATCAGCGCAGCACCGACGCGTCGGGGATGACGAAGCTCAAGGTCGCCTCGCAGCAGACCTCGCCGTCCACGCTCGCCACTCCCCTGCCCCGCCCGAAGCGCCGGCCGAGCTTGTCCATCGTGACCTCCAGGCGGAGGACGTCGCCGGGCTTCACGACGCGCTTGAAGCGGCACTCGTCGACGCCGGCGAACAGCCCGATCTTGTCCCCGAAGCCCTCCTGCTTCGCCACGTAGACGGCCATCGTCTGGGCCAGCGCCTCGACCTGGAGGACGCCGGGCATGACCGGCATGCCCGGGAAGTGGCCCTGGAAGAACCACTCGGTCGCAGTGACGGCCTTGCGGCCGACGATCCGGCGAGCGTCCGGGTCGTACTCGTCGATCCGGTCCACGAGGAGGAACGGCCAGCGGTGCGGGATCAGCGCCTCGATCTCGCGGGTGGTGTGGACGGCGTCGGTCACGTGGGGCTCCGCTGCAGGGTGTCAGTGTCGCCCGTCGCCGGTGCGTCGAGCGGTGGTTGGATGCAGGCGTGCACGGGTCGGCTCCTAGTTCCGTGGCACGAGGAAGGCCGCGGTCCCGATGCGGTCGATGAGGTTCGTGGTCACGCGCCCCTCGACGAACGCCTCGTTCTCGAGCAGCGCACGGTGGAACGCACGGTTGGTCGTGATGCCGTCCACCACGAGCTCGTCGAGGGCGGCCTTGGAGCGCGCGATGGCCGACGGCCGATCGGGCCCCCAGACGACGAGCTTGCCGAGGAGCGAGTCGTAGTAGGAGGGGACCTCGTAGCCGGCGTAGAGGTGCGAGTCGAAGCGAACGCCCGGGCCGCCCGGCGCGTAGAAGCGGTCCACGCGGCCCGCCTGGGGTCGGAAGTCGTGCGCTGCATCCTCGGCATTGATGCGGAACTCGAAGGCGTGGCCGCTGAACGTGACGTCTTCCTGGCCGAAGCCGAGCGGCTCGCCCGCCGCGATCCGGATCTGGGTCGCCACCATGTCGATCCCGGTCAGCATCTCCGTGATGGGGTGCTCCACCTGGATCCGGCAGTTGATCTCGATGAAGTAGAAGCCGCCGTCCCGGTCGACGAGGAACTCCAGGGTCCCGACGTTCTCGTAGCCGGCGGCCACGACGGCCGCGATCGCTCGCTCGCAGAGCTCGGTGCGCGAGGCGGGCGGCAGCGCCGGGGTCGGGGCCTCCTCCACGATCTTCTGGTGGCGCCGCTGGACGGAGCAGTCGCGCTCGCCCATGTGGACCCCGCGGCCGTAGCGGTCGACCACCACCTGGACTTCCACGTGGCGGTTGTCCTCCAGCCACTTCTCCAGGTACAGCGAGTCGTCGCCGAAGGCGGCGCGCGCCTCCGAGCGGCAGACGCGGAGGGCGGCCTCGAGCTCGCGCGGCGTGCGCACCATCCGCATGCCCTTGCCGCCGCCGCCGGCCGAGGGCTTGACCAGGACCGGGTAGCCGACCCGCGCGGCTTCCGAGAGAGCGTGGGCATCGTCGCCCAGCATCCCGTCGGATCCGGGGATCGTCGGGAGGCCGTGGCGGGCCATCAGGCTGCGCGAGGCCTCCTTGGAGGCGAAGCGTTCCAGGACCTCCGCGGACGGTCCGATGAAGGTGAGCCCGTGGGCGGCGACCGCCTCCGCGAACCCGCCGTCCTCGGACAGGAAGCCGTAGCCGGGATGGATCGCGTCGCAGTCCGTGACGATCGCGGCCGAGATGAGGGCGGACGGCGAGAGGTAGCTCCGCTTCGCGTCGGCGGGACCGATGCAGATCGCCTCGTCCGCGAGCTGGGCCGCGAGCGAGTCGCGGTCGGCCTCGCTGTACGCGACCACCGCCCCGATCCCCATGGTCCGGCAGGCACGCAGGATGCGGAGCGCGATCTCGCCGCGGTTGGCGATCAGGACTCGTTCGAACATCAGGCTGCTCCCGGGTCTGGGGCGCCGCCCGCAGGGACCGTGCCCGTCGCCTCGGGCGGATCGGCGGGGGCATCGTGTCCGACGTCCGTCCCGGCCGCGGCGCGCGGGCGTGGCTCGCCGACCTGCTCGAGGACGATCACGGCCTGGCCGTACTCCACCGGCTCTCCCGCGGCCACGAGCGTCGCGCCGACGAGGCCGTCACCGGGCGCCACGAGGTCCTGCCCGATCCCCAGCACGTCCACGCTGCCGATCCGGTCGCCGGCCCGGACCTTCGTCCCCGCCCGGAGATCGGCCTTCGGCCGGAAATAGCCCACGGCGGGCGACGTGGCGATGGATCGGGACGGGTTGGCGCCGGGCAGCCCGCCCGGCGCGTCTGCCTCGGCGGCCGGGTCCGGGGCCGTCACGTCGGGCGCGGGAGCGTTCGGATGCCGCCGCTCGACGCGTGCGGCGTCGGCGCCGCGCGAAGCTGGGCGTCCCGCGGCGGGACGGCGAGCCGCCGCGGCCTCCCCGTCGGCCGGCATGCGGAGCCGCACCCGCCACGTGCCCTCGCGAACCTCGAGCTCGCCGAGGCCGTTCGCCCCGAGCTTCGCCGCGAGCGCCGGGAGCAGGTCATCGGCCAGGCGCTCGATCGTGGCGTGGTCGTCGAGTCGATCGTGGGGATCGCGGAGCGCCGTCTTCTCGGGATCGTCGGCCACGCTCAGACCTCCTCACGCGCGGGCGGCTCGTCGCGGCCCTCGCGAGTTTCGCGGCCGTCGCGCGCTTCTCGCGCCTCGCGGCCGGTCCGGCCGCCGATCGCGTCGCCGATGGCGTCGCCCACGGACTTGCCGACGGGCTCGAGCGCGCGGCGCAGCCGGTCGGCCAGGCCCGGACGTTCGGCGGTTCCGGGAACGGGCTCCGTGGCCCCGAGATCGTCGAACGCGCCGAAGATCCGGTAGCGCCGGCCGCGCGTCGCGACGAGCTCGTCGGGCGTCAGGGCGGCGAGGCGGTCGAGCTCCTCGAGGATCACGCCGCGCAGCCGGCGCCCGGTCTCGGCCGGGTCCACGTGCGCCCCCTCGCCCGGCTCGGCGACGACCCGGTCGATGACGCCGAGCTCCGCCTGGTCCTGGGCGGACATCCGCATCGCGAGCGCCGCGTCGGGCGCCTTCTCGCTCGTTCGCCAGAGGATCGAGGCGCACCCCTCCGGGCTGATCACCGAGTAGACCGCGTTCTCCAGGGCCACCACGACGTCGCCGGCAGCGATGGCCAGCGCCCCGCCCGAGCCGCCCTCCCCGGTGATCAGGGTGATGACCGGGACCCGCAGCCGGCAGATCACGCCGATCGAGCGGGCGATCGAGTCGGCGATCCCGCGTTCCTCTGCCTCGGCGCCCGGATACGCGCCCGGCGTGTCGACGAACGTGACGACCGGCAGGCCCAGCCGCTCGGCCAGCTCGAAGAGGCGGATCGCCTTTCGGAAGCCTTCGGGCTTGGCCATCCCGAAGTTGCGCCGGATGTTCTCATCCGTGTCGGCGCCCTTCTGGTGGCCGACGATCATGACCCGCCGGCCGTCGATGCGGGCCGGTCCGCCCACGATCGCGCCGTCGTCGCCGAACAGCCGGTCGCCGTGGAGCTCGACGAACGCGTCGGTGACCTGGCCGATCAGCTCAAGCGTATGCGGGCGGCGCGGGTTCCTGGCCAGCTGGACGCGGGCCCAGACCGCGTCGCGCGGATCCACGGGCGGCGGCGGTGCGGCGGGTACCGCTTCGCGGTCGCGCGGTCGGCCGAGCAGCCGGTCAACCACGGCGGGCACCCCCGGCCGTCGCGTCGGGCCCGCCGGCGGGCCCGAGGAGGACGAGCAGGAGAGCCAGCTCGTCGCGCAGGTCCGCGCGGGTCACGATCCGGTCCACGAACCCGTGGCTGAACAGGAACTCCGAGCGCTGGAAGCCCGGCGGGAGCTCCTCGGCGATCGTTCCCGCGGAAACCCGGGCGCCCGCGAAGCCGATCAGGGCGTTCGGCTCGGCCAGGTTCACGTCGCCGAGCGCGGCAAACGAGGCGAACACGCCGCCGGTCGTGGGATCGGCGAGGACCGAGATGTACGGGAGTCCGGCCGCACGGAGCCGTTCGAGCGCGCCGATCGTCTTGACCAGCTGCATGAGCGCGAGCGTCCCCTCCTGCATCCGGGCACCGCCCGACGAGCTGACGACGATGAGCGGCACGCGCTCGGCGAACGCCCCCTCGGCGGCCCGCGTCACCTTCTCGCCAACGACCGAGCCCATCGAGCCGCCCATGAAGCCGAAGTCGAGGGCGCAGATGGCGACGCGCCGCCCGTCGAGAGCGCCGAACCCCCAGGTCGCCCCGTCGCGGCGGCCGGTCGCGAGCTGGGCGGCCACGAGCCGGTCGGCATAGGGCTTCGAATCGACGAACCCGAGCGGGTCGCGCGAGGCGAGCCCCTCGTCGCGCTCGCGGAACGTGCCGGCGTCGAGGAGCTGGTCCAGGCGGGTCTTGGCGGAGATCCGGAAGTGATGGCCGCACGTCCCGCACACCCGCAGGTTCTTCTCGAGGTGCTTGTTGAAGAGCATCTCCGAGCAGCTCGGGCACTTCGTCCACATGTCGGGCGGGTAGGTCTCGCGGCGCGGCCGGAACGGCAGGGTCAGCGGCATCAGGCGAGCCTCCGGCGTCGAACGTCGGGATCCCCGGCTGAGGTGAGGAGCTGGGCGTGCCGGGCGGCAGGCGCGGCAGCCTCGCGCGCGGCGCGCGCCGCGCGGACCGCGCGTGCCATCGGGTCGGACGGCGCGCCGCGCGTCAGCCGCCACGCCACGAAGGCCGCACCGGCCAGCGACAGCGCCGCGGAGGTGAGCGCGCCGCCCACGAGCAGCGGTCGGCCCCCGACCTGCCGGAACGGCCAGACAGGCACGCCGGCCCCCGCTGGAGCCGGTGACGTGCCGTCCGGCAGGGCGGCTGCGCCGCCGGTGCCGGGAAGCCGGTCGAGCAGCGCGTCGCGGCCGGGATCAGCAGCCGCCCCGCGAATCCCGAGGAGCGCGGCGAGCTCGGGGTTGGCCAGCTCGGCGGAGAGGGCCGGGTCCGCGAGGAGCGGGGCCGGGAACGGGATGACGGCGGCTTCCGCCTCGCTGCCGGCGGCGGCGGCCAGTCGCATCCGGGCGGCCGCGTCCGCGAGCCGGCGTGCGAGCCGCTCCTCGAACCGGAAGGACGGGTGGGTGCGCACGAGCTCGTCGCGCAGGCGCCGGGCCGCCAACCGGAGCCCCGGGTCCAGCGTCGGGTCGGCCGGCACGTCGCCGGCCCGTCGCTCGGCGGCGGCCAGCAGCGCGTCGAGGTAGCCATCGGTACGGAGCGCGTCAGCCTCGATCGCGTCGAGGCCCGCGGGCTGGAGGATCACCGCCCGTGGTCCCGGTCGGCGGGGCGTTCGCGAACCGGCGCAACGGCACGTCCCGCAGAAGCGCGGCCGTCCCCGGCATCGTCGCCCGCATCCGCGACGGAGAGTTCGCGGGCAACGCTCCGCAGCGCGCGGTGGAGCAGGACCCGTACGGCACCCTCGGAGCGCTCCAAGACGCCGGCGATCTCCGCGGTGCTCATCTCGTCGACGAAGCGGAGCACGACCGCCCGGCGCCGATCCCCGGGAAGCCGGCGAACCGCAGCCCAGGCGGCCGATGCGGACGCCCGGGAGACGGCGCGGCCCTCCACGTCATCCGGCGCTGCGACGTTGGCCGCGGCCTCGAGGGGGGCCGTCGGGCGACGCCGCTCCGCCCGTCGGTGGTTGGCGATCACGTTTCGGGCGATCCGCAAGAGCCAGACGCGGAAGGTCGAGGCTTCTGGGCCCGCGTCCTCGGGCGCCGTCTCGCGGAAGCGCGGCAGCGCGCCGAGCGCGAGCATGAACGTCCGTTCCGTCACGTCCTCCGCCTCGTGGTGGTCGCCCACCTCGTGGTGGGCGAAGCTGTAGACCTGGGCCAGGTACTTGCGATAGAGCGCATCGAAGCGTGCGGGATCGGCCTGGGCCGCCCGCACGAGCGACCGGTCCGGGTCGAGCGGGACCACCCGCCCTGTCGCGCGGGCCTCCCCCGCTCCCTCTCGTCCAAACACCGCGACCGCCCGTCCGTTACGCGCGGGCCGCGGGAATCGCGGGAATCGCGGGCGGTGCGCCCGTCGCGGGCGGTGCGGCCGTTGCGGCCGTCGCGGGCGGTGCGGCCGTCGCGGCCGTCGCGGCCGTCGCGCCCGGCAGCGCGCCCGGCAGCGCGCCCGGCAGCGCGCCCGGCACGACCCGGACGCGAGTGACCTCGCCGGCGTGGATCGCCCGCTCACCGCCGGGTGCCGCCTCGTCGGCCACGATCAGGGCGCCCGTCGCAGGGTCGACGCCCACAGCGAGCCGTTCCTCGGCCGCGTGCGCGTGGCCCTCGAGCCGGACGAGCCGGCCCGTGGTCAGCTGCCGGACCGCCCAGTCGCCGACGTCGAACCGGCCGATCCGGAGCGCCTCGATGCGGGCCTCGAGCCGCGAGAGGAACCCGTCGAGCAGGATCGCGGCGTCGATGGGACGCCCGCCGGACGCCGCGCGGAGGCTCGTCATGACCGGCGCGAGATCGACCGGGAAGCCGTCGGCGGCCCAGTCCACGTTGAGCCCGATGCCGACGACGACGCGCGGCGCGGCAGTTCCAAGACTGTCGGACTCGCCCAGGACGCCGCCGAGCTTGCGCACGACTTCCTCGCCGGGGCCGACGACCGCCGGATCGAACACCGCGTCCCGGGTCTCCTCGATCACGAGGTCGTTCGGCCACTTGAGCCGGACGGTGCGGTCGCGGAGGCCGGCCGCATCCTCGGCCGCGTCGGCCATCGCGAGGCTCACCGTGGCAGCCAGGCGCCAGGCGTGCCCGGGGGCGAGCCAGGTGGGGCGGAAGCCAAGCGAGAGCAGCAGCGCGCTTCCGGGCGGCGCGATCCACGTCCGGCCCGCACGGCCCCGCCCCGCCGTCTGCTCGTCGGCGAGCGCGAGGCAGACCTCCGGGGTGCCCTCGTCCAGCCAGCCGCGGACCACGTCCTGCGTCGACGCGACCCGGGCGAAGTGCTCCTGCCTGGCGAGGAAGGGCGTCACGGGCGGCCGGTCAGCCGGCCGGATCGGGTGCCGCGATCCCCGCGTCGATCGGGTCGGGCTGGGACAGCGCGAACGCGGCGTGCAGCGCGGCGGCGGCCGCCTCCAGCTGGTCCTCGGCGATCGTGCAGGTGATTCGCACCTCCGAGGTCGAGATCATCTCGATGTTCACGCCCGCGTCCGCGAGCGCCGCGAACATGCGCGCCGCGTAGCCGGGCGCGTTGTGGAGCCCCGCCCCGATGATCGAGACCTTCGCGATCGACGCGTCGGTGGTCATCTCGCGGAAGCCCAGCTCGCGGACGATCGGCTCGAGGACGCGCTTCGCCCTGGCCAGCTCGCCACGCGGCACGGTGAAGCTCATGTCGGTGGCCCCGCCGTGGCCGACGTTCTGGACGATCATGTCCACGCTGATGCCCTGCTCGGCGAGGGGGGCGAAGACCGACCGGGCGACGCCCGGCCGGTCGGGGACGGCGACCAGCGTCACCTTGGCGACGTTCCGGTCGTGTGCGATCCCGCGGACCTTGTTGCGCTGCTCCACGAGCGGGTCCTCCCTGATCAGCGTCCCGGGCGCCTCCTCGAAGGAGCTGAGGACCTCGATGACGACGTTGTTGACCCATCCGAGCTCGACGGCCCGGACCTGCATGACCTGGGCTCCCTGGTGGGCAAGCTCCAGCATCTCCTCGTAGGCGATCACGGAGAGCTGCCGCGCGTCGGGGACGATGCGCGGATCGGCCGTGTAGATGCCCTTCACGTCCGTGTAGATCTGGCAGCGGCCCGCGCCGAGCGCTGCGGCGAGCGCGACAGCCGTGGTGTCCGACCCGCCCCGCCCGAGGGTCGTCGTCTCGGCAAGCTCGAGCGCGCGGGCGCTCGTGCCCTGGAAGCCCGCCACGATCACGACGCGACCGCCGGCCATCTCGGCCCGGATGCGGGCCGGGTCGATCCCGGCGATCCGCGCTCTGCCGTACGTGCCGTCCGTGGTGATCCCGGCCTGGGCGCCGGTCAGACTGATCGCCGCCACGCCCAGGGCGTGGAGCGCCATCGAGACGAGCGTCGCGCTCTGGTGCTCCCCGGTGGCGAGGAGCATGTCGAGCTCGCGCGGGTCGGGCTCCTCGGTGATCGCGGCGGCGAGTGCCAGCAGTTCGTCCGTGGTGTCGCCCATGGCCGATACGACCACGCACAGGTCGGCGCCGTCCGCGCGAGCCCGGGCGATCCGGCGCGCGACGCGGCTGATCCGATCCGCGTTCGCGACGGACGAGCCGCCGAACTTCATGACGACGAGCGGGTGGGACATCGGCCCGGATTGTAGCGGCGCACGGCGTTTGCGGCGACGAGGCCGCGGCGCTGCCGGCGCGCGGGCCGTGGCGCGCGGCTGGTCGCAGCACAGGGCTGGTCGTGGCGCGCGGGCCGTGGCGCGCGGCTGGTCGCAGCCCACGGCTGGGCGCAGCCCACGGCTGGGCGCGGCCTGGTCGCCGCCTGCCC
>DAOTXE010000035.1:0-49109 GCA_034435355.1 Chloroflexota bacterium
CGTGACGATGATCAGCTATGACCGCGCCACGTTCCAGGGCACGAACACCTACTACGTCAGCTTCGACAACGTCCAGGTCGGCGAGCTGATCGGCAAGGGCTTCCTGCAGTGCGTCACCGACTGGGGCGTCACGAGCCCGCAGGTCTTCACGGTCGACGGCGGCCAGGACACCGACCCGAACGCGATCGACTTCGCCAAGGGCTACAACGACGCGGTCTGGGGCCAGAAGGTCGCCCAGGTCGCCGCTGGCGCCACCAACAACGGTGCGACCCTCGTCGGCGAGCAGCTGGCGCCAGGATGGGACAACGCCAAGGGCGGCGCCATCTTCCAGCAGGCCTACACGGCCAACCCGAAGATCAACGCCACCATCGAGGCCAATGACGGCCTGGCCGGCGCAGTGATCACCGCTCTCAAGGCGGCCGGCGTCCCGGCCAAGAAGATCCCGACGACCGGGCAGGATGCGACGCTCCAGGGCATGGAATACGTGCTCCAGGGCTGGCAGTGCGGCTCGGTCTACAAGCCGATCTACCTCGAGGCCCAGGCGGCCGTCGCCCTGGCCACCTTCCTCCGGGCCGGCCAGACGCCGCCCGCCGCTCTCGTGAACGGCACCACCACGGATCCGAAGAACAGCGCGACCACCGAGCCGGCCGTTCTCCTGACCCCGATGTGGGTCAACGCCGCCAACATGGAAGCGACCGTGATCAAGGACAACTTCATCAAGGCCAGCGACCTCTGCGCCGCGGTCGGCGCGGACGTCTGCACGGCGGCCGGCATCAAGTAGCGCACGTACCTGGGCGACGCACGCACGATCGCGTGAGGCGCCCTCGGCAATCGGCCGCGCCGCACCCGTCACGGGTGCGGCGCGGCTCTTTCTTGTGTGCCGCCTCGACGGTGCGGGAGCGATTCTCGTGCTGTAGAGTTCGTGGCCAGCCCACGTCATGAGGGACGACGCGATGGATGTGATGGCCGGATCCGACGGGCCTGCCGGGGTGCTCCCGGCCGCGGGGCAGGGGCCCGCGGGCGCTCCGTCCGCCGAGGAGCCGCTGCTCAGTCTGCGGGGCATCAGCAAGCATTTCGGCGCGGTCCAGGCCCTGTATGGGGTCGACCTCGACCTCCCGAAGGGACTCGTGACTGCGCTGTGCGGCGACAACGGCGCCGGCAAGTCCGTTCTCACGAAGAGCATCGCCGGGATCCACGAGGTCGACGAGGGCGAGATCTTCTGGGAGGGGCGGAAGGTCCACATCACGAGCCCGAAGGATTCGGCGGCGCTCGGGATCGAGACGGTCTACCAGGACCTGGCGCTCGCGGACAACCTGGACATCGTCCAGAACATGTTCCTCGGCCGCGAACGCATGAGCCGGGTCCTGCTCGACGAGGACAACATGGAGCGCGCAGCGGCGGAGACGCTGGCGAGCCTCCACGTGACCACGGTGCGATCGATCCGCCAGCCCGTCGCCACCCTCTCCGGCGGCCAGCGCCAGGCCGTCGCCGTCGCCAAGGCGGTGATGTGGAACTCGAAGCTGGTCATGCTCGACGAGCCGACCGCGGCCCTCGGCGTGGCGCAGACCAGGATGGTCCTCGACCTGATCCTCCGGCTCAAGGACCACGGCCTCGCCGTCATGGTGATCTCGCACAACCTGAACGATGTCTTCGAGGTCGCCGACAGGATCGCGATCCTGCGGCTCGGGCGGATGGTTGCCCAGGATTCGATCACGGCCTTCGACCGTCAGAGCGTGGTCGACTACATGACCACCGGCAGGTCCGGTCGCGAGGTCGCTGCCCCCGCCGCCAGCCACGGGAGGGACTGAGAGCATGTCCGGTAGGGAAATCGAGCCGAGGCTTGCCGCGGCGAGCGCGATGGCGGCCGACGCCGACACGGCCGACCTGACGGCGGCGGCCGTCGAGGTTCCCCCCGCAATCGTTGCGCAGTCGCTCGGCCAGTACCTGCGAGCGTGGTCCGCCCGGGTCCGGGGTGGCGATGCCGGGGTCCTGCCGGTGGCCATCGCCCTCGTGGCGGTCATGGTCGTCTTCACGGCCGTCAGCAAGAACCACGTCTTCCTCTCGGCTGGCAACCTGGTGAACCTGTTCGACCAGAGCGCGGTCTTCATCGTGCTCGCTATGGCCGAGGGCTTCGTCCTGCTGCTGGGCGAGATCGACCTCTCGATCGGCTACGTCGCGGCGATCGGCGGGATCGTCGCGGCCCAGCTCGTCCAGCCCCAGTACAACTGGCCCTGGTGGGCGGCGATCATCGCCGCGCTCGTCGTCTGCGGGGCGATCGGGGCCCTCCAGGGGAGCATCATCACGCGCCTGCGCATGCCCGCCTTCATCGTGACGCTGGCCGGATACCTGATGTGGTTCGGCGTGATGATCTACATGCTTGGCGCCGCGGGCGGCGTCGGCATCACGAGCACCCTGTGGGCGGGTCAGGTCGGCCTGTACGGCATCGTCTACAGCTACATTGATCCGCTGGTCTCCTGGATCGGGCTCATCGCGATCGTCGGGGTGCTCGGCACGATGATGTGGCGGCGGGACGCCGGGCGGCGCCGCAACGGCCTGGTTGCCCCGCCGATGGGCCTGACGCTCGCCAAGATCGCGTTCGTGGCTGTCGCGGGGATCATCCTGGTGGCCATCTGCAACGTGAACCGGGGGAGCTTCCTGCCGATCGTCGGCGTTCCCTGGGTGGTGCCGCTCGTCCTCATCGTGCTCGGGGTATGGACGATCCTCCTCGAGCGGATGAAGTTCGGGCGCCACATCTACGCCGTCGGCGGCAATGCAGAAGCAGCCCGGCGCGCCGGGATCAACGTGCCCCGCCTGCGCACGATCTGCTTTGTCATCTGCTCGATGACCGCGGGGGTCGCGGGCGTGATCTACTGCTCGACGCTGGGCGGCATGACCACCAACATCAACGGCGGCCAGCTGGTCCTGTATGCGGTCGCGGCAGCGGTCATCGGCGGGACGAGCCTCTTCGGCGGCCGTGGCCGGGCGATCCACGGCCTGCTCGGCGGGCTCGTGATCGGGGCGATCTACAACGGGCTCTACCTGCTTGGGCTCGAGATCCAGTGGCAGCTGATCGTCACCGGGCTCGTCCTCCTCGCGGCGGTGAGCGTCGATTCGCTCTCCCGCAAGTGAGCGGCGACCCCGGCCCACGACGGACGTCGAGGCCCAGGGGGTGACCGCCTGACGGCGCAGGGGGACGGACCGCCGTTTGCGGTCTTCGTCAACCTGCGCGCGATCGGCGTCTCGTACGCCTGGTTCCGCGAACAGTCCCTGCGGCTCGAGGCAGCGGGCTACGACGGCGTCGCGATCTGGGACCACTTCGTGAGCCGCGGGAACCGGCGCGACCCGGTCCTGGAGTGCTGGACGACGCTCGCCGCCTTGGCGGGGAGCACGAGCCGGCTCGGCCTGATGACGTTCGTGCTCAACGTGATGAACCGGCCGCCCTCGGTCGTCGCCCGGATGGCCGCCACGCTCCAGGAGGCGAGCGGCGGTCGTCTCGTGCTTGGGATCGGCATCGGGGGCCACCCCGCCGAGCACCTCGCGTACGGGATCCCGTTCCCGGAGGCCGCCGAGCGGGTCGCCCGGCTGGAGGAGGCCGTCGCGGTCCTGCGGGCGTTGTGGACCGGCGGCCCGCTGAGCCGGGCGTCGCGCTTCTACCCGCTCGCAGGGGCGCACGCGTTCCCGATCCCCCGGCCGCTCCCGCCGATCATCGTGGGTGGCGAGTCGGCCCGCGGAGCCGCCCTTGCCGCGCGCCTCGGCGACGGATGGACGGTGCCCGCGGGCCTGCTCGCGGAGCGCCTTCCGGCCTACCTCGGGGCCCTCGCGGAAGCCGGCCGCGATCGGTCCGCCACCCGCGTCCTCGTGGCGTTCGATCTCGGGGCGAACGAATCGCTCGCCGGGAGCCCGTGGGTGGGCGACCCGACTGGCGCCGCTGCCGCCTGGCGAGCGGCCGGCGCCGACGGCGCGGTGATCGCGGCGCGGAGCGGCGCCGACGTCGACCTTCTCGTCCGGGCTGCGGCAAGACGCTGAGCGGTCACGCGTGGGAAGATCGCACGCGTGACACCAACGTCCGGCGGCGCTCCGATCGCGCCCGCCCAGACCCATGCCTGCGTACGGTGCGGGGCGCAGATCCCGCTCACCGATGCGCTCTGCGCGGCCTGCAATCCCGGTGGGCTGCAGCAGCCGTCGGCATCGCAGGTGCACGGGACCGTCTTCGCGGGAATCGCCCTGGCGGTGGTGGCGATGCTCGTCGCGGCGACGTTCCTGGTCGGCGGTGAGGGTCCGTTCACGGGACAGCTGGCGGCCCTCTCGGCGGTCGGCGGGGGACTCGAGCTCACGCTCAAGGTCAGCAACGCCGGCCGCAGCGACGGCCAGGCTACCTGTCGGGTCTGGGACCCCTCCTACCTCGGCAACCCGCCGGTCCAGACCCTTGTCCGGACGCCGTCGATCCCCGCGGGCGGAACGCTCGCGTTCCAGCAGCGCGTCGCCGGGCTCGGGACCGTGGTGAAGGCGTTTGCGGTGGACTGCTCTCGGTGACAGGGGCGCTCGCCGCCCACGAGGCCGCGGCAGTCGAGCCTCTGGCCCAGGAGCCCGCCCGCTCCTGGAGCGTCGAGCTCGCGGCCGCCGTCGCGGTCGTCGAGCAGGCCGGGCGCCTCGTCGAGGAGCGCTACGAGGACAGCGGCCCGGTCGCCTACAAGGGCGCCCGTGACATCGTCACCGAGGTCGACCATGCCGCGGAGGCCCTGATCCGGGACGCCCTTTCCGCGCGGTTTCCCGAGGATGCGTTCCTCGGCGAGGAATCCGGCCGCGACGCGACGACGGCGCCCCGGGTATGGGTCTGCGACCCGGTCGACGGGACGATCAACTACGCCAATGGCCTGCCGTTCTTCTGCGTGTCGCTGGCCCTCGTGGCCGACGGGAAGCCCGTCGTCGGCGTGGTCCACGATCCGCTTCGCCGCGAGACGCTCGCCGCGGCGGCGGGTGGGCCTGCGACGCTCGACGGACGCGAGGTGCGCGTCTCCGGGAAAGAGCGGCTTTCCGACGTGGTGATGGCGCTTACCGTCGGGGGCCGCGCTCCTGCCCGCCGGGTCGCCCGGGTGCGCCGCGAAATCCGCGTCTCGCGGACGATGGGCTCCGCGGCGCTCGCCCTGGCCTACGTGGCGAACGGCCGCTTCGACGCCTTCTGCCAGACCACCGGGCTCTCGACGTGGGACGTCGCCGCGGCAGGGTTCATCGCGCAGCAGGCCGGCGCCGTGGTGACCGATCTCCAGGGTGGGCCATGGTTCGATCTCGACGCGCCCGGCGGCCGCATTGGCGTCCTCGCCGCGCCCCCGGCGCACCACCCGCGCCTGCTCGCCCTGCTCGGCCAGGGCAGCCGGACCTCACCCGACGGCCGATCAGCCCGCCGGGCGCCAGCGGTGAGGCCGCGCACGGACGCCGGGTAGACCCCAGCGTTCGCAGAACGCCGGCCACGCCACCGGGTCGGCTCCCTTCCAGCGGAGCGAATCCGGCCCGGGCGTCCCGAGCGGTACGTTCGTCCGGAGCGTGGCAAGGTCACGGAAAAGGAGGGCCTCGGGCCACCGTTCGCGCAGCGTGGCCGCGAGCCGGTCGGCACCGCGCACCGCTCCCGGCCATGCCCCGGGCGCCGCGTCCCGGATCCCCTCGAGGTTCCCGAATGCGCGGAGCAGGCCCGACGCGCTCTTCGAGCCGAAGCCCGCCAGCCCGGGGAAACCGTCTGCCGCGTCGCCGACGAGCGCCAGGTAGTCGGGGATCGCCGCGGGAGGAACGCCCCACTTCGCCCGGACCCCGGCGTCGTCGTAGGTGATGTCGCGCCGCCGGTCGCGGAGCACCACCCGGTCGTCGCGGACGACCTGGGCGAGGTCCTTGTCGGGAGTGCAGACGAGGATGCGCTCGACGCCGTCCACGTCCGCCCATCCCACGGCCGCCGTGGCGAGCGCATCGTCCGCCTCCCATTCGACCATCGGCCAGAGCACGAACCCGAGCGCCACGATCGCCTCCTCCGCGACCGGGAACTGTGCGAGCAGCTCGGGCGGCACGCTCGCCTCGCTCTTGTAGCCCGGCCAGAGATCATTCCGGAACGAGCGGATCACCCGGTCGTGGGCGCACCCGACGTGGGTCGCGCCCTCGAGGCGGACGAGGGCAAGGAGCGTCGCGGCGAGGCCTGCCACCGCGCCGAGCTCCATCCCGCCACGACCGCGAACGGGCGGCCGCGGGGCATGGTGTGCGCGGAACAGCTCGTAGGTCGCGTCGACGAGGTGAAGGTCCATGGGCGCCTGGTTCGGGCGGGCGGCTCGGGGCAACGCTCGGCGGGGCCGGCTCAGCCGGCGTCGGCCCCCGCGCCGCCGGTTGCCTCGGCGTGACGCGCCTCGACCATCTCCTTGAGCCGTTCGAGGTCGGCCTGGAAGATCGCGCCGAGGATCGGCCTCTGAACCAGCTGGCCCAGGTTCGGGAGGATCGGCGGGACGAGCCGCTCGTCCCACCGGACGAGCGTCCGCCCGGCGTCCAGCGGCTCGAGGGCGATCCGCCCCGCGCCGGAGAAGGCGCCGACGTGCCGGATCCCGAAGGCGGTCGGCGGGTCGAACTGGTCCACCTCCACCTGGTCCACGACGCCGACGAGGAAGACCCGGACGTCGGCCTCGCCGCGCGTCCCGATCCCCAGCGGACCCGACGTCAGGAGGCGAACCGACTTCATCTCGTGCATCCAGAGCGGCTGGCGCTCGATGTCCGACACGGCATCCCAGACCGCCGCGATCGGCGCATCGATCGAGATCGCCATCTTCATGGCGGGATCGGGACCCTCGCCGCTCGCGATGAGCCATGCGAGCCACCGTTCTGCCGCGCAGGCCCCGGCCACGCCCGCAAGGCCGAGCAGCAGGCCGGTCCGCAGGCGTCTCATTCGACCGCCCCGGCCGCGGCCAGGACGGGCTCGACGACCTCGACGCCAGCGTCGGCGAGCGCCCGCAGCGCCCTGGCGCCGTCCCCGGGCTGGAGGTCGACGGCGCGCACGCCCTCGAGCAGGACGCGCGTCCGATAGCCGAATGTGACGGCGTCGAGCGCCGTCGCCCGCACGCAGTAGTCCGTGGCGAGCCCGCAGACGACCACCCGCCGAATGCCGCGCGCCCGCAGCAGCCCCACGAGGTCCGTGGCCAGCTCGGCACCGGTCGCGGGGTCCCGCATCGCGAACCCCGAGTAGCCGTCCTCGCCGTTGACGCCCTTGCGTATGGACGGACCGGCGCCGGCGATGAGCCCGGGGTGCAGCTCGGCGCCCCACGTTCCCGCGACGCAGTGGACCGGCCACGGGCCGCCGTCCTTCGCGAAATGCGGGGTCGACGGCGGGTGCCAGTCCTGCGTGTAGACGATCAGCGCGCCGGCTTCCAGCGCCGCGCCGATCTGCGCGTTGACGTACGGGATGACCTCGTTCCCGCCGGTCACGGCGAGGCTCCCGGCCGGATCGGCAAAGTCGTTCTGGACGTCGACGACGATGAGCGCCGTGGTCGAATCGTAGCCCGGTTGCATGGCGCGACTCTACCCCAGTGGTTCGGGCAGCGTCCGGCGCCACGATGGGCTACGCTCCGGTCAATACCCCGCCATCCCATGGCCCGGTCCATTCGTGCCGGGCAATCCGTCGGACGGCCACCGCCGCCCGGCCCGCGCCGACGCCAGGAGTGCTCGCGATGTACTCGGACGACTTCAAGCACCAGCTGCCGGACATCGATCCTGCCGAGACGGCCGACTGGATCGATTCGTTCGACCAGCTCGTCGATCAGGACGGCGCGGACCGGGCCCGCTTCGTCATGTACAAGCTCCTGAAGCGATCGCGCCAGCTGCATGTCGGGCTGCCGCCGCTGACCCAGACGCGCTACATCAACACGATCAGCCCCGAACAGGAGCCGTACTTCCCGGGCGACGAGGAGATCGAGCGCCGCATCCGGCGCCTCGTGCGCTGGAACGCCGTGGCGATGGTGCTCCGCGCCAACAGCAGCTCGCCCGGCATCGGCGGCCACCTCTCCACGTACGCCAGCTCCGCGAGCCTCTACGAGGTCGGCTTCAACTGGTTCTTCCGGGGCAAGGACGAAGGCGCCGGCGATCAGGTCTTCTACCAGGGCCACGCTGCCCCGGGGATGTACGCCCGCGCGTTCCTCGAGGGGCGGCTGAGCGCCGGCCAGCTCGACCATTTCCGCCGCGAGGTGGTGCCGGGCCAGGGGCTCTCCTCCTACCCGCATCCGCGCCTGATGCCCGAGTTCTGGGAGTTCCCGACCGTGAGCATGGGCCTCGGCCCGATCGCGGCGATCTACCAGGCGCGCTTCAACCGGTACCTGCTCCACCGGGGCATCGCGGACACGAGCAGCTCGCGCGTCTGGGCGTTCCTCGGCGACGGCGAGATGGACGAGCCGGAAGCCCTCGGGGCGCTCTGGGTGGCCGGCCGCGAGCAGCTCGACAACCTCACCTTCGTGGTCAACTGCAACCTGCAGCGCCTCGACGGCCCGGTCCGCGGCAACGGCAAGATCATCCAGGAGCTGGAAGGGATCTTCCGCGGGGCCGGCTGGAACGTGATCAAGGTGATCTGGGGCCGCGAGTGGGACGAGCTGCTGGCCCGGGACACGGACGGCGTGCTCGTCAACAAGATGAACGAGACCGTCGACGGCGAGTTCCAGAAGTACTCCGTCGCGGGCGGCGCCTACATCCGCGGGCACTTCTTCGGACCCGATCCGCGCCTCGGCCGGCTCGTGGAGCACCTGTCCGACGACGACCTGACCCGCCTCCGCCGGGGCGGCCACGACTATCGCAAGCTCTACGCCGCCTACAAGCAGGCCACGGAGTTCCGGGGCGC
This sequence comes from Chloroflexota bacterium, assembly GCA_034435355.1. Classification (GTDB taxonomy): domain Bacteria; phylum Chloroflexota; class Limnocylindria; order Limnocylindrales; family CSP1-4; genus CTSoil-043. Next base: position 8,849 of record DAOTXE010000035.1, read on the forward strand.
GCCGACCGTGATCCTGGCCAAGACCATCAAGGGCTGGACGCTCGGCTCGAACGTGGAAGGCCGCAACATCACCCACCAGGCCAAGAAGCTCTCCGAGGCCGAGCTCCGAATCTTCCGCGACCGCCTGGAGCTCCCGATTCCGGACGATGAGCTCGCCGATGCTCCGTACTACCACCCCGGCGCCGAATCAGACGAGATGCGCTATCTCCTGGAGCGCCGGCGCGCCCTCGGTGGCGGGCTGCCCAGGCGGGTCGTGCGGAGCCGGCCCCTGCCGGCGCCGGTCCTCGAGACCGACCGCGAGTTCGCGGCCGGCTCGACGGCCGCGGTGAGCACGACGATGGTCTTCGCCAAGCTCCTCCGGAACCTGATGCGCGACCCGGGGTTCGGGCGCCGGGTCGTCCCGATCATCCCCGACGAGGCGCGCACGTTCGGCATGGACCCCCTCTTCAAGGAGGCCGGGATCTACGCCAGCCGCGGCCAGCAGTACGAGCCGGTCGACTCGGACCTCGTCCTCTCGTATCGGGAGGCGATCGACGGCCAGGTGCTGGAGGAGGGGATCACCGAGGCCGGCTCGATGGCCTCGCTCCAGGCTGCCGCGACGTCCTACGCGACACACGGCGAACCGATGCTGCCCTTCTACATCTTCTACTCGATGTTCGGGTTCCAGCGGACCGGCGACCAGGCCTGGGCGCTCGCCGACGCGCGCGGCCGCGGGTTCATGCTCGGCGCGACCGCGGGCCGGACGAGCCTCAACGGCGAAGGCCTCCAGCACGAGGACGGGCAGAGCCAGCTCCTGGCATCGACGATCCCGAGCATCCGGGCCTACGACCCGGCCTACGCCTACGAGCTCGCCGCGATCGTGCGAGACGGCATCGAGCGGATGTACGGGCAGGGCGAGGACGTCTACTACTACATCACGCTCTACAACGAGAACTACCCGATGCCGCCCGCGCCCGATGGCGTCACCGACGGGATCGTGCGCGGGATCTACCGGACGCTTGCCGGCCCGGAGATCGCGGGCGGCCCGAGGGCGCGCGTCCGATTGGCCGGCTCGGGCGCCATCCTCCAGCAGGCGGTCGCCGCGCGGACGCTCCTCGCGGAGCAGTTCGGCGTCTCCGCCGAGGTCTACAGCGTGACGTCCTGGCAGCAGCTCCGCGTCGATGCGCTCAAGGTCGAGCGCTGGAACCGGCTGCACCCGGGACAGGCCCCGCGGACCCCGTACCTGGCCTCGGTGCTCGGGCCGGAGGGCGGCCCGGTCGTCCTGGTCTCGGACTGGATGAAGGCCCTCCCGGACCTGCTCGGCCGCTGGCTCCCGGCGGGCTTCGTATCCCTGGGAACGGAGGGGTTCGGCCGCAGCGACACTCGCGAGGCCCTGCGAGCACTCTTCGAGATCGACGCCGCGAATGTCGCGATCGCGGCGCTCACGGCGCTGTCGCAGGGTGGCAGCCTGCCCGCCGGGGAGGTGGCGGCCGCGATCGCGTCGCTGGGCATCGACCCGGAGATGCTGGACCCGCTCGGGTTCTGAGCCGCGGCAGGGCACCCGAGGTCGCCCGGCCGAGCGACGCGGCCGCGCCGATCCGTGCTCCAGCGCGTGGGTCGCCGGCTCCCGGTGGCGTGGAACCATGGGCTCGGCGCGCACGTCGGGGGATCCGAACGCGCCGCCTGCCACCCGGCAGCCGCCTGAAGGAGCCGTGCCATGACCATGACCGCTGGATTCACCGCCCGACCGCGCCTCCGCTGGCTCGCCGCCGGCGCGCTCGCCGGCCTCGCCCTTGCCGTTGCCTTCGGGCCGGCCCTCGCGCCGCGCACCGCCCGCGCAGTCGACAGCACGACGGCCCCGGAGCACACGATCAGCGTCACCGGCACGGGGCGCGTGACCACGGTCCCCGACGTCGCCGACGTCAGCGTTGGCGTCTCGCTCACCCGGGCCACCGTCAGGGACTCCCAGGCGGCCGCCGCGAGCGCGATGCAGGCGGTGATCGCCGCCATCAAGACTGCCGGCGTCGCGAACAAGGACATCCAGACAACGCAGCTCTCGCTCCAGCCCGTCTACGATTACTCGTCGAACGGGAGCGCACCGAAGCTCACGGGCTTCCAGATCGCGAACACGGTGCAGGCAACCGTCCGGAATCTCGGCACCATCTCGGATGTCATCGACGGCGCGCTGGCCGCCGGCGCCACCACGCTCAATGGGATCACGTTCCGCGTCGACGACCCGTCGGCGGCCGAGGCCCAGGCGCGCCTCGCGGCGATGCAGGATGCCCGCGCGACCGCGGATGCGCTGGCGAGCGCGGCTGGCGTCACGATCACCGGCGTCCAGTCGATCGCCGAGCAGTCGAGCAACCCGCCGACGCCAGTGCCGTACCTCGCGGCCGGTGCGGCCAGGGCGGCCGATCTGTCCACGCCCGTCCAGGTGGGTACCAACGAGATCGACGTCTCGGTGAGCGTGGTCTACCTCATCCCCTGACCGCCGGTGCGTCGACGCCGATCCGTTGACCGGTCCGTTGACCGGCGGCGCGTTCGCTATCCTGCGGGGAGTGACACTCCCCGCAGGTTTCCCCGTCTTTGTCGTCGACGCCTTCGCTGCGCCCGGGCTGGCCGGCAACCCGGCCGGCGTGGTCCTCCTCGACGAGCCGCGCGATGACGCCTGGCGAGCGGCGGTCGCGGCGGAGCTCGGCTACTCGGAGACGGCGTTCCTGGAGATGGCCGCCCCTGGCGCGTGGAAGTTGCGCTGGTTCACGCCCGCCGTCGAGGTCGACCTGTGTGGCCACGCGACCCTCGCCAGCGCGCACGTCCTGTGGGAGAGCGGCCGACTCGCCGAGGGCCGTGTCGCGCACTTCGCGACGCGGAGCGGAGAGCTCGTGGCCGCGCGCCTCCCGGATGGACGGATCGAGCTGAACCTCCCGGTCGATCCGGTCCGACCCATCGAGCCGCCGGTCGGTCTCCCCGCCGCTCTCGGCTGCCGGCCCGTCTTCGTGGGGAGCGGGACCGACAACCTCCTCGTGGAGCTGGCCTCGGCGGCCCTCGTTCGGGGGCTGGCGCCCGACCAGGCCTGGCTGACGGCGAACCTGTTGGACGGCCTGATCGCGACGGCCCGATCCGACGTGCCCGATGCCGCGATCGTCTCGCGCTACTTCTGCCCCGCGGCGGGGATCCCCGAGGACCCCGTGACCGGGTCGGCCCACTGCGCGCTCGCGGCGCACTGGGCGCCGCGCCTGGGTCCATCCTTCCGGGCCCTCCAGGTCTCACGACGCGGCGGCCTGCTCGACGTCACGCTTCGCGGCGAGCGAGTCGGCGTCGCCGGCCGCGCGATCACGCGCATCGAGGGGACGCTGCGCGGCTGACCCGCCGGAGCGGGCCTGCCGTATGGCGCGGGCCGACGCTGCAGCGCCCGGCTCAGGGCCGGACCCACGAACCCGACGCGGCGCTCGCGTGCACGGCGTCGGTGAATGCCATGTAGGCGACACCGGTCGCGAAATCGTTGAGCGTCACCGTTTCGCAGCCGCGGATGGCAGCGATGAACGCCTCCTCGACCCTCCATGCGCCGCGCTCGCCGGGGGCGATCTCGACCGGCTCGGTGGGCGCCGCGGCTGGGCGGGCGAGCGTGATCTGCTGCGTCGTGAGGTCCACGACGAGCCCGCCCTCGGTCCCGTGGATCGCGATCGCGTTGGGCGGCGTCGATCGCGCGTAGGCGGACACCTCGAATGTGCCCACGACGCCCCCCGGAAAGCGCGCGGCCACGACGGCGTGGTCGGCGATGTCGGCCGGCACCCGCGACCCGTCCGGGCCCGGCTGCCAGGGCGCGAAGTTCTCGAGCACCGCGCCGACCTCCGAAGCGTGACCGAGCCAGCGCGCGACCGACTCGTAGAGGATGCCGAGCGTCATCACGTTGTTGCCGCTGAAGCGCCGCTCGCGGCGCCACTGGTCGCGCCCGGTCTCGGCGACACCGCCGGCCCAGGTGGCCCGGAGCGTGCGTGGCGTCCCGATCGTCCCGTCGCGCAGCAGCCGCCTGACGGCGTCGTCAGCGAAGAAGGTGAACGGCCCGGGCACGAGCATGGCGACGCGATCCGGCCGCGCGCGTGAAGCAGCCAGCATTGCCCGCGCCTCGGAGGCGTTCATCGCCATCCGGCCCTCGCAGAGCACGTGGCGGCCGGCAGCCAGGGCTGCGATGGTGACGGGGGCGTGGAGGTTCGGCCAGGTGGCGACGACCACGGCATCGATCGCGGGGTCGGCGACGAGCGCTTCCCACGTCGGGTACGCGTTCGGGATCGCCAGCTCGTCCGCCGCCCGGCGCGTGCTTGTCGGGGAGCTGGCAACGATCCCGCTCGCCTCGACCCCATCGATCGCGCGGAACCCCGGCAGGTGGCGGGAACGGGCGATCCCGCCGGCCCCGACGAACCCGACGCGGATGGTCTCGGTCATGCGTGCTCCTCTCCCGGGACTTCCGAATCCTGCCCGGCAGCGTACTCCGGGAGCCTCGCTGCGAGGGAGCGCGCGTACCCGGGCGTCGCGCCGGCCTCGTCGTGACGGAAGAAGGCGTAGGCGTCACGCCCGTCGGCGAGGAAGGGCTCGAGGCGGTCGGCCCAGGCGTCGAGATCAGCCGTGCCGTACCGGGCTCGTCGCAGCCGCAGGTAGGCGAACGGGCCCGTCATCGTCAGGGGTGGGTCCGGCGCCTCGTCGGTCTCGGTGCACACGACTCCTGCACCCGCCTCGGCGGCGATCGCGTAGACCTCGTCGACCTGCCATCCGGGATTCTGCAGCTCGAGGGCGAGCGGCACGGAACGCGGCCACGCTTCGAGAAGGGCCGCCAGACGTCCGTCGTCGCGGGGCCGGTCGGCGGGAATGCGCACGAGCGCCGTGCCCAGCCGGGAGCCGAAGCCTGCAAGTGGCGCGGCGAGCCAGGCGATGGTCTCGGCAGGGTCGCCTGCATAGGCCCGAAGGATGCCCGTGCGAAGGAGCTTGACGCTGAAGCGGAACGCCGGCGGAGTCCGGGCAGACCACGCAGCCGCCTGGGCTTCCGTCGGCTGCCGGTAGTACGTCGTGCTGAGCTCGACGGCGGACAATCGGGTCGCGTAGGCTCCGAGCAGCCCGCCGGCGCGTGTGCCGGGTGGGTAGAACGCCGGTATCCAGGTGCGGTAGGCGAAGCCGCTCGTCCCGACGCGGAGAACGCCGCGGGTCATGGCCGACCGGTCGGGCAAGGAGCGCCTGTCAGGCGCTTGCCGACCCGACGGAGGGCGGCTGCTGCCGGCTCGGCGCGCCCAGCGCCTCGATGACCGTCTCGAGGGCATGGACGAACGCTTCGCGGTCCGCCTCCGGAATCCGAGCGAGGAAGTGGGCTTCGACGCCGCGGAAGTGGACCGTGGAGGCGTCGCGCACGCGCGCGAGGCCGGCGTCCGTGAGCGTCGCCCACGAGACGCGGGCATCCTCGCGGCAGGCTGCGCGCACGACCAGGCCGGATGCCTCGAGCCGGTCGACCAGGCGCGAGACGCCGCTCCGGGAGAGGAGGACACGCTCGGCGAGATCGCTCATGTGGAGCCGGTAGCCGTTGGCAAGCGCGAGCTGGATCAGGGCGTCGTACTCGGCCAGGCCGAGATCGCGTTCGGCGCGCAGCTCGGACTCAAGGCGGCGCGTGACGCCGGCATGCGCCCGGAGGAAGACGGCCCAGGCCCGAAAGCGCGCGTCGTCGGGGCGCGGGAGCTGGGGCTCGGCGAGCGAATGGTCGAGCGTCTCGGTCACCTCAGCATGCTACGCGGTCGAACCCGATCGGAGAACCCCCGCACCCAGGACCCGGGTCCTTCGGAACTCATGGTTGCAGATGCAACTATATGGTGATATAGTTGTAGAGTCAACTACATGGCACGGCCGTGCGCGATCGCCGACGGCCACAGGGAGCAGGGACACCGAGATGAACACCTGGCAGCTCGACACGGCTCACACGACCGTGAGCTTCACCGCCAAGCACATGATGATCACGAAGACCCGCGGCCTCTTCAAGGGAGTGACGGGCACGATCGACTTCGACGAAGCCAACCCGGCCGCTTCCTCGGTCAGCGTCGCGATCCCCGCTGCGACCGTCGACACGGGCATGGATCCGCGGGACAACCATCTCCGGTCGGCCGACTTCTTCGACGTCGAGAACTACCCGACGATCTTGTTCCGGAGCACCGCGATCGAGCCGAAGGGCGATCGCTGGGCGATCACCGGCGACCTCACGATCCGCGGCGTGACCCGGCCGGTCGTCCTCGACACGGAGAACCTCGGCATCGTCACGGCGATGGACGGTCGCCGTCACGCGGGCTTCGAGGCGACGACCCGGATCAGGCGCTCCGAGTGGGGCCTGACCTGGAACGTGGGACTCGAGGCCGGAGGCTGGCTGGTCTCGGACGACATCACGATCGAGCTCGAGGTCGCCGCGGACGAACTCGCGGAAGCGGCCGCCCCGGCCGTTCCCGCCGCCGCCAACGCCTGACGCCTGCTCCCGGACGGGCGCGCCGGCTCGTCCCGGCGGGCGCGCCCGGCATCATCTCCTGGTTGCACCTGGCCTCGTTCAGGGGCCCGGGAGCAGCGCGGTGCTCGTGCAGTCGGCCACGCTCACCGGCTTCGCCAGGAGCTTGTCCGGCAGGCCCGCCATGAAGGCGATCGAGCGGTCCCAGAGCGCCGGGTCCACCGCACCCAGCCCGTTCGTGCGGGTGTAGTCGCTCTCCCAGAGGGCCGTGGTGGCCTGCAGGACCGCGAGCTGCGTCGCGCGGGCGGAGGCCAGTGACGGAACCTGGGCAATCGCCGCGTCGACGCCCCTGGAGGGATCGGCTTCGATGTCGCGCATGGCGCGCTGGGTCGCTGCCACGAACGCCCGGATGGCGTCCTTTTTGGGGCCGTTCAGGGCAGACGCGGCCACGATAAGGCCCGGCCCCGGAAGCTGGCTCGCGGGCGGCAGGGCGAGCACGTTGGCGGTCTCCCCGCCGAGCGCCAGCTGGACTGGCTCGTTGTTGGCGTAGCCCGTCGCGGCGTCGACGGCGCCCTGCTCCAGCGCTGCAAGCTGGCCGAAGTCGGGGAAGAGCACCAGCTGCACGTCGGCGGTGGTCAGGCCGGCCCCGGCGAGCAGCGCCTCGAGCTGGATCCAGCTCGACCCGAACTTGCCCGGGATCCCGATCCTGCGTCCCCGGAGCGCGGCCGTCGTCGCGATCCCGCTCGTCGACTTCGACACGACCACGTTCGGGAACTGGGCGAACACGGTGAAGACGTACCGGATCGGGATGCCCTGGCTGACCGCGGGAATGACGCTCGTCCCATCCGAGATGCCGATGTCGACGGCGCCCTGCCCGACCAGCGTCACGAGCTCCGGGTCGGTCTTGTTCTGGAGCTCCACCTGGAGCCCGGCGGCGCGGTAGTAGCCGGCCTGCTGGGCCAGGTAGAACTGGGCGAACTGGACGTTCGGGATGTACCCGAGCCCGACGACGAGGTTGACCGGCCCGGCCGACGATCCGGTCGGCGCTCCCCCGCAGGCCGACACGACGAGCGCGAGGGCGAGGATCGGGAGCGCAACGGTGCCGTGCCGGCCCTCGCGCCGAGCCCGGCCGCGGGTCGTCCCGCGGGGGCCCGCGGGGATGGTGGGGATCTGGCTCGCCTGCATCCGGTCCTCCGTGAACGGCACGTCCCAAGGGGCCGGGAAGGCTCGCGGTCGCCAGGCGCGTCGCGTCCGCGACCTTCCTTCTCTCATCCGGACTCTGACCGTCGGCTCCCGCCGGGTGGCACGCGCCGCCCCGGGATCTGCGACCGGCTGTCGCCGGATCGCTCGTGGGCTCGCCCGACGCCGCGGCGCCGAGCCGGACCACCGGTCGGGGATTGCACCCTGCCCCGAAGGCGCGGGAAGCGTACCACGGTCGCCTGGGCCGGCCGGGTCGATCGATCAGGATGTCGGGGTCGCGAAGTGCCTCTCGACCAGCAGCACGGCGCTGTACAGCGCGACGCCGATGATCGCGACGGTCAGGAGCGCCGCGAACAGGAGCGGGATATCGAAGAGGCTCCCGCGGGCGAGGTTGATCAGGACGCCCAGGCCCGTTTCGCCGCCGGTCCACTCCGCCACGATCGCTCCGACGACCGCGAGGGTCACGCCGATCCGAAGCCCGCCGAGAATGCCCGGAAGCGCGGCGGGCAGCTCCACCATGCGCAGGCGCTGACCGCGGCTGACCCGGTAGCTGCGCGCCATCTCGAGGAGCCGGCGATCGACGCCCTGGACGGCGACGAGCGTGCTGATCGCCACCGGGAAGAACACGATCAGGGCCACGATCATGGCGTGGGCGAAGAGCCCGCTTCCGAGCCAGAGTGCGATGAGCGGGGCGAGCGCCAGGATCGGGACCGCCTGGGCCGCGACGAGGTACGGCGAAAGGACCCGGTTGACGATCCGCGAGCGGGCCATCACGTAGCCGCCGAGCATTCCCGCCAGCGCGCCGCCGACGAACCCGAGCCCGATCTCGGCCAGCGTCGTGACCACGTGCGGCGTCATGGTCCCGTCGCGCCAGGCGCTGACGAACCGCTCGCCGACCACAAGCGGCCCGGGGAGGATGAACGCCGGGTAGTTGCCGACCAGGACGAGGAGCTGCCATGCGACGAGAAATGCGACGAGCGCGGCGGCGGGCGGCAGGAGCCGATCCCGGCGGATCACGGGATCGCCTCGTCCGGCCGCGGGTGAGCCGGCACGTCGCCGGTCGCCACCGTGAACGCGTCGTCGGTGGCGCCCTCGAGGTGCGCGCGGATCTCGGCGGCGGTCCGGGTGACGGCGGCCGCGTCAAGGTCGCCCGGCCGCCGGGGACGTGGGAGGTCCACGCCGACATCGGCGACGAGCCCGGCGGGTCGGGGGGAGAGGACGATGACGCGGTCGGCGAGGAAGACGGCCTCGGCGATCGAGTGCGTCACGACCACGATCGTGGCGCCGATCCGCTCCCAGAGGCGCAGGAGCTCGACGTTGAATCGCTCCCGGGTGAGGGAATCCAGCGCACTGAACGGCTCGTCGAGCAGAAGGACCGCCGGCTCCAGTGCGAGGGCCCGTGCGATCGCGACGCGCTGGCGCATCCCGCCGGAGAGCTCCGAGGGCCGGGCGCGGCTCCAATCGCGCAACCCGACGAGGCCGAGCAGCTCCGTGGCCCGGCGCTCGCGCGCCTCGCGCGGCGTGCCGGCGACCTCCAGGGGGAACGTGATGTTCGCGAACGCCGACCGCCACGGGAGCAGGCGCGGCTCCTGGAAGACCAGCCCGACCCGTGGATCGGGGCCGGTGACGGGTCGTCCTTCGACCTCCACCGTGCCCGTCCGGGCCTGAAGCAGGCCGGCGATGACCCGCAGGAGCGTGCTCTTGCCGCAGCCGTTCGGGCCGACCACGGCCACGATCGAGCGCGGACCGATCTCCAGGTCGAGCCCGGCGATGACCTCGGTCTCGTGGCCGCCGATCCGGAACCCGAAGCGGACCCCGTCGAGGCGAATCGCCGGCACCTGCACACTGCTGTTCATGGGACCGGGGTCGCGGGGCGCGCGCCGGACTCGGCGGTCACGATCACCTCTGGCGAGCGACGGGCGCGGGCGGCAGGGGTTCCCGCGGGCACGTCCCGGAGTCTACAGCGCGCGCCTCCGCGGACATGAAGTGACCCGAAGGGACCGTCGGTTCCGGCCATCCAGCGCGGCTCCTTGCGGAGCGCGGGCCCCCTTGCGGGAGCACCGACGTGCCTTGCGGCACGCCGTCCGTCCTTGCGGACGGGGTTCCCGTCATCGTTGCCGACGACGAGTCAGCCGGTGGATCGCGTGCCTCCCTTGCGGGAGGGGCGGCACCCCTTGCGGAGCACCCGGCTCACCTTGCGATGAGCCCGGCCGCCTTGCGACGGCCTCGCGACCTGTTTCTTCGGCCCCTTCGGGCTGAGGAGATGATCGCCCCGCGACCGTCCCGGACACAAGGGGACCTGTCCACGAGATTCGGGGCGCGCCCGTCACTTATCCACGCCCCGTCCACCCGGCCCGTGGTCGTGGCCTGTGGATGGCCGCCGAGACGCCACGCCAACCGGCGGGCGGGTCTACCCGATGGTGCGGCGGAACCCGCAGATCGGGCAGCTCGCGATGCCGGTCTGCGGATCGAGAAGCAGGTGGGTGGTGCAGCCGTTCGTCCCGCAATAGAGGCGATCGTCGGCGAGGACGCGGCGACGAAGACGCCGGCTGTCCGCCGAGCGTGCTGCCAGCGCGATGGGTCCGCCGGGCCTGCGGAGCGTCGAGGTGTTGATCATTGTGGCGAGATATGCCTTTCCGGGCCGGGTGCGCGAATGGCAGACCGGCGTGTCTTGATCCACGGATCGCTCGACGGCGAAGGGGCCGGAGCGACCGGGGGCGTCCGTGCGGCGCGGGAGCGGGTCGTTGGATGCTCGAACCTGCGCCGGGCGCGTCGTCCTGAAAGAAAGGATGGCCGATGTCGCGCAGTTCGTCAAACGGCCCCTGCAGGCCGACTTCCGACGCCCGTGCGGATTCCCGTCAGCCGCGACCGAACCGGCCCAGTCGCCGCCCGGTGGCCTGGCGCGGGCGCTGCGGTCGCGACGCGGCCCCGGCGGCCGGGTGGCGTTCGAGCAGCTCCCGGATCTCCGCGGAGTACGGCCGCCCGATCGGCGTCCTGGCGAGCCAGAGAAGGTAGTTGGGGTCGGCCGAGGCAAGCTGGCCGAGCGACCAGCCCGCGTACCGCCCGAAGTCGAGGATGCTGCCGGACGGCGTGCCGGGTGGCGGGGTGAAGGTAGGCGCCTGCTGCTCGCGGACGACGGCCGGCTTCGGCGCCTCGGCAGCACGCCTCGACTCTGCGCGCGCCTGGTCGAATGCTGCCCGGCAGGCGGCGTCCCGAAGGATCGCCCATGCCTGGTTGAGGCTGGCCATCCGCTCCTCTGAGGCGGGGGAGAGGTCCGGATGGTACTTGAGGGCGAGCGCCCGATACGCCGCCCGGATGACCTCCGGCTCGGCGTCGGGATCGACCTGCAGGACCTTGTACGGGTCGGAGACGGCCAACATCGGGGCGATTGTCCACGGCCCATGCGCCGCGCGCATACCACCTAACCGTACCGGTACCGGCCGGCAACCCACGGCTCGGATGGCCGGCCGGCCCGTCGATGACGGCATCGCAGATGACGGCATCGATGTTGATGACGGCATCGACGGCGTGGCGAGTGATACCCTCGCATGCCGTGACCGACGAGGACCCCCAGCCGGCCGTTGCGCGCCCCGGTGGCGCTCGCCGCCGCTACGTTCCCGCGATCCTCGACGCCCTCGTGCCGGGCCTGGGCCACCTGGCCGCCGGGCGAGTGGCGGCAGCCGCGCTGTTCGCGCTCCCGGTCGTCCTCGTCGCCGGCCTGCTGGGGGGCGGCATCGTCTCGGTCGGGCCGGTCCGGCTGGCCAGCCTGGCGCTCGACGACGCCTTCCTCCGGGAGCTCCTCGGACTCCAGGCACTCCTCCTCGTCTGGCGGCTCGTGGCGGTCGGATCGAGCGTGCTGAACCCACGCCTGCCGCGCCTGCGGCGCCGGGACGCAATTCCCGTCGCCCTCCTGGCGGTCATCGTGATCGGCCCGCAGGCCTATCTCGGCTACGCCACCAACGTGGCCCGTGATGAGGTCAACCTCGTCTTCGCACCGTCGAGCGTCGGAAGCGGCGCCTGGAACCCGGCCCCGACACCGGGCCCGGGCGCCTCGGCGGAGCCGGCGACGACCAGTGCGCCGACCGCCGCCCCGGCCCTCGCGTCCTCCCGCGTGAACGTGCTCCTGATCGGAGTCGACGCGGGCGTGGGCCGCACCACGTTCCTGACCGACACCCTGATCGTGGCATCTCTGGACCCGGTGGCCGGGACGGTCTCGCTCCTCTCGCTGGCGCGCGACACGGTCGATGTCCCGCTGCCCGGCGGCGGCACGTACACGGGCAAGATCAACTCGCTTCTCTCGTACGCTCGGCTCCACCCGTCCGAGTTCCCGGGTTCGACGGGCGACGGGCATGACGTCCTGATGGCGGCGATCGGGACGCTGCTCGGCCTCGACATCCACCTCTATGCCCAGGTCAACCTGGGTGGCTTCGTGGCCCTGGTGAACAGCGTGGGCGGCGTGGACGTCAACGTGGCCAACAGCTTCTGCGACCCGACCTACCACGAGTACGGGTTCCCGAACGGCTTCGCGATTGCCGCCGGCCGGCACCACCTCGACGGCGACGAGGCGCTCGCGTATGCGCGGGTGCGCAAGGCAGCGGGCGAGTCGGACTTCACCCGCCAGGCCCGCCAGCAGGAGATCCTTTCCGGAGTCCGGGACGCGGTGGTGGGCGGCGGGTTCCTGAACGATCCGATCGGCTTCCTCAAGGCGGTCGGGCAGACCGTCGAGACCAACATCCCGCGCAGCCTGATCGTCCCCCTGGCGGATGCCGCCCGGCGGGTCGACCGAACGAGGACGTATCGGGCGGTGATCACGCACCCGCTGGTGGCGCCGGGCTTCGACGTCCGTGGCTCGATCCAGATCCCGGACGTGGCGGCGATCCGGGCGCTCGTCGCGCAGCTCTTCCCACCTGCCGGAACGCTGCCGCAGCTCGCGCTCGCGGCGCCGCCGCCGGTTTCGACGACCGTGGCGGGGAGCGGCGTCTCCTCGTGTCTTCCCGCGGCGACGCCCAAGCCGACCGCGAAGCCGACCCCGCCGCCTGCGCAGACGCCGGGGACGTCGCCATCGCCGGCCTCGTCCGGCGACGCGGCATCGCCCAGCCTGGAACCGTCTGCCAGCCCGGAGCCTTCGGCCAGCGCCGTGCCCTGACCGCGCGAGCGCCGGGGTCCGGGCGGCCCGCTGAGCGCGGCGCCTACCCGACGAGCACGATGTCGAGCGCCGCGCCGCCGGCGGTCCAGGCGCGCGCGACGGGTCTCCGGCTCGTCCCTTCGAGTGCGCGGCCTCGCGCCCCGGGCGCATCCGGCTCGGCGGGCAGGTCGAGCGCCAGATCGCCGGTCCAGGGGTCGCGCGCCGCAACCGCGCTGGCCACGAAGGGCTCCTCCGGGTTCCCGCGAGTGCCGATCGCCCACGCCACGACGGCAGCGAGGTCGTCCGGGGTACCGTCGATCCTGGCCCGTTGCGCACGTCCGGCAGCTGCGCCGGGGAGGCGGCGAACCGCGAGGGCGAGTGGCGCGTCGGGCAGTAGCGCGTCCGGGAGCGCGCGCACCTCGAAGCCGCCGCCCGCGTCGGGCAACGCGAGAAGGCGCCGCCGCGCGGCCGCGATCGCGGCCGGGCTCGCGTCCGCGGCGAGCCACCTGCGCCCCAGGCGGGCAGCGACCACGGGGGTCGTCCCGGATCCCGCGAAGAGGTCGGCGACCAGGTCGCCGGGCTCGCTCGAGGCGGCCACGAAGCGCGCGACGAGCGCCTCGGGCTTCTGGGTCGGGTAGCCCGTGCGCTCGGACTTGCGAGCGTAGTCGGCCGTGAACCAGTCGCGGGGCAGGCTGCCGGCCGGCACCGGCTGGCGGTACGTCCGGCCCGGTTCGTCCCGGTGGGCGAAGCCGCCGCCGTCGCGATACCGGATGACGTAGGGCAGCCCGGCCTCGTCAACGTGACGGGAGAGTGCCCTCCGAGAGCTCTCGCGCAGCGGCTCGAGGATCCGCTCCGGGTGGAACGTCCAGCTCCGTCCACGGGTGTAGAAGAGGATGTCGTCGTGCTTGGCGTTGTAGTGCCGGCGGGCAAGCTCGCGGCCGGCATAGACCCAGGCGAGGTGGTTGCGGAAGTTCGCAGCGCCGAAAATCTCGTCGCAGAGGAGCTTCGCCGCGTGGACGCTCCGCGCGTCCAGGTGGAGATAGAGCGAACCGCTCGGCGCGAGGAGGTCCCGGATCAGCTCCAGCCGAGGCGCCAGCATCCCGACGAACCCCCCGAGCCCACCCGGGAGTCGGTCCGCGTACGCCGCGACGCCGCGCCGGCTCCTGGCGTCCAGCTCGTCCCGCCCTGCGGCCGCCGTGCGGCCACCGGCGGTCGCGTCTCGCGGCGTTCGCACGTGGAAGGCGTCCCCGGTTCCGAAGGGTGGGTCCAGGTACACGAGGTCCACCCGCCCGGCGAACATCTCGAGCAGCGCGGGCAGCGTCCGGAGGTTGTCGCCTGCGACCAGGTGGTTCGGCGCATCGCCGAGGGGACCCGGGAACCGCTCGATCACGCGCAGGGGCTCGGCATCGCGCCCCGTCCGCCTCCGCGACCCGTCGGGTTCGTACTTGCCGGGCCAGACGAGCTCGAGATCGGGCCGCGGCGGCGAGCCGCGGCGATCCGGGGTCGAGTCGCCGGCGCGCGTGCTCACGCCGCCGCCCGACAGGCGTACGCGCAGACCAGCGGCACGTCGAGGGCGGCGTGGACGAGGGGGCGGACGGCCGGGATCGCCGCGCCGGCCGCGAGGGCGGCCAGCGGGGCCCAGGCGCGCGGACGGGTCGACGACGCGAACGCTGGTCGGGCGGCCATGGCGGCATGGTGCACCAGCGCGGGACCGTTGGCGCGCCGCTGCGGTGCATGGACCCCCGTGCAGGGACCCCGGCGGTTTGCGGGCCGGCCGCGGCGGAGGTGTGCAAGACCGCCGTGCAGAGCGCCCGAAACCCCTTTACCGTCGCGTGGTATGTCCACCCGCTCGGCTCACGGCTTTGGCGCGCGGCGCGGCCTCCACCGGGTCGTCGTGCGCGACCTGGGCATGCGGATCGTCCGGGGTCAGCTCGGCGAGGGCGCCGCGCTTCCCCCGGAGGCGGACCTGTCGACCGAGCTCGGGGTCAGCCGCACGGTCGTCCGCGAGGCGATCAAGGTCCTCGCGGCGAAGGGGCTCGTGGAATCGCGGCCACGGACCGGGACGCGAGCGCTGGGCCGCGGGTACTGGCGTCTCGTCGATCCCGAGGTCCTGGAGTGGCAGATGGAGGCTGGCCCCGACCCGGCCTTCTTCGCCGACCTCGTCGAGGTCCGCGACATCATCGAGCCGCGGGCAGCCGAGGCCGCCGCGGAGCGGGCGACGCCGGAGGAGCGCGCCGCGCTGCTGCGCCTCCAGGACGAGATGGAGGCGGCCGCGGCCGACCCGGCCGCCGCCACCCGGATCGACCTCGCGCTCCACGCGGGGATCGTGCGGGCTGCGCACAACGGGCTCCTGGCCCAGCTGGCCGGGGCGGTGATCGAGGCGATCGAAGCTGGACCTGCGACCGCATTGCCGGGCGCACGCGACCCGCAGGCGGCGAACCGCGCTCACCGGTGGGTGGTGGAGGCGATCGGGCACGCGGACGCTGCCGGCGCTCGCGAAGCGATGGAGGCACTCATCGCGTCCACCGCGCATGAAGGCGGGCGCGCCAGCGTTGGTCGGTCGCCGACCGGGAGGAACTCGTGATCAGACCGGGCCCCGCCTTCGGGTCGCTCGAGACACTCGCTCTTGACAATGACCGGGTCAGGGTCGTCGTCGTGCCGGCGCTCGGTGCGCGCGTGATCTCGTTCTCGGACCGCTTCGCGGCCCGCGAGTGGCTCGTGGCGGGCGATCCCCCGGCGGACACCGGAGCCTGGGCCGGCCACGAGGCGGTCTTCGATGGCGACGTTGCGTTCGGATGGGACGAGTGCCTGCCCACCGTGGGACGCTGCGGCGACCCGCTCGACCCGGCCGGAGCCCGGTTGCGCGATCACGGCGATCAATGGGGTCGGCCCACGTCGGTCGCGGCCCAGGGCGAGGTGCTCGTGGCGACGTGGAGCGGCGCGGCCTGGCCCTACCGGTTCACGCGGCGGTTGCGCCTCGACGGCCCGCGCCTCGTGGCGGAATACGAGCTGGAGAACCACGGCGACCGCGAGCTGCCGATCCTCTGGTCGATGCACCCGCTCCTGGCCCTCGAGCCCGGAGCTCGCGTCGAGGTGGAAGGGCTCGCCTCGGTGTGGGTGACGGGGGCGGTTGGTGTCCCCATCGGGCCCGTGCCGGGGCACGTGGCGTGGCCGGAGACGCCGGGCACGGACGGCCCGATGATCGCCCTCGACGTCGTCCGGGAGCGGAGCGCGGGCACCGCGCTCAAGCTCTACGGCGGCTGGGAGCTCTACGGGAGCTGGGATTCCGTCAGCGGAGAGGGGCTGCCGGGCGTTGCGGCCGTCCACCAGCCGGACGGATCGGCCCTCGAGCTGACGTGGTACGCGCCGATCGCGCCGAACCTGGGCCTCTGGCTCGACGACGGCGGTTGGCCGGCGACGCCCGCCACGCCGCGAACGCAACACGCGCTGGAGCCGACGACCTCGCCCGACGACGACCTCGCCGCCGCCGTCGCCAACGGGCGGGCGCTGATGGTCGCGCCGGCCGAGCGTGTCGCCTGGTCGGCGACGTTCCGGGTCCGCGCCCCGGGAGAGCCGCGCACGTAAACGCGCGCAGGGCCGCGGCAGCGCTCGCCCCGCCGCGGCACCCCCCGATCCGACTGCGCCGGCCATCCGGCGGCGCCTGTCCGCCGAAAAGGACGTAGGATCTCCGGAACAAACCGACTCGTCGGTCGGTTTCTGTGCGACAGGCGAGAACAGTGATGAGCGACGACAGGCGAAGCGGGGCGCAGGCCGAGAAGAGCCGCACGCGGCGCGAGCAGATCCTGGACGCGGCGTTCAACACGTTCGCCCGGCGCGGCTACCGGGATACCGCGATGGACGAGATCGCGGCCGCTGCCCAGACGAGCAAGGGCGGCGTCTACTTCCACTTCGCGACGAAGGAGGCCATCTTCCGGGAGCTGATGCGCTCGACGGCCGACCGTCTCGCGGCGAAGGTGGACCGGGCGGTCGCCGTGGAGACCGACCCGATCGCCAGGGCCGACGCCGCCCTGCGGACGGTCTTCTCGACGTTCGCGGGTCACCGCACGATGGCTCGGCTGCTCTTCCTCGACGCGCTGGGGGCCGGACGCGCGTTCAACGACGAGACGAACGAGCTCCACGAGCGATTCGCGCGAATGATCGCCGGCTACCTGGATCAGGCGGTCGTGGAAGGCGCGATTCCTCCGCTCGACACCCGGCTCACCGGGGTTGCCTGGTTCGGTGCGCTCAACGAGGTCGTTGCGCGCTGGCTCATGGCCGACGAGCCGGCCCGCCTGGACGAGGCCTACCCGCCGCTCCGAGCGCTCCTGCTGCGGAGCGCGGGCGTCCCGGAGGAGCGGATCCGCGGAACGGGGCCCGCGGCGTGACCGTCGTCGAGCGGCCGGGGACCGCCCTGGACGGCGCGGAGTCCGGCGAAGGGCTGCCGGGGACCCGTGAGGACACGCCTTCCCGCGGGCTTCTGGTCACGACGGTTCCCGTGCGGGCCGTCGATCCGATTGGTCTCTTCGCCGCCGCCCGCGAGCAGGACCTGGAGGCGGCCCTCTGGCTTCAGCCGTCGGCCGGCTTTGCACTCGTCGGCATCGGGCGTGCCTGGTCGCATGAGGCAGCCGGTGCGGCGAGGTTCGGGCGCTCGGCGGCTGCCTGGCAAGAGCGCCTTGCCACGGCCGTGATCGACACGCCGGCGGGGGCGCCGCGCGGCGCCGGACCGGTGCTTCTCGGCGGCCTCGGCTTCACGGGCGAGGTGCCCGACCCGGGCGACCCCTGGGGTCCGTTCGGGGCGTCCTCGCTGGTGCTGCCGGAGCTGACCTTCGCTCGCGCGCACGGGGCGACCTTCCGCACGACCGTCGAGGCGACTCCGGCGGCCGGCCGGGCGGCCGATCCCGGCAACCTCGCCGCGCGTGCCCGCGATCGCCGCTGGGATTCGCTCGTGGCACGGGCCGGTGCGCTCAGCCCCGGTTCCGGCGGGGTGATCGCCCGGCCCGCCGATCAGCTGCTCGCACGCATCGGGGAGCGGCCGGATCGCGTGGCCTGGGATCGGCTCGTCGGCCTCTTCGCGGGCGCCGTCGGACGGGGACGGCTCGACAAGGTCGTGCTGGCGCGCCGGGTCCATCTCCGATCGTCCATCGACATCGACGTGGAGAACGCGCTCCGTCGCCTCGCCGCGGGCGCCCCCGAGGGGACGATCTACGCCTTCGTCCGGGGCGGCCGGACCCTCCTCGGCGCGACGCCCGAACGCCTCGTGCGCACGGCCGGGCGGGACTTCGAGACGGTCGCGATCGCCGGCTCGGCGCCGCGTGGGACGACGCCGGCGGAAGATGCGGCGCGTGCGCGGGCGCTCTTCGCGAGCGAGAAGGAGCGCGAGGAGCACGCCGTGGTGGTCGAGATGCTCCGCGAAAGCCTGGCCCCCCTGGCGGAGCGGCTCGACGTCGGCGGGATGCCGGGGATCCTGCCCCTCCGCGACGTCCAGCACCTCGTGACCCCGGTGCGTGGCAGGCTGCGCGACCAGGCCGGGCTCCTTGGCCTTGCCGAGCGCCTGCACCCGACGCCTGCCGTTGGCGGCGAGCCGCGCAGGCAGGCCCTCGAGATGATCGCCGAGCACGAGGGGATCGAGCGCGGCTGGTACGCGGGCCCGATCGGCTGGCTGGGCGCCGACGGGGACGGCGAGCTCATGGTCGCCCTGCGCTGCGGCGTCGTCGCCGGGCGCGACGCGTGGCTCTTCGCGGGCTGCGGGATCGTCGCCGACTCCGACCCCGCGCGCGAGTGGGAGGAATCGCGGATGAAGCTGCGCCCGGTCGTGTCGGCCATCGGCCGCGAGGCGGAGCCCAGCCGATGACGGACGTCATCGCGCTCCGCGGGTTCGTCGACGAGCTGGTCCGGGCGGGCATGCGCGACATCGTCGTGTGCCCGGGATCGCGCTCGACGCCGCTCGCGCTCGCGCTCCGCGCGCACCCGGGGATACGGGTCCGCGTCCTGCTCGACGAGCGGGCTGCCGGCTTCTTCGCGCTCGGCCTGGCGCGCGCCTCGCGCCGTGCGACGGGCGTCCTGGTCACCTCGGGAACCGCGGTGGCGAACCTCCTGCCTGCAGCGGTCGAGGCGACGCTCGGCCGCGTGCCGCTCGTGCTGCTGACCGCCGATCGCCCAGCCGAGTTGCGCGATCGGGGCGCACCGCAGGCGATCGACCAGGTCGGCCTCTTCGGCGTCCACGCGAAGTGGCAGGCGGACCTGCCGGTCTTCGACGCGACGCGGAAGACGCGCGAGCACGTTCGCTCCGTGGCCGGCCGTGCGGTGGCCGCGGCGCTGGCCGGGCCGAGCGGCCCCGTCCACCTCAACATCCCGTTCCGGGAGCCGCTGGTCCCCGACGGTGACCTGCGGCCCCCCCAGCCCGGCGGCGCCGAGCCGGCCCGGCCATTCACGGATGTCCTTGCGGGTCCGCGCACGCTCGGGGACCGCGACGTCAGCCGCCTCGCGGAACGCGTTGCGAGCGCCCGCCGCGGGCTGATCGTCGCCGGGCCGCAGGACGACCCGGGGCTGCCCGCGGCGCTCGCCCGGCTGGCCGCCGCGACGGGCTTCCCGATCCTGGCCGATCCGCTTTCCGGCGTCCGCTGCGGGCCGCACGGTCGGTCGCACGTCATTGCCCGCGGCGACCTCCTCTGCCGGCCGGGGACGTGGCGCGACGCGCATCGGCCGGATCTCGTGCTGCGCTTCGGCGCGACCCCGACCTCGAAGGCGCTCGGGTCGCTCCTCGAGGATGCGGCTCCCGGCCAGGTCGTCGTCGACGGGGACGGAGGCTACCGGGAGCCCGTGCTGCTGCCCACGACGTTCGTCCACGCGGATGCGGCAATCACGGCAGCCGCCCTCGCCGATGCGATCGATGCCGGGCCGCGGCTGCCGTCGCCATCCCGCGATCCCTGGCTGGGCGACTGGCTCGAAGCCGACCGGGTCGCCGACGCCGCGCTCCGCGACTGGCTGGCGGGGGTCGAGTCCCGCGACGAGGCGTTCGAGGGTGCCCCCTTCTCCTACCTCGGCGAGCTCCTCCCCGACGGCGCGATCCTGTGGGCCGGCAGCTCCATGCCCGTCCGTGACCTCGATGCGTGGCTGGCGGGCAGCGAGCGTGCAATCCGGCCGCTCGCGAACCGCGGCGCCAACGGAATCGACGGCGTGGTCTCCTCCGCGCTCGGCGCCGCCGCGGCAGGGGTGGGGCCCGTGGCGCTCGTGGTCGGGGACCTGTCGTTCCTCCACGACCTGGGCGCGCTGGTTGCCGCGAAGCTGCATGACCTGTCGGCCACGATCGTGCTCGTCAACAACGACGGGGGCGGGATCTTTTCGTTCCTGCCCCAGGCCGCAGCCGAGGCGCCCAGCGCCGGCCTGCCCGCCCACTTCGAGGAGCTCTTCGGGACGCCCCACGGCGTCGATCTCGGCCCGATCGTGGAGGCGCTCGGAGCCCGCCACCGGACGGTGGGAGGCGGCGAGCTGCGCGCATCCCTCGCCGAGAGCCTCGCGACCCCGGGCGTCGACGTGCTGGAGCTTCGCACGGAGCGTTCGCGCAACGTGGAGCTGCACCGGGAGGCCGCCGAGGCAGTCGCAGCGGCCGTCGCGGAGCTCGGCGGATGATCGCGGCACCGCAGCGCGTCGAGATCGACGGGCTCGGGTGGGCCGTGCGCGAGACCGGCTCCGGACCGGCCCTGCTCCTGCTCCACGGGTTCACGGGGAGCGGCCGCAGCTGGGACGGCGGGCTGGCCGACGCCGCGGTCGACGCTGGGTTCAGCGTGATCGTGCCTGACCTTCCCGGCCACGGCGGGACCGGGTGGCGCACCGGCCGCTCCGCGGGCCCCGTCGCCGAGGCCGGCCCGAACGACCCGTCGCGGGCGTCCATCGAGCGAAGCGCCGACGACCTGGCCGTGCTGCTCGACGCACTCGGTCACGGATCGGCGCATGTCGTGGGCTACTCGATGGGCGCGCGGGTCGCGCTCCGCCTCGCGATCGCGCACCCTGCCCGCGTCGGGCGCCTCGTCCTGGAGGCGGCCTCCGCCGGGATCGCGGACGACGCGGAGCGGATGTCGCGCCGGGCGGCCGACGAGGCGTTGGCCGGGATCCTCGAACGCGAGGGGATCGTCGCGTTCGTGGACGCCTGGGAGCGCAGCCCGGTGCTGGCCGGGGAGGCGCGGCTGGGGGTCGCCACGCGGTCGGCGCTCCGCGAGATCCGCCTGGGCCACGACCCGGCCGGTCTCGCGGCGAGCCTCCGGGCTGCCGGGCAGGGCGCGATGGAGCCACTTCATGAACGGCTCGGAGAGGTCGCCGCGGCGACCCTCGTGATCGTGGGCGCGGCCGACCCCGCCCGCGAGCGCACGGCGACGGTTGCGGCGGGGATCCCCGGCGCTCGCCTCGCCGTCGTCGACGCAGCCGCTCATGCCCCGCATCTCGAGGCGCCGGCCGCGTTCCGTCGCCACGTCCTCGACTTCGTCTCGGAGGGCCACGCCGCATGACCGAACCCGTCACCTGGACCCACGTCGCGGAATACCGCGACATCCGCTACGAGCACTCCGGCACCGGGATCGCCAAGGTCACCATCGACCGACCGGAGGTCCGCAACGCGTTCCGCCCCGAGACGGTCGCCGAGATGATCGACGCGTTCGCGAGGATCCGCGACGACCCCACGATCGGCTGCATCCTGCTGACGGGGGCGGGCGACCTCGCGTTCTGCGCCGGCGGCGACATGAACGTCAAGAGCCCGGCCGGCGGCTACGTGGGCGGTGACGGGCTGGCGCGCCTGAACGTGCTGGACCTGCAGCGCCAGGTCCGCTCGCTGCCGATCCCCGTGATCGCGCTCGTCAACGGCTTCGCGATCGGCGGCGGCCACGTCCTGCACGTGGTCTGCGACCTCACCCTCGCGAGCGACAATGCGGTCTTCGGCCAGGTGGGCCCGCGCGTCGGCAGCTTCGACGCCGGGTTCGGGATCGGCCTGCTGGCCCGGCTCGTCGGCGACAAGAAGGCCAAGGAGATCTGGTTCCTGTGCCGTCGCTACACGGCCCAGGAGGCGCTCACGATGGGACTCGTGAACGCGGTGGTCCCGCTCGCCGAGCTCGAGGCCGAAGGCGTCCGCTGGGCGGACGAGATCCTGGCGATGAGCCCCACCGCGATCCGCTTCCTGAAGTCGGCCTTCCTCGTCGCGACCGACGGCCTTGCCGGGCTCCAGGAGTTCGCCGGCAACGCGACCGGCCTCTACTACACGACCGACGAGGCGCACGAGGGCTCGCGGGCATTCCTCGAGAAGCGCGCCCCCGACTACGCGAAGTACCCGCGCCGTCCGTGACTGCCCTCGCCGCGCGTCCCTCTTCGCTTCGGACGTGGCTGCTCGCGATCCGGCCGGCCACGCTCCCGGCCGCGGCGAGCGGCGTGGTCGTCGGGCTCGGGGCTGCCCTCGCGGTGCACGCCCCGTTCCGGGTCGACACCGCAATCGGCTGCCTGGTGGTCGCACTCCTGCTCCAGGTCGTTGCCAACATGGCCAACGATCTGTCCGACTTCCGCCGGGGGGCCGACACGCCCGACCGGGCCGGTCCCACCCGCGTTGCCGCGGCCGGCCTCGTGACACCGCGCCAGCTCGAGATGGCGATCGCGCTGGCGATCGGGTTCGCCGGGTTGGTCGGCCTCTGGCTGGCGTGGGTCGGCGGGCCGGTCGTCGTCGCCCTCGGGGCGTTCGCCATCGTGGCCGCTCTTGCCTACACCGGCGGGCCGTGGCCGTACGGCTACCGCGGCCTCGGCGAGGTGTTCGTGTTCGTCTTCTTTGGGCTGGTCGCGGTGGCCGGGACCGCGTACCTCCAAGCCCTCCGCCTGGAGCCACTCTTCGTCGTCGCCGCGATCCCGGTGGGCTCGCTGATCACGGCCGTCCTCGTGGTCAACAACCTGCGCGACATCCCCACGGACGCGGCCGCCGGCAAGCGGACGCTGGCGGTCATCCTGGGCCGCCGCGCGACCTCGGCCGAGTACGCGCTGCTGCTCACGGCCGCCTTCGCCGCTCCCGTGGTGCTCCTGGCCGCGGGGTACGGAATCGCGCAGCTCCTGCCCCTGCTCTCGGCCGTCCTCGCGTGGCCGCTGCTGCGGACGGTCCGCGACTTCTCCGAGCCGCGCCAGCTCAACGCCGTGCTGGCGGGGACGGCGCGGCTTGCGCTCGTCTTCGGGCTGCTCTTCGCCGTCGCGCTTGCCCTGCGCGGGTGGCCGGCATGATCGAGCCACTGGCCGCGCTCGAGGCGGTGCCCGTCCGGGGCCTGTCGGCGGCGCGCGTGCGCGTGCCGTTCCGGCGGCCGTTCGCCACGGCAACCGGGATGTGGCTGCACCGCGAGGCGTGGATCCTGTTCGTCAGCGGGCCGGACGGGCGGATCGGCGTCGGTGAGGCAGTGCTCGAGCCGGACGCGACCGAGGTCGAGGAGACCCTGCTGGCGCGCCTGATCCGCGAGGCCGCCGACCGCGCGCGCTCCGGCGACGTGCCCGACCCGGAGGAGCTCGAGCTGCTCGGCACGCCAGGCCGGGCCTTCCGCGCGGCGCTTGACGCCGCGCGCGTCGACCTGCTGCCGCGCCATGACGTCGAGCCGGGGGACCCGGGCGGCGCGACGCGACCGACGGCGGCTGGCTCCCCGGCGAGCGGCATTCCCGTCAACGGCACGATCGGCTTCGGGGGGCCGGCGGCGGGTGCCGAGGCCGCGCTCCAGGCGATGCAGGCCGGCTTCACGACGCTCAAGCTCAAGGCGGGCGCGGAGCGCGAGACGCTCGACCTCGTCGCCCGGGTACGGGCGATCCGCGCCGCCGTGGGGCCGGAGGTTCGCCTGCGCCTGGACGTGAACGGTGCCTGGGACCTGGCGACCGCCCAGGAACGCCTGGAGGCCGTCGGTCGATTCGGGATCGAGTACGTGGAGCAGCCGCTGCCCGCCGACGACAGCGCGGGCGCGGCCGAGCTGCGCCGAACGGTCGACGTCCCGGTCGCCGCGGACGAGGCCGCCGCGTCCCTGGTGGCGGTGCGGCGGCTCCTGGCCGAGGGCGCGGCGGACGTCCTGGTGGTGAAACCCGCTCGCGTTGGGGGCCCGGTTGCCGTGTCCGAGATCGCCGCCGCGGCCGCCGCCCGCGGCGTGCCCGTCGTGATCAGCACGCTCTTCGAGACGGGTATCGGGATCGCGGCAGGACTCGCCTCGGCGGCGCAGCTCCGGCCCCTGCCCGGCGCGCGGTTCCCCGTGCCGCTGGCGCACGGCCTGGCGACCGCCGGGCTTCTCGAGCACGACCTTCTCGAGGAGCCGCTGGTCGTGGAAGCCGGGCGGATGCACGCGCCGGGCGGCGACCGCGCCGGTCGGCTGGGGGTCATGGTGAACCGCCGCGCCGTGGAGCGGTTCGCCGCCGAGTTCGTCGAGGGATCGGGATGAGGGCGGGTCTGACCCTCCCGGCCGCGCTCCGCCACCATGCGGCGCGAACGCCCGACGCACCGGCCGTCGTGGAGCCGGCCCGCACCTGGAGCTTCGCCGCGCTCGACGCGCGCGCGGACATGCTGGCGGCCGGTCTCGCGGCGTCGGGGGTCCGGCCTGGAGACCGCATCGCGCTCCTGGCGGCGCCGTCGGCGACGGCAATCGCACTCCTGGCCGCGGCCGGGCGGAGCGGGGCCTGCGTCACGCCGCTCGGCACGAGGCTCACCCTCCCCGAGCTGCTTGCGGCCGCCGGCGAGATCACGCCCGGCCTGGTCGTGCACGACGGCGATCACGCCACGCCGGCGGAGGAGATCGGCGTCCCGGCGGTCGGCCTCGAGGCGCTGGCCGCGCGCGGCGCCGGCTTCGCGATCGCGGGGGGCGTGACGGACGAGGGCGCCCCGGCGGTTGCGGTTCTCACTTCCGGCACGACCGGCCGGCCGAAGGCGGCGCTCCTTTCGCATGCTGCGCTGGCGGCGAGCGCAGCCGCGTGGGCGGCCGCCCTGCCTCCGGCGACCGGCTGGTTCCTGTGCCTGGGCCTTGGCCACGTGGCCGGCCTTGGTGTCGCCTGGCGATCGATCACGGCCGGGTTGCCGCTCCGCCTCGTGCCCGCGTTCGATGCCGAGGTCGTGCTTGCCCTGCTCCGGGATGGGCCGGCGAGCCATGTCTCGCTCGTGCCGACCCAGCTGGCCCGGCTCCTGGATGCCGAGGACGCCGCCGTCGGCACGGTCGCGACCAGCGGCGATGCGGGAGCGACCGCGGGTATCCGGCGCCGGGGGGCGCATGGTGCCCTGCGGGCCGTCCTGCTCGGTGGCGCCCCGATTGCGCCGGCCCTGGTGATGCGGGCGCTCGCCGCCGGCTGGCCCGTGGTCCCGACGTACGGCCTCAGCGAGGCAGCATCCGGGGTCACGGCCCTTGCCACGCTCGACGCGGCGGCACGACCGTGGTCCGCGGGCCGCCCGCTGCCGGGCGTCGAGGTCCGGATCGTGAACGGCACCGACGCCGGCCCCGGTGACATCGAGGTCCGGACGCCGGCCGCGTTCTCCGGTTACATCGGGCGTCCCGAGGCGAGCACGGCGAGCACGGCGGACAGGGCGCCGGACGGGTGGCTGCGAACCGGCGACACCGGCCGGCTCGACGCTGCGGGCTACCTCCAGGTCCTCGACCGGCGTGACGACGTGTTCGTCTCCGGCGGGGAGAACGTCGCACCGGCCGAGGTCGAGGCAGCCATCGAGCGGCATCCCGCGGTCGCCGAAGCGGGCGTTGTCGGCCGCCCGGATCCGACCTGGGGGACCGTCGCCGCCGCGGCCCTCGTGCTTCGACCGGGTGCGTCGAGGCCGGCGGACGGCGAGCTGCGCTCGTTCTGCCTCGCTCAGCTCGCGCCGTACAAGGTGCCGGTCGTCTTCCGCATCGTGGCGTCCTTGCCGCGCGGGGAGTCCGGCAAGCTCCGGCGTCGCGAGCTGCGCTCGCTCTGCTCGGAGGAGTCCTCGGATCTCGCTCGCCGGGTACCCGCGTGACGAGTACATCGACCCGCACGCTCCTCGCCGGCGATGGAGCCCGGCTTGCCTACCGTGCGTTCGAGGCCGCGCCCGGGACGGAGAACGACGTCCCGGTCGTCCTCCTGCATGCGACCCTCTCCGCCTCCGTCCAGCTCGCCGGTCTTGGCCGGCTCCTCGCGGCACGCGGCCCCGTCTTCGCGCTCGACCGGCGGGGGAGCGGGGAGAGCGCCGTCCTGCCGCCGCAGCCCCTCGACGTCGGGGTCCACGTCGCGGATGCCGCCGCCCTGCTCGACGCCGAGGGCCTCAGTGCCGCGATCCTCGTCGGGCACAGCTTCGGCGGCATCGTCGCGCTCGAGGCCGCCGCGCGGATCCCGGAGCGCGTCATCGCCGTGGTGGCATGGGAGCCGCCCTACGAGCCGCTTGCCGACGAGGAGACGCGCGCCGCGTTCGCCGCAGTCGCCGCCGCGACGGCGCATGCCCACGCGGCCCGCGGCGCTCCGGCCGCCGCCGCGGCGTTCCTCGACGGGGTGGCCGGCGAGGGTGCCTGGCAGGCGCTGTCAGCGCGGGCCCGGGCCTTCATGGCCGCGCAGGGCGATGGCGCGCTCGCCGACGCCGGCCTGGCGGGGCTCGAGCCCGCCGGACTGGCGCGCATCGCCGCGCCGGTGACGATCCTGGCGGGCACTGCCAGCGAGGCGTTCTACGCCCCGATCGCCCGCGCCGTTGTCGAGCGTGTTCCGGGCGCAGGCCTCGTGACGCTCGGGGGCATGCGCCACGCGGCACCGATCACCGACGCCGGGCCGGTCGCGGCGGCGATCCTCGACGCGATCGCCGCAGGCGGAATCCCGGCCGACCTGGAGGTGACCCAATGACTCCTCGAGACAGCGGTACGCCGTCGGGAGCGGCGAACGAGCGCGGGAACGCGGCGCCGAGCGCCCAGGTCGGCTCGATGTTCGACGGGATCTCGGGCGTGTACGACGCCATGAACCTGCTCATCAGCGCGTTCCAGGAGCCGCGCTGGCGGCGGCGCGCCGTGGCGCTTGCGCGGCTCCGGCCGGGCGACCGCGCGATCGACGTCGCGACCGGCACCGGCAAAGTCGCCGCCGATCTCCACCGGCGCGTGCAGCCCGGCGGTGACGTCCTTGGCGTGGACATCAGCCCGGGCATGATCGGCGTCGCGGTGCGCCGCTTCGGGGCCCGGGAGGGGTGTGCGTTCGTGGTGGGCGACGCGCTGGCCCTGCCGGCCGCCAATGGGTCCTTCGACGCCGCGACCATCGCGTTCGGGATGCGGAACCTGCCCGACTACCGGCAGGGATTCGCGGAGATGGGACGGGTCGTCCGTCCCGGAGGCCGCGTGGTCTGCCTCGAGATCGCCCGGCCCCGGAGCCGGCTCGCCCGGATCCTGCGTGCCTGGTTCGAGGGGATCGTCCCGATCATCGGCCGCATTGCCGGCAAGGGGAGCGCGTATGCGTACCTCGTGCAGAGCGTCCGGAACTACCCGGCCCCGGAGACGATCGCCGGCATCATGCGCGACGCTGGCCTCGTCGGGGTGACGTGGACGGGCATGTCGGGTGGAATCGTCACGCTCCACGTCGGGACCGTGCCGCCCGCCGGGTGATCCCGGGCGCGCCCCGGCTCAGTACCAGGGCCACGGCACGGCCGGCCAGTCGGCGTGCGGCTGGGGGAACGTGCCGGATTCCAGGAGCCCCGCGAGGCGCGCCCGGGCCTGCTCGATCTCGGTCTCGTCGAGATGCTCGGCGAGCGACGCGGAGAGCCTCCCGCCGGCCGCGAGCTTCGAGCGCAGCCCGGAAAGCACGGCCCGTTCGGCCGGGGTGATCGGCGTGCCCCGCCAGCCCCACAGGATCGTGCGGAGCTTCGGGTCGAAGCTGAAGGTGACGCCGTGGTCCACGCCCTGGACAAGGCCATCCGGCCGCACCAGGAGGTGGCCGCCCTTCCGGTCGGCGTTGTTCACGACGGCGTCGAAGAGTGCGATCCGGCGCAGCCGCGGGTCGCCCGCCCGGAGGAGCTCCAGGATGTCGACGTCGTCGCGGGTCTCGACCCAGAGCTGGAGCATCCCCGGACCGAGCGGGCCGTCCCCACGGAAGACCGTGGGAGGCACGATCCTCCAGCCGGTCGCCTCCGAGACCGCGTGCGCGGCGACCTCGCGGTGCGCGAGCGTTGCCGGGGGAAAGTCCCACAGCGGCCGCTCGCCGCGGATCGGCTTGTAGACCGCAGCTGCGGTGGTCGTGCCGCGGCCCGGGACGTCGCCGGTCGCCGTCACCAGGAGCGTCGTGTTCGAGGCCTGCACGAGCCGGCCCACGACCTGGAGGAGGCCGTCGCGCAGGAACGGAAGTGCACGGTCGGGCGGGAGGTCGACGGCGGGCGGGAGCTCCGGCTCGTCATCCGGCTCGGGCTCGAGCTCCGGCTCGTCATCCGGCTCGGGCGCCCCGCCACCCTCGAACTCACCGGGACCGCGCGGCCGCCCGGCCTTCCCGCCCGGATCGCCCACGCCCCGGCTGCTCAGTGCACGTAGCCGTTCTTGCGGGGGCAGATGTGACCGGTCGGCTCGAGCGGGAGGCCGCAGAAGGGGCACGGGGGCCGGCCCGCGGCGACCGTGCGCAGCGCCCGCTCCATGAAGGCGCGCGCCGCGAGCGGGGTCAGGCGAACCCGCACGAGGTCCGGGCCGTCGGGGTCGCTGTCGTCGAACTCGAGCGTCGCCGGCTCGTCGCCCTCTTCGCCCTCTTCGCCCTCGTCCTCATCGTCGTCCTCATCGTCGTCGCTCGCGTCCTCGTTCTCCTCCTCGTCGGCTTCCTCCTGGGCGCGCGCCTCGATCACGACCTGCTCGCGCTGTGGGTCCCAGCCGAGCGTGAGGGTCCCGACGCGGAAGGCCTCGACGAGCGGCTCGCCGAGGGGCGCGGTGTCGTCGTCGGAAGGTGCCAGAGCCTCCGGTACGTGCGCGCCACGGCGCGCCACCTCCGCGAGCAGGAGCGAGAGGCGCTCGGCGAGGACCTGGACCTGGATCTTCTCGAGCACCACCGAGACGAGCGCGCTGCCCTTCCGCGCCTGCAGGAAGAAGGTGCGGTGACCTGGCTCGCCGACGGTGCCGGTCACGAACCGGTCCGGGACTCCGAAGTCGAAGATGTGACGCGGCACGAATGGATCTCCGGGTAGGTGGGATGTGACGCGACTCTAGCGCGCTCGCGTCCGGTTCGCCCGCCGGGGCCCCGGCGGCATCGCCGCGTACGTCCGGCTCCGAGCAGCGACGATCCCGGCTACCCGCCGGCCCCGCCGCCGACCGGGGCGTCCGAGGCGGACTCCGGCCCGGGCCCACGTCGCCCGCGGCGGCGTCGGGGGGGCGGATGCGGCAGGAGGCCATCCACGCCGCCCCCGATGTCGTTGACGCGGACCACGAACGGACGCAGCTCGGTGTAGCGGACCACCGAGAGCGCGCACGGATCGACGACGATCCGCTGGAAGCCGTCGAGGTGCACCCCGAGCGCGTCCGCGACGGCGGCCTTGATGACGTCGCCGTGGCTCACGATCGCGTAGATCGCGTCCGGCCCCAGTCGCTCGTTCCACTCGCGGACCGCGGCCGTGGCTCGCGCAGCCATCGCGGCGAGCCCTTCGCCCTCCGGGAAGATCGCCGCCGACGGGTGACCCTGGACGACGCGCCAGAGCGGCTCCCTGCGCAGGTCCTTCAGCTCGCGGCCAGTCCAGCTGCCGTAGCGGACCTCGCCGAGGCGGTCGTCGAGGCGCACCTCCGGGATCGGCGAGCGACCGGCGAGCAGGCACTCCGCCGTCTCCCGGCAGCGTTCCAGCGGCGAGCTCACGATCGCTGCCAGCGGGACGGGACGGAGTCGCTCGCCGAGCGCCACGGCCTGGGCGCGGCCACGCTCGTCGAGGTGGATCCCGGGCGTCCAGCCCGAGAGGACCGGGCCGGTGAGGGCCGTCAGGCCGTGCCGGACGAAGAGGACGGTGGTCACGCGGGTCCGCTCTCGCTGACCGGTGCCTCGGCCTCGCGCTCGACCGCCCCGGCCGCGGGCGGCAGCGCCTCGCCCTCGTGGTCGTCGCCGCTCCAGGACACGTCCGGGTTGGATGTCACCCGGGCGCCGCTGAAGAGCGCGAGTCCGCGGAGTTCCAGCAGGGGCGCGGCGTCATCAAGGTCCGCCTGGTCGAGGTCGACCTGCGTCCCGCCGAAGACGGAGCGCACGCGCGAGCGCACCCGCCAGCCGACGGGCACCGCGATCTGCGTGCCGCCGAACAGGACACTGAGCTCGAGGATCGCGCCGCCCGGGTCGAGCGCGGCCGCGCGCAGGTCCACGTCGTGGCCGGCGAACCACGTGACGACGCGGCCGCCCCGCAAGGCGGGCGCACGGCTCGCGAACCGCTCGCTTCCGAAGATCGCGGCGATCGTCGGCTCGTTCGAGGCGACGTCGTCCGTCGTCGCGATGCGCCCGCGGGCGACGGCTGCAAACACGGCCGACCCGGTTGCGAATGCCAGGATGCCGATGACGAAGACCGCGAGGGCGCGGATGACGCCGCGGACCAGCCGACCCATGGACCACCTCCCGGCGGCGATGCTACTCCGCCGGCGTGGTTGGTCGCGCACCAGCACCGGGCGGACGAGGCCCGGGTCCGCGACAATCGACCGGTGGCTGGCGGACGCGTCCTGGTGGTCGGCTCCCTGAACGTCGATCTCGTGGTCGCCGCGCCGCGTCTGCCCGTGCCCGGCCAGACGGTCACGGGCGGCGACGTCATGCGCTACCACGGCGGCAAGGGCGGGAACCAGGCGACCGCGGCCGCGCGACTCGGTGCCGCGGTGGCCATGATCGGGGCCGTGGGCGCGGACGACATGGGTGTCGCGGCCCGCTCCGCCCTGGAGATGGAGGGGATCGACACCCGGGGGCTGGTCACGACCGATCGCCCGACAGGGGTTGCCCTGATCATCGTGGATCGCCGCGCCGAGAACCTGATCGCGGTGGCGCCGGGTGCGAATGGCGAGGTGCACGCGGCGCCGGTCGAGGTGGCCCTGCGGGAGCTCGCGCCGGGACCGGGTGACGTGGTGCTGGCATGCCGCGAGATCCCGGCGGACGGCGTCCGCGCCGCCCTCGACATGGGCCGCAGGGTCGGCGCGACCACGATCCTGAATCCCGCTCCAGCCGATGACCTGGACGCCCCGACGATCGCGCTGGCCGACATCCTCACGCCGAACGAGACGGAGCTCGCGACCCTCGCCGGCGGGAATGCGCGAGAGGCTCCGGAAGCAGCCGCCCGCCGGCTGCTCGAGGCGCGCCGAGCGACCGTCGAGCACGATGCCGAGGCCGGGGCGCCGGCGACCGGCAACGCGGCCGCCAGTCGCGTCCAGGCTGTCGTCGTGACGCTTGGCGCGGCCGGCGCCCTGGTCGTGGAGGAGGGGAGTGCCGGTGTCGCGGTGCCGGCCCCGGCCGTCCACTCCGTCGATACGACCGGCGCCGGCGACACGTTCAACGGCGCGCTCGCCGCGGGGCTGGCCGACGGGCTGGGACTCCTCGAGGCGGTGCGGCATGCGGTTGCGGCCGCGGCGCTCTCCACCACCCGACCGGGCGCCCGAGACGGGATGCCGACCCCGGACGAGCTGGAGCGACTCCTGGGCGACGTCTGACCGTTCGGCCGCGTCAGCGCGGCGGCTCGGGGCGGCGACGCCGGTGGAATCGAAAGGCCCCGGCGAACCGGGGCCTTCGTGCGGATCCGTCGCTTGTGCGACGGGGCAGCAGTCCTAGGCGGAGCGCACCTGAGCGGCGCGCGGCCCCTTCGGGCTGGCCTGGACTTCGAACTCGACGCGCTCGCCGCCGGAAAGCCGGTCGAAGTCGAGCGGGGGGGTGAGCTCGTTGCGGTGGAAGAAGTACTCCTTGCCGTCTTCGGCTGTGATGAAGCCGAAGCCGCGGTCGGAGACGACCTTCTTGACTGTACCCGTGGTCATGGTGACCCTTTCCTCTTCCCGAACCAAACACAGACGCACGGTCTGTTCGAGAAGGAACGGTCGACCACGCGAGAGCCGCCCAGACAATGGCGACCCCGACACTATACGCGACAAACGCGGCGCGCGTTCGCGGAGTCTCCGCGCCGGCTGCCCGAACCGCGCCATCGCAGCGGTGGGGCGCGGCGACGCCGGGTCGGACGCCCTGCGCGTTCGGGCGCTTCCGCACTGGCGACCGGCCCGGCCCCGGCGACACGCTCGATGCGAGCCATCGCGCCGCGCCCGGCAAGGGCCCGCGTGCTCGCATCGGCGGAGGGATCTCGTGGACGTCGTGCAGGTCGTGGCGGCCTGGCTCCATTCGCTCGCGACAGTCGGGCTGCTCGGCTACTACGCGGTCCTCGGGCTCGTCCTGGTTCCCGTGCTGCGGCGGACCGTCGATGCCCCCACGCTCGGCCGGGTGATCCCGGCGATTGGGCGGCGCGCACTCCCCGTGATCCTCGCCGCGATCGGCGTGTTCGTCGTGACGGGGACGTACATGCTTGTGACCGACGCGCGGTTCCTCGGGCTCGGCCACACGTTCGCCAACGCCTGGTCCGCGCTGATCGTGGTCAAGCACGTCGTGGTCGTCGGGCTCGTCGGCATCGGCGTCTACATCGACCTGCTGGTCGTGCCGGACATCGCGAGGCCGGTGGATGAGGCGTTCCAGGCGGCCGCGGTCCGCCGGCTGGGCCGCAGCGCAGCTGCGATCGCGACGCTCGGCGCCGTCGTGCTCCTCCTGACGGCGGCGGCCCAGGCGAGCTGAGGTCATCCCGCGTGAGCTGCGCCGCGCCCCGCCCTCGCGTGCGCTCCGTCTCGCCGGCCCGCTTCGATCCGTCACCGAGCGCGCGGTCCACGTCACCGAGCCCTCGCGGCCGACCGGTACGATCACGCGTTGACGCGACCGTACCCGCGGTCTACGCTCCGGCGTGCCGAATGGCGATGGTGTCCGCCGAGGCGCGCAGCGCCTGAACTGCCCGCTCGGGCTGATGGCCCCTGGACTGCACTTCGCAGACCCGGGGCCTCTGTCATTCCCCGGGAAGGAGTGGCGTGGACAAGAACGATCCCGGCGTTGTCGCCGCGTCGCCGCAGGCCGCCGCGCTGCTTCCCGGACGAACGGACGGCCAGCGCTTCCGCGACGCATTGGAGCGCGCCGTCGCGGTCGCGGTCGTGGACCTGCAGCGTCCGCTCCGGCTTCTGGCCGTCGCGCTGCTCGCCGACGGCCATGCCCTGATCGAGGACGTGCCGGGCACCGGCAAGACCACCCTGGCGCGGGCGTTCGCGCGGGCGCTGGGGTTGTCGTTCGCCCGCGTGTAGGGCACGCCCGACCTCCTGCCCGGCGACGTGACCGGCAGCAGCGTGTACGAGTCGGGGACGTTGCGGTTCATCGCCGTGCGCATCGCGTGCGGCCGCGCGCGACCGGGCGCATGCTGAACGTCCACGAGGAGACCTGAGATGAGCACCGAACCCGATCCGACGCACCCCACGCCCAGCCCCGCCACGCACGGTCGCAGGTACAAGCGGCGCGAGGTCCAGCTGGCGGAGGGCGGCACGCTCGTCCTGGGCGCCGACGGTTCCATCGCCCAGCACGAGGCGGACGGCTCCCTGGCGCACACGTGGGCGCCCGACGACCCCGAGTGGGCCCGTCACGCGATCCGGTTCGGGCTGTACCCGCGTGACGCCACCGTGCCGCCGACCGGGCGGTACCGGGACGACATGCGGCCGCCCCGGCGGTGATCGGGCAACCCCGGCTCGACGCGCTGCTCCCGCGGATCGTCGCGGCCGCGACGCTCGGCGAGGCCTGGATGGCAGCCTCCGCGCTCGTCGTACGCGAGGGACGTGCGGCGCGCTGGGGCGCCGAACCGACCCGGGAGATCGCCCTTCTCACGATCGCCGTCACGGATCCCGACCCCGACGACCCGTTGATCGCCCGCCTCGGCGATCCCGGGTGGCTGGCCTGGATGCGCGCCAACTTCCGCGAGCCCGGCGCGGTCGCCGAGCTGGGCGGCGCCGACTCGTATGCGCGGCGACTGCGCGACTACGCCGGGACTGGCCGCGACCAGGTGGCCTGGCTGGTCGCCCGCCTGGTTGCCGACCCGGGCGCACGCGATGCGACGATCACGACCTTCCAGCCGGCTACGGACACGACATACATCCCGTGCATCAGCCTGATCGACGCCTGGGCACCCGATGGGCTGGTCCAGCTCGTCGTGTATGCGCACAGCCTGGACCTCGGCAAGAAGGCGTACGGGAACCTGGTGGAGCTCGCCGCGCTCCAACGCGAGATCGCCGCGGGGGCCGGGCTGCCGACCGGCGGCCTGGTGATCCACGTGAAGTCGGCGCACATCTACGAGCTGGAGATCGACGCCATGACCCGACTGGTGAAGGAGACAGCCCGACCGGAAAACGGATCGGGCTGACCGACGCGGACAGCCTCGCTCACCACTGTCGCCTCACAATCGACGATGCCGCGGATAGGCGTGCGTGTCGTGAACTCCCGCGCCCATAAGCGCGCGGGAGCTTCTCGGGACGGAGTACTTCAGGACTGGCCTTCTTCGACGGTTTCGACTTGCCAGAGCCGTTGAGGGCGCCCGCATGGCGAACGAGTGCCTTGAAGGCGGAGCCGTCGAAGTGAGGCATCAAGCCTCAACGGGTCGACCAGGCGTGGCAGGTCCAGGAGAGCTGGCCGGAGAGGGTACGTGGAAGGCCGGCCGGTGCGGGATCGTCGAGGACGGCATCGAACGCGACCGTCCCGCTCATCCCTTCCCCGGCGACGACCCGGGCCGGTCCGCTCCAGGCGTGGGCGGTCATCCCCGCCGGGCCACCGAGCTGGAGCACAACGCGGGGGGAACGAGAGCATGGTTCCCAGGTCGATGGGGGACGGGTTCGTGAGCTGGAGACGAGCGTAGATGGTCGACGTCCCCACCCGGGCGACGCCCATGGCGATCACTTCAACGACCAGCGTGGAATCCGGCCCGGATCGGCACTAATGCCCGAAGGTGCCGTCGGGCCCGCCTGCGGTCGGGTTTGACGTGAAGCCGGACGCGGCGTCCAGTCGGATGCTCACGTCTGCGTGGGCTTTGAGGTACGTCGGGAAGGACGGCATCGGAACTCTCGGCGTCGGGGCAACGCGGGCAACGGCCCAGCCCCCGAGGCCCCTCGAAGAGCCGTATGAGGTCCCGACGAAGATGCCGACAAGGAGCGCAGCGCAGGCCGCGACGACCGCGACGCCGAGATACGGCCGATGGCCGGTTGCGAGCTCGATCATCACGCCGAGGGTCGCGACTGCCCCGGTCAGGATCGCGCCGAGAAGGACGAGCCCGCCCGACGTCGGGCCAGCGACCAGACCCGCCGCGATGGCGACGAAGAAGGGCGGCCCCGACGCGCCGATCAGGAAGCCGGAGAGGGCTGCGCCGACGGCGAGGGCGGCGGTGCCGGCGTCCGCCAGCGGTTCCAGGCGAGCTTGAACGCTGCCATTCATTGAGTTGACGATACCCCTGACCTCTCAGTGTCGCCCCGGTGTGACAGATCCCTGGGGATGCTGCATCCGCGCGTAGACCGCCGCGCTGATGAGCAGCAGAACGCCGAGCGCCACGAGCGACAGGACCCGGTACACGACGTCGAGGGAGGCGAGGTCGACGAGGAAGACTTTCGCTGTGGCGAGCCCGAGCAACCCAAGGCCGAACAGGCGCACCGGTGGCCGGTGCGCCAGGAGACCCGCCGCAAACCCGGCGGCACCGAGAGCCGACCACAGTGCGCTGAGGCCGACCTGAGCTTCCTTCTGGAGCTCCTCGAGGGGCCGTGCTGCCACCTGGACCTGGAAGTGGTCGACGACGGCGACCGAGAGCAGGTACACGACGGCGGCGCCCGCCGCGGCAAGCGCCGGAAGGCTGAGTCGTTCGTCCCGCTGAAGGAGCGCGCCGACCCCGGCCGCGAGGGCCAGGGCGCCGAGCGCGACTGTCGCATCGGTGAGGATCGCCCAGCCGGGGACCGTCGTAGTCGCGTCGACGATCAACCGGTCGAGCGGCGCGACGATCGTGAGCGCCACCGCGGCGCCAAACGCCACGAGGGCGATGGATGTCGCGCCGAGCAGGAGGCGGGCAGCGGGGACGAGACGGCGCACGCCAAGGCCGGTGAGCGCGAGCGCCAGCGCGGACCAGCCGGCAACCGCATACCCCGGACGGACCTCGAACGGCAGCAGCCACGCGACCACGAGCGCCGCCGCGACTCCGCCCACGAGGCCCGGGATCATCCCACGCCACACCCAGCCGGCGAGAAGGGCCGTCGCAGCGAGGCTCGCGAGGACGAACGAGCGTTGGTCGATGAATGGGGTCCCGTCGAGCGCGAGGTTGCCCGTCACGTAACGGCCGAAGGAGACGGGAGCGGCGAGCCAGAGCGACTGGACGACGAGGAAGAGCAGCGCCAGGCCCGCAGCTGCGTACGGCAGGCGCTCGGAAACCAGCTTGAGGATCGGACGGCGCACGCTTGGGAGAGGCTCAACTGGTGCGATCCGGCGGACGATGGCCACGGAGGCAAGCGTGATCAGGCCCCAGGCAACGGCCACGGGCGGCAGGCGGACCTCGAACGTCACCGTGTACGCGAGGAGCGCAAGGCCGATGCCCGTCAGGCCGAGCCGGATCCAGCGAGCGCCGATCACCCAGCCAACGGCGGCCAGGGCCGCGATGACGGCCACGAGCGACAGGCCCTCCTCTCCGACATACGGGATCGTCGAGAGGATTCGCACGTTGAGCTGATACATCGGGAAGTCGAGCACCACCAGGTGGGCCAGCACAATTGCCCCGGCGAGCGCGCCGACGGCACGGACGGTCGGGCGCACGAACCGGGCGCGGGCCGTCCCCTCGGACGCCGGGCCGACGCGCGGCTGGATGACGCGCGCCTCGACGGCGAACGCCGCGGTCGCCAGGGCCGCCCAGCTCGCCACGAGCGCGGGACCGGACAGCTCGAACGGGAAGACGTACAGGGCGACGAGCCCGCCGAGGGCGGTCAGGCCGACGCGCACCCAGGCGATTGGGACCAGCAGCCCCGTCCCGACGATCGCCGCGAGGACGATCGCGAACGCGAGGCCGGGCAGGCCGACGAACGGGATGTCGTGCGGCGTTCCCGCGTAGATGGAGAGCGCCGGGTACTCGAAGACAGCCAGGTGGGCGATCGCGCCAACGCCTGCGATGAGGGCAGTCGCGACAAAGGCGGGCCGCACGACTGCGCTCAGCCACGCCATGGCCTCGGCGACCGGCGCGACGATCGGTCCCGGCAGGCCGAGCGCCGGGACACGATCTTCGCGGAAGTCGCCTCGGATGCGCGGCACGACGGCCCGGGCGTACAGGCCGAATGCGCCAGTCGCGAGGGCCGCCCAGCCCGCCACGAGCGCAGGGCCGGACAGCTCGAAGGGGAAGCCGTAGATCGCGACGAGCCCGCCGACCACTGCGAGCCCGGCACGCACCCAGGCGATCCGTACGATCAGGCCCGCGACGGCCAGCGCCGCGACGATGAACGCGAAGGTCATCCCCTCCGGCCCGACGAACGGGATCGAACGGCTGAAGCCGGAAGCCAGATCCGCCGGACCGTATTCGATCGCGACGAGATGCCAGAGCGCCAGGCCTGCGAGGAGGACGGAGACGCCCGCGCTGTACGGATGGCGGCGGAGGACCGCCACCCACGCAAGCGCCACCGCTTCGGCGGCCCAGGCGATCGGCACGGGCGCCCCGCCGAACTGGACCGGGACCGCCATGGTCAGGGTGGCGATGCCCGTCGCGGCGACGACCAGCCCGAACGGGTGGCGGTCGCCGTTGCGGACCAGGAACAGGAGCCCGAGCGCGGCGTGCGCCGCGGCCAGGATCGCGAGGAACGTCCCGCGCCACGTCTCCTGCGGGCCGCTCAGGACGGCGAAGCCCGCCCAGATCGTGAAGGCCGCGTCGGCCAGGAGCAGCGTGACCGTGGTGGTCCGGAGCCGATCCGTCGCGTGACGCGTCTCCTCACCTCCGGAGGCGACGACGTTCACGAGCCAGAAGCCGGCGATGGCGAGGAGCCCCTCCGCAACCGGCGGGCCGCCGGTGATGTAGGAAGCCAGCTGCGGACCGGCCAGCACGAACGCGAGCGGCGGCAGCCAAACCCACGTCCGGAACAGCGCCACGCCGGTGGTGCCGACGAGCGTGGCGGCGACGAACAGGAGGGTGACGATCGTCGGGCTCGCGCCGAGGATCGGCGGCGAGGCGAGGACGGCGATGAGGCCGAAGGCCGCCACGAGCTGCGAGTCGTGGCGGATCGCGATGGCGGCCGCCGCGACGGCTGCAACGAATGCACCCAGGAGGCCGAATTCGACCGGGACCAGGTGATACAGGCGGGTCGCGGCGAGCAGCGCCAGCGAGACCGTCGCAAGCCCGACCGCCACCAGGACATGCCCGAGAACGCCGCGCAGTCGCGTGAACGAGAGCTCACCGAGGACCAGAAGGCCGGTGCCCACGATCAGTCCGATGAGGACGCGCAGCGGTTCGGTGATCCAGCCGCGGCTGAAGGCCAGGCTCAGGAAGAAGACTGCGCCCAGGAGCAGGGCGACGCCGCCGACGACGGCGAGCAGCCGGCCCTCGAGCCACGCCTCGAGCGCGGTGCGCGACCAACCTTCGCCTGCCGTCGGCGGCGTGAGGCCAAGCTGGTGGAGCATGCGCTCGACGAGCCCGGGCCCGAGCCGCGGGCCGGTCGTCGGGACGATCCAGGTGGCCGGCCCGTAGATCGGGTGCGCAGGGCTCTCACCCGGCGCGACCCACCCGCGGCGGGCCTCCCGAGCCGGCCTCGGCCAGGGCGGCGGGGCCTCCGGAACGCGTGCGGTCGCGGCGGGGCGCGCCGGCACCGCGGACGCCGACGTGGCGGACGAGGGTACCCTGGCGGCCTTGGGCGGAGCCGGCGGCGGCGCTTGGACGGCGGTCTTCCCGGGGGCTGCATCAAGCCGAGCGACCGTGCCCTGGATCTTCGTCAGGCTGGCGACCAGCTCGCGGACCTGCTGCTCCGTCTGCTTCTGGCGCCCGGTCAGCTCGTCCGTCTTCACCCACAGGAGCACGAGAACGAACACGACAGAGAGGATGACCAGCAGGATGAGTTCCATCTCGATCCCTCCCGTCGATGCGGGCTGACCGACCGGACGGCACCCGGGACGGTGCTCGTTGACTCAAGGACGCCTGTGGCGCCGGGATGTTACGGACCCGGGTGTCGCTCCAGGCGACATCAGCGCGGAGGACGATGCCTCGCGACGCCGGCGCATGGACACGCTCAGAACGGCCTGCCGGTGGCCCCGCTGTAGGCGAAGACGCTGGCGAGCCAGAAGAACGCGAGCGCGGGCACCGTGAAGACCATCAGCACGAGCCAGGCGCACCCTCCGCGAATGCCGGCCGACCTGCCGGCGACCACGATGCCGACGGGCCCAAGGACCACCCCCCAGGGGAACTGGATCGCGTCGAGCAGGGGAACGAGCGGGCGGACCTGGTCGCGCGACACGATCCCGACCTCCAGCAGTCGCGCAAGGACCAGGTAGGAAGTCGGCAGGACGAGCGCGATGAACGCGCCAATCCCCAGGCCCCGCCAGGACGTGACCGCCATCTCGCCTGCGTTCGCTGCTGGGGTCCACCCTGACGCTGGCGCGCCGGCGGCCTCCATCGACTCGGCGACCGGCTCGAGCGACCGTCCGCAGTTCGCGCAGGTGATGGTCCCGTCGCGCCGCGCGGATCCGCAGTGGGGGCAGAATGCTGGGTCGTTCATCGCTCCTCCCTCCTCGCACGCGCCAAGATGCACGAGCTCAGCCGGGCTCCGGGAATACACGGTTCAGGAACCCCACGATCCATTGGCCCCACTCGGCCGGACAGGTGTCGATGACCCTGCCGTGCGTCGCTCCCGGGCACAGGTGGCGCTCGACCGGCACGCCCGACTCCTGGGCCGCCTGGTAGATAACATCGACGCTGGCCGCGGGCAGGTCGTTGACGTCGGCGGCGCCGTGGAGCAGCAGCAGCGGGCGCCGGCCCAGCGCCGGGATCGCCGCGATCGGGTCGGCCTCCATGAGATCGAGCCCGGTGCGAAGCCAGATCGCGGCCAGGATCGCGGGCGTGCCGGGCAACGAGGGATGGCCGGCGTCGACCTCCAGGCGCCGCTCGAAGATGTTCGCGACGTGGGCATGGGTGGAGTCGAGGATGAGGGCCTCGATGCGCGGATCCCCGGCGGCGGCGAGCGCCGCGGCGCCACCGCCCATGGAGTTGCCCATCACCGCGATGTGCGCGGGGTGCCTGGTCCGCTGGAGCCAGTCGATGACAGCCTCCACATCAAGCTTCTCGCGCAGGCCGAACGTGCTGTCGGCGGGGCCGCTTCGGCCGCCTCCTCGCAGGTCGATCACGACGACGTTGAACGCCGCGTGGAGGGGGACCGCGTACTTCAGCGCTTCGCTCTTGTTGGCGTCCCACCCGTGGACGATCACGACGGTGGTGCCGGTCGGACCCGCGCCATCAGCCGCCGGGATGTACCAGCCCGCGATCGGGATCCCGTCCG
>DAOTXE010000036.1:0-86925 GCA_034435355.1 Chloroflexota bacterium
AGACTCGCCGGCGGGGCGAGTGGCGGAATGGCAGACGCGCCGGCCTTAGGAGCCGGTGTCACGCGAGTGACGTGAGGGTTCGACCCCCTCCTCGCCCACCAGCCGTCCGGGGGGCGCGCCCGAGAGGCCGCCCGTATACTTGGCCGGCCATGCACGTCACCACGACCCCCTCCCCGAAGAGCACCGTAATCCTCGAGATCGAGCTGCCCGCGGCCGATCTCGCTCGAGCCGTCGCGGACGCGACCCGTCAGCTGAGCCAGCGGACCCGGATTCCGGGCTTTCGGCCGGGCAAGGCGCCGCGTTCGATGGTCGAGCGCGAGCTTGGTCCGGGTGCGGTGCTCGACGAGGCCGTCGAGCAGCTCGTGGAACGCTCGTATCGCGCGGCGATGCTCGAGCACACTGAACTGTTTGCGATCGGCCGCCCGACGATCGACATCGTCCAGGCGGAGGAGGGGCAGCCGCTCCGCTACACGGCCACCGTCCCGGTCCGCCCCGAGGTCGGCCTGGGCGACTACCGCGCCTTCCCGTTCGCGCCCGAGATCGACGCCGTCGACGATGCGAAGGTGGATCGGGTCATCGAGGAGCTCCGCGACCAGCAGGCGACGCTCGTCCCGGTGGAGGACCGGGGCGCGAAGGACGACGACTGGGCCGTGATCGGCTTCGCCGGGACACGCGATGGCGAGCCCTTCGAGGGCGGAACGGTGGAGCGCATGCCGATCGTGATCGGCCAGGAGCGCCTGATTCCCGGCTTCGAGGAGCACCTCGTGGGCCTCCGGGCCGGCGATTCGACCGAGTTCGACATCACCTTCCCGCTCGACTACCAGGAGGCCTCGCTCCAGGGCGCCACGGCCCGCTTCGCGGTCGAGCTCCGGGAGCTGCGCGAGAAGGTCCTGCCCGTCGCCGATGACGAGTTCGCCGCCTCGCTCGGCGACTTCGCGGATCTCGCGACGCTGCGCGCGGACGTCCGTGAGC
The DNA here is from genome assembly GCA_034435355.1 of Chloroflexota bacterium. Taxonomy (GTDB): domain Bacteria; phylum Chloroflexota; class Limnocylindria; order Limnocylindrales; family CSP1-4; genus CTSoil-043. The sequence continues at coordinate 973 of DAOTXE010000036.1, forward strand.
GGCTCGGCCGCAACGCGCTCGACCGGGCGCGCCACGGATTCGCCGACCGGATCATCGAGTACGCGGTGAAGAACGCGAGCGTCGAGATCCCCGAGATCCTCGTCGACGAGGAGGTCGAGGTGATGCATGACGAGCTGCGCGGGGCGCTCGCCCGCCAGGGGATCACCGAGGAGGCGTACCTGAAGGCGACCGACAAGACCCCGGAGCAGCTCCACGCCGACTTCCGTCCCGGCGCCGAAGAGCGCGCCAAGACGCTTCTCGTGCTCGGGAAGATCGCCGAGGAAGAGGGCATGGAGGTGACGGACGCCGACGTGGATGCCGAGGCGGCCGGCGCCCGGCAGCGCTACGCGAGCGACCCGAAGCTCGCTGCGTACTTCGACACTCCGCGCGCCCGGGCCGCGATCCGCAGCTCGCTGCGCCGATCGCGCGTCGTCGAGAAGCTCATCGACGACTGGCTGGCTGCACACCCGGAGCATCCGGCGATCCCGCACATCGAGGATGCGAACGCGTCCGCCGGGGCCGCCGCCGTCGAGGAGGCGGGGTCCGCTCGCTCGTGATCCATCTCCCGATCTGTCAGCAGCCGCGGACGGCGGCCACGCGCGGCAGGGCCGACGGCGTCGCACCAGGAGGAACCCAGATGCTCGTTCCGATGGTCATCGAAACGTCGAGCCGCGGAGAGCGCGCCTACGACATCTACTCGCGGCTCCTCAAGGAGCGGATCATCTTCCTGGGTGACGCGATCGAGGACAACGTCGCGAACCTGATCATCGCCCAGCTCCTGTTCCTCGACTCGGAGGACCCGGAGAAGGACATCAACCTGTACGTCAACTCGCCGGGTGGCGTGATCACTGCCGGGCTCGCGATCTACGACACCATGCAGCTCGTGCGGGCGCCGGTGAGCACGATCTGCGTGGGCATGGCGGCGAGCATGGCAGCCGTCCTCCTCGCGGCGGGCCACCCGGGGAAGCGCTACGCCCTGCCCCACAGCCGGATCATGATCCACCAGGGCTCCGGCGGGTTCCGCGGCAACACCCCCGACGTCTTCATCCAGGTCAAGGAGATGGAGACACTGGTCAACGCGAATCACGAGCTGCTGGCACACCACACGGGCCAGACCGTGGAGAAGATCATCAAGGACACCGAACGGGACTATTTCATGAGTCCCGAACAGGCCCAGGCGTATGGCATCATCGACGCGGTGTACGCACCCGTCCCGAAGTCCGTCGCAACCGGGCTCCCCTCGGCCTCCAGCGGCCCCGGAGTCGAGAGGCCGACCGGGACGAGCGAGTCGGCCCCGGATGGGCCGGCTCCAGCGGGGACGTAGCGGGGGTCGGCCGGCGCCGACGGAGACATCGCAGGGAGACCCGGCGCACATGACGACAAGCAAGACGCCCAAGGTTCCGTACCGCTGCTCGTTCTGCGGCAAGAGCCAGGAGCAGGTTCGCAAGCTCATCGCGGGCCAGGGCGTCTACATCTGCGACGAGTGCATCAACCTGTGCCAGGAGATCATCGAGGAAGAGCTCCTCGAGACGCCGCGCCAGAGGCCCGCGACCGAGAAGCTCCCCTCGCCGCGGCACATCAAGGATGCCCTCGACGGGTACGTGATCAGCCAGGAGCGGGCCAAGAAGGTCCTCGCCGTTGCCGTCTACAACCACTACAAGCGGGTGAACGCCGGCGGCTCGACGGACGACGTCGAGCTCCAGAAGTCGAACGTCCTCCTGGTCGGCCCCACCGGGTCCGGCAAGACGCTGCTCGCCCAGACGCTCGCTCGCGTCCTGGACGTGCCGTTCTGCATCGCCGACGCGACGTCGCTCACCGAGGCCGGCTACGTCGGCGAGGACGTCGAGAACATCCTGCTGCGCCTGATCCAGGCCGCCGATTTCGACGTCGCCCGTGCCCAGCGCGGGATCATCTACATCGACGAGATCGACAAGATCGCCCGCAAGGCGGACAACCCGTCGATCACCCGCGACGTGTCGGGCGAGGGGGTCCAGCAGGCGCTTCTCAAGATCCTCGAGGGCACGACAGCCAACGTGCCGCCGCAGGGCGGCCGGAAGCACCCGCACCAGGACTTCATCCAGATCGACACCACCAACATCCTGTTCATCTGCGGAGGGGCATTCGACGGCCTGGAGCGGATCATCGAGGAGCGCGTGGGGAAGCGGGCGCTCGGCTTCGGCAGCGACGCCACGGGCACCCGGGCGGACCGCCAGAAGATCCTCGACCGGCTCATGCCCGAGGATCTCCTCAAGTACGGCCTGATCCCGGAGTTCGTGGGCAGGCTCCCGGTGGTGGTCACCCTCGCCGCGCTGACCGCGGAGGACCTGGTCCGCGTGCTGACCGAGCCGAAGAACGCGATCACGCGGCAGTTCAAGCGCTTCCTCGGCCTCGACAAGGTCGAGCTCGTCTTCACGGACGGAGCGCTCACCGCGGCGGCGGACGCGGCCCTGGCCCGCAAGACGGGAGCCCGCGCGCTCCGCACGATCGTCGAGGAATCGCTCCTCGAGGTGATGTACGACATCCCGGACCGGACCGAGATCCGCAAGTGCATCATCACCGAGGAGACGATCCGCGATGGCCGGCCGCCCCTCCTGCTCACGAAGACCGAGATCGAGGGCGGCGTCGACGAGACGAACTACGCGGAGTGGCTCGCGGCCCAGGGCGCGACCGCCTGACGCACCGGCGATCTGCAGCTTCCGGCTGCCCGGAATCGCCGCCCTGCCGTGCTACACTCCGGCCCTCACGGTGGTGACCGGGAGGAGTAGCGCCGGAAAGGGCCGAAGCGAGCGCGGGACGGTGTGAGCCGCGCGGCGACCCCGGCGTGAACGTCGCTCGCGAATCGTGACGGGAGGCGCCCGGTACCGCGTCGAGAGGGCTGTCGGGCGCATCGTGAGGCGCCAGGGCCGGGATGACCGGCCGGAACCGACCGCCGAACCAGCAGGTGGCACCACGACCCCGTTCGTCCGCTGGGACGAGCGGGGTCGTTTCGTTGCGGAGGAAGCGCGCGATGACCGAGCGGCACGCGGGCGAGGGGCTCGCAAAGGCGTACCGGCCCGCGGAGGTCGAAGGGCCGATCTACGCGCGCTGGCTGGCGGCCGACGTCTTCGCGCCGGATGGCGCCGGCTCGCGAGCGGACCCGTCGAAGCGGCCCTTCGTGCTGATCCAGCCGCCCCCGAACGTGACGGGCAGTCTCCACCTCGGCCACGCCCAGCGGAGTGCGGTCGAGGACCTCATGACGCGCCACGCGCGGATGCAGGGCCGCCCGGCGCTCTTCCTGCCCGGGCTGGACCACGCGAGCATCGCAGCCCAGGTCGTCCTCGACCGAATCATCGCCGCGGAGGGGGAGACGCGGACCAGCCTCGGCCGCGACCGCTACCTCGAGCGAATGTGGCACTTCGTCGGCGAGACGAGGAACGCGATCCTCTCGCAGCAGCGCCGGGTCGGCGCCTCGTGCGACTGGGGCCGGCTGCGCTTCACCATGGACGAGGCGTCGAGCCGCGCCGTGCGCGAGGCGTTCAGCCGGCTCTACCGCGAAGGCCTGGCCTACCGCTCCGAGGCGCTCATCAACTGGTGTCCGGGCTGCCGAACCAGCCTGTCCGACCTCGAGGTCCTGGCAACGCCCGAGACGGGCACGCTCTGGACGGTTCGCTATCACCTGGTCGACGAGGCGACCGGCGCACCCGACCCGGCGTCGACGATCAGCGTGGCGACCACGCGCCCGGAGACCATCCTGGGCGACACCGCCGTGGCAGTCCACCCCGACGATCCGCGCTACGCGGCGCTGGTCGGCCGGCGCGCCCGGATCCCCTTCGTGGAACGCGACGTCCCGATCATCGCGGACCCGGTCGTGGACCGCGCCTTCGGGACCGGCGCCGTGAAGATCACCCCCGCCCACGACACGGACGACTACGCGACCGGCACACGCCACGGCCTGGCCTTCATCGACGTCATGGACGACGCGGGGCACATCTCGGCCGCCGGCGGCCACTACGCCGGCCTCGAGCGGTACGCAGCCCGCCAGCGGATCCTCGCCGACCTGGAAGCCGCCGGGGACCTCCAGGCAAGCACCCCCCACGAGATGACCATCGGACGCTGCCAGCGCAGCCACGACGTCGTGGAGCCCCGCCTCAAGACGCAGTGGTTCGTGCGGACCAGGCCCCTGGCGGAGGCGGCCCTTCATGCCACGCGGACCCGGCGGACGGTGATCCTGCCCGAACGCTTCGAGAAGGTCTGGGAGCACTGGCTTACCGAGATCCGCGACTGGAACGTGAGCCGGCAGCTCTGGTGGGGCCACCGCATCCCCGCCTGGTACTGCCCCGGGGGACATGTCACGGTGAGCGCGGACCCCGCCGGACCTGCCGCCTGTGAGACGTGCGGTCGTCCGGCGGGCGAGCTGGTGCAGGACCCCGACATCCTCGACACGTGGTTCAGCTCGGGACTCTGGCCGTTCTCGACCCTGGGCTGGCCGGAGGCCACGCCCGACCTCGCCCGCTTCTACCCGGGCACCGTGATGGAGACCGCCTACGACATCATCTTCTTCTGGGTCGCCCGGATGATGATGCTCGGCATCCACCTCATGGGCGACGCGCCGTTCGAGGTGGTCTACCTGTCCGGCCTGGTGCGCGACCCGTACGGCCAGAAGATGTCCAAGACGAAGGGCAACGTGGTCGACCCGCTGGAAGCGATCGACGAATCCGGCGCCGACGCGCTCCGCTTCGCCCTGATCCACGGCGCGGCGCCCGGCAACGATCAGAAGTTCAGCGCGGAGAAGCTGGAGAACGCGCGCAACTTCGCGAACAAGCTCTGGAACGCGGCGCGGTTCACGCTGGGTGCCCGCCCTTCGTCGATCCCGCCGGACGCCACGAGACGGCCCCCGGACCCGGTGCACCTCGGGCCGGCCGAGCGCTGGCTGCAGAGCCGGGTGGCGGCGGCCGTCCAGGGGGCCGATCGTGCGCTGGAGGGGTTCGCTTTCGGCGAGCTCACGCGGGTTCTCTACGACTCGATCTGGGGCGAGTTCTGCGACTGGGCCCTCGAGCTTGCCAAGGTTCGCCTTGCCGATGCGACGCTCGCGGCGGCCGACCGGGAGGCGACCTGGTGGACGCTGGTGGAGGCGCTCGACACCTACCTTCGCCTCCTGCACCCGGTGATGCCCTTCGTCACGGAGGCGATCTGGGCCGAGATGCCCCACGCCGACGGCGACCCCGGCCTGCTCGTGGTGGCCGATTGGCCGGCCGCACCCCCCGCGGACGCAGCAGCCGAGGCGCAGGTCGGGGCGCTCGTGGATCTCGTCCGAGCCCTGCGCAACGCCCGCTCCGAGGCGAAGCTCGATCCGGCGGCCTGGCTCCCGGTGCAGGTCGCCCTGCCGCGGGAGCTGGGGCCTGCGTTCGAGTCCCTGGCGCCGGCGCTCGAGCGGCTCGCGCACGCGCGCCCGATGGCTCGGACAACCGATGCCGAGGCGCTGCGAGCGGGAGCGGCGGGCGGGCTGACCGTGGTGGCCGGGGCGATCGAGGCGATCATCCGCCCCGCCGCCCGTGACGACGAGGCCGCCGCGCGTGACCGGGTGCGCCTCGAGCGGGAGCTCAACGGGACCGAGACGCAGCTCGTCGGTGCCCGGGCGCGCCTGGCCGACGAGCGGTTCGTCGCGCAGGCGCCGCCGGCCGTCGTCGAGCGCGCGCGGACACGCGTCGCCGAGCTCGAGGAGCGGGTCGCGAAGCTGCGCGCCGGCCTGGAGGGGTAGGGGAGGGGTCGCGGGCGCGGCCTATGCCGGCGCGGGGCCGGTCGTCCGGCGCTCGACGAGCGAGACAGGGAGGACCTCGCGGAGCGGAACCCGCGCCGCGCCCGAGATGAGTCCGATCATGCGGCCGACTGCCCGGACCCCGGTCTCGGCGAGCGGCTGATGGATCGTGGTCAGGCCGACGAAGTCGGCCGCCTCGACGTCGTCATAACCGATGACCGAGAGCTCGCCCGGCACGTCGATGCCCAACCCGCGCGCCGCCTCGAGGACGCCGATCGCCTTGGTATCGCTCGCGGCGATGATCGCGGTGGGTCGATCCGCGCTCCGCAGCATCGCCTCGGTCAGCTCGCGGGCGAACTCGCGGGTGTGCTCACCTTCAGCGACATGGTCCGGGCGGATCGCAAGGCCGTGTTCGCGCAGGGCAAGCGCGACGCCGCGAAATCGCATTCGGCTCGACGGCACGCCGAGGGCCGGGCGCGGCTCGTCGCCGATGAAGCCGAAGCGCCGATGGCCACGTGCGAGCAGGTGGTTGGCCGCCATCATCCCGCCGCCCACGTCGTCGCACACGACCCGGGGAAGCGCGCGATGGTGGGCATCGATCAGGACGACCGGCAGGCCCGAGCGACGGATCGGCGCCAGCTCGGTGTCGTGGGGCGCAACCGAAACCAGGATCAGTCCGTCGATGCGCTCCGGCCGTGGTACATCACGCAGGATCGCGTCACGCCGCTCCACGGTCTCGATGTTGAAGACGATCATGTCGAGCTCGGCGTCGACGAGGGCGGATTCGATGCCGCGCAGGCGCTCGACGACGGACGGCCGCGTCAGGTGGAGCGTGACCACGGCAATGCTCTGGGTCCTGCGCAGGGAAAGTCGCCGTGCCGCCGCGCTGGGAACGAAGTCGAGCGCGGCGATCGCCTCGAGGACGCGGGCACGCGTCGCAGGATCGACATTGGGCCGGCCGTTGAGGACGCGGCTGACCGTGCCCCGGCCTACGCTGGCCGCGCGCGCGACATCCTGGATCGTGGCTGGCATCTCCGCCTCGAGGCTTCAGGTTCCTCCGCACACAGCATATCGCGTTGCCTGGGATCGGTTCCAGTCTGCACGGGCAGTCAAGCGAGCCGACCGGGTAGCGCGGGGTGTGGGTCCCGGAATCGCTCTTGACAATGCTGGTAGTCTCCTTGACAGGCGTGGTGGAACCGGTTCCACACACCACGGAGCGCACGGCGGGAGGACCCACCGGATGGAGGAGAGGATGCGCAATCGATTCGTCGTTGCCACAGCCGCCCTGGCCGTGGCCCTGGCCGCGTGCAGCAGCGCAGCCACGTCGGCACCTGCCGGGGGTGCCTCGGCGGCACCGTCCGCCGCCGCGAACCTCAGCGGCAAGACGGTGACCGTTGGGGGTGCCTTCGTCGACACGGAGGCGGCCGCCTTTGCTGCGGCGGTCAAGCCATTCGAGGACGCCACCGGCGTCAAGGTCGTCTATAACGGCGACAAGTCCTTCGAGCAGCAGCTGAACGTGCAGGTCCAGGCGGGCAACCCGCCGGATGTTGCGATGCTCCCGCAGCCGGGCGGCATGAAGAACTACGCGGCGCAGGGCAAGCTGTTCCCGCTTCCGGCCGATATCGTCGCGTCGATCGACGCGAACTACGGGCCCGGCTGGAAGGACGTTGGGACCGCCGCCGACGGCAAGGTCTACGGCGTGTTCCACCGCGTCAACCTCAAGGGCCTCGTCTTCTACCCGAAGGTCGCCTGGGACGCCAAGGGCTACGCGATTCCCACGACGTGGGATCAGCTGAAGACGCTCGAGGACAAGATGGTCGCCGACGGGACGGCCCCCTGGTGCATCGGCATCGAGAGCGGCGCCGCCACCGGCTGGCCGGTCACCGACTGGGTCGAGGAGATCATGCTCCGCACCGTCGGCGCCGCCGCCTACGACAAGTGGGTCGCCGGCACAACGCCGTTCACCGACCCGACCGTCAAGAACGCGTTCCAGATCATGATGGACATCTTCGGCAACCCGAAGTACGTCTACGGCGGCCCCCAGTACATCGTCCAGACGAACTTCGGCGAGGCGCCGAAGGCCGCCTTCGACAGTCCCCCAAAGTGCTGGATGACCAACCAGGGCAACTTCATCACGGCGTTCTTCCCCGACGCGGTCCAGAAGGACCTCGACAACCAGGTCGGCGTCTTCACCCTGCCGGCCATCGACCCCGCCATCGGCACGCCCGCCGAGGTCGGTGGCGACCAGGCCGTCGCCTTCGCCGACCGACCCGAGGTCTGGGCGTTCCTGAAGTACCTGACCACTCCGCAGGCCGGCGTCTCCTGGGAGAAGTCCGGCGGCGCGCTGTTCCCCTACAAGACCCAGGACCTGGCGAACTACTCGTCTGCGCTTGACCGCGCCTTCGCCACGTCGATCGTCCAGGCCCCGGTGGTTCGCTTCGACGGCTCGGATGCGATGCCGGCAGCCGTCGGCTCGGGGACCTTCTGGTCAGAGTCCGTGAAGCTGGTCAACGGCAGCCAGAACATCGACACGACCCTCGCCAACATCCAGGCCAGCTGGCCGGCGCAGTAGCGGCAGTCTGCAACGTGCCGGCGCCGCTCGGGCGGCGCCGGCACGCCATTCGCCTTTCCCACCGAGTGGAGGATCGAAGGGATGCGACCGGCAGATAGCGTGGCGGCGTCCCCGCCAAGGGGAATCAGCCAGGTGCTGGCGACCGGTGTCGGCCGACTCCTGGTCTCGATCTTCGTCCCGGTCGTGGCATTCGTCGTGCTGTGGGCGGGCTTCCTCTTCCTCAAGGACAGCGGTGCGCCGAAGGTCGTCATCGTCCTCGTCGCGATCGTCTGGGGCATCGGCGGCGTCGCTCTGCTCTACGTTGTTGCGAACTGGCTGACCGAGAAGCTGCCGCCCGCGTGGCAGAGCCGGATCCTGCCCTTCGTATTCGTCGGGCCGGCGATCGCGATCCTCACCTTCTACCTGTTGGTCCCCGCCTTCCTGACCGCGTGGGAGAGCCTCTTCAACGCGACGGGAAGCAAGTTCGTCGGGCTCGACAACTACGTCTACTCGTTCAGCAACCCGGAGATGCTGACGGCGATCCGCAACAATGTGCTGTGGCTCGTCTTCGGGACGCTCTTCAGCACCGGGTTGGGGCTCGCGATCGCGGTCCTCGTGGAGCGGTCACGGCTCGACCGGCTGGCCAAGACCCTGATCTTCCTGCCCATGGCGATCTCGTTCGTGGGCGCCAGCGTGATCTGGCGCTTCGTCCTCTCGTTCCAACCGGCAGGCCAGCCCCAGGTCGGATTGTTGAACGCCATCCTGTCCGGCTTCGGCATCGGGCCCGTCTCGTGGCTCACCGGTGAGCCGCTCAACACGATCCTGCTGATCGTGATCCTGATCTGGGGTCAGACCGGCTTCGCCATGGTGATCATCGGCGCCGCCCTGAAGGGCGTCCCGGACGAGATGCTCGAGGCCGGGCGGATCGACGGGGCCAGCGAGTGGCAGGTCTTCCGCCGCCTCATCGTGCCGACCATCTGGCCGACGATCGTGACGGTGGCGACCACGATCGCGATCCTTACCCTGAAGATCTACGACATCGTGACCGCCATGACGGGCGGCAACTTCAACACCCAGGTCATCGCGACGCTGATGTGGAAGCAGGCCTTCACGTTCTTCGACGCCGGTCGAGGCGCGGCGCTGGCGATCATCCTCCTCGTGGCGGTGACGCCGGTCATCTGGTACAACCTCCGGCAGTTCCGCGGCCGGGCGATCTGAGGCCGTTGCGATGACACGCATTGCCTGGTCCCGCGTGGCGATCAACCTGGCGGTCCTCGCCCTCATCGTCATCTGGACGGTGCCGACGCTGGGCCTGTTCATCACCTCCTTCCGCGACAAGCAGGACATCTTCAACTCCGGGTGGTGGACGGCTTTCACGGGCGGTGGGGGTGCCTTCACCCTCGACAACTACAACACGGTGCTGTTCGGCGGCGACGGGCTGGGAACGGCCTTCCTCAACACCCTTGCGGTCACGATCCCGGCGGTTGTGATCCCGATCCTGATCGCGGCATTCGCCGCGTATGGGTTCGCCTGGCTGGAGTTCCCCGGCCGCAGGATCCTGTTCATCACCGTGGTGGGGCTGCTGGTTGTACCCCTCCAGATCGCGCTCATCCCGGTCCTCAAGGCCTACCTCGCGATCCACCTCAACGGGACCTTCCTCGCGGTCTGGCTGGCCCACGCCGGCTTCGGGCTCGCCCTGGCGACCTACCTGCTCTACAACTACATCAGCCAGCTCCCGAAGGATCTCATCGAGTCCGCCTCGCTCGACGGAGCGTCCCACTTCACGATCTTCGTGCGGCTCGTCCTGCCGCTCTCGGTCCCTGCCCTCGCCTCCTTCGCGATCTTCCAGTTCCTGTGGGTCTGGAACGACCTGCTCGTGGCGACGACGTTCCTGGGCACCGACCAGGACGTGGCCGTCATGACGTCGCGGCTGGTGTCGATGACGGGCTCCCGCGGCCAGGACTGGCAGCTCCTGACGGCCGGTGCCTTCGTGTCGATGATCGTGCCGGTCATGGTGTTCCTCGCTCTCCAGCGATTCTTCGTCCGGGGCCTTCTCGCAGGCTCCGTGAAAGGTTGAGCGTGGGCGACCTCCCCGCCGGCGGTGTCCTGGCCCTCGACCTCGGGGGGACGCAGATCCGGGCCGCGGGCGTGCTGCCCGGGGGCCGGGTTGTCGCCCACCGCCGTGCGAGGACCCCGGTGGTCGACGGGGGCGAGGCGATCGTCGTCGCGTGCATTGCGACCCTCCAGGGGGTGCGGGACGATCTCGCCGGGCTCTCCGAGGCGCCCCCGGTCGGGGTCGGGATCTCGGCGCCCGGCCCCGTCGACCCGCGCCGCGGCATGATCCTCGACCCGCCGAATCTCGGCCCGACGTTCCGCGACATTCCGCTGGCCGCGCGCATCGGCGAGGCCCTCGGGCTCCCCGTGGCGCTCGATCGGGACACCCAGGTCGCTGCGCTCGCCGAGGGCCGGTTCGGCGCGGCGGCTGGCTGCAAAGACTTCCTCTACCTCACCGTCTCGACGGGGGTAGGCGGGGCGATCGTCAGCGGCGGCATGCTGCTGCGCGGGCCGGACGGGACCGCGGGCGAGCTCGGGCACCTGGTGGTCGACCTGCACGGCCCGCGATGCGGATGCGGGATGCCCGGCCACCTGGAGGGCATCGCGTCGGGGAGTGGCATCGCCAGGCGGGCGCGGGAGGCCGCTGAGCGGGGTGAGAGCCGTCTGCTGGCGGATCTCGTGCGCGAGCGCGGAGCGGCGTTCGGGGCGCGGGACGTGGCAGGCGCGGAGGATGCCGGCGACGCCGTTGCCGCCCGCCTCATGCAGGAAGGACGGGAGGCCTTTGCAGCCGTCTGCGTGAGCCTGACGGACGTGTTCAACCCGACGCTGATCGTGGTCGGGGGCAGCCTCGCCGCGGGCCAGGGCGATCGCCTCCTCGGGCCGGCGCGGCTCGCGATCGAGCATGGCGCCTTCCGGCGTCCGGCAGCGCGCGTGACGGTCGTTCCCGCGGTGCTCGGCGACGACGTGGGGCTCGTCGGAGGGCTGGTCCTGTTCGGAGAGCGCTTCGGGGCCGCCGGCGGCGCGGCCGCCGCGGGGGCGTGACATGACGAACGCGAGGTATCCCTGCACCGCGAACGGCGGGGCCTGGGGGCCTGCCCGGGTGAGCGGCGCCGGCGAAGTCTGGCTCGAGCGGGCGAGCGTCCTGGCCCGCGAGGCCCTGGGTTCCGGCCCGCCGAGTGAGACCGAGTCGTTCGTGATGCGTCTCCGCCGTCACTGGACCGACCTGTGGGAGGGGTTGCTCGGGCCATACGGTCGCGATCCACGCCTGGCCGAGAACCTCGAGCGCCTGATCGGCGTACTCGCCGCGCGGTCTGCCGAGCGGCCGGCGGACCTGCGGGACCTGGACCGGCAGCGGACGTTGCACCCGGACTGGTTCCAGGCCCCGGACATGGTCGGCTATGTCTTCTACGTGGATCGCTTCGCAGGCACGATCCGGGGAGTGGAGGAGCACCTCGACTACCTCGAGGAGCTCGGGGTGCGCTACGTCCACCTGATGCCACTCCTGCGCACCCGGCCGGGCGACAACGACGGGGGCTATGCGGTCGCAGACTACCGCGCCGTCGAACCCCGCCTGGGCAGCATGGCGGACCTCGAGCGGCTGTGCGGGCGGATGCGCGGGCGCGGGATGAGCGTGTGCATCGACCTGGTGCTGAATCACTGTGCCGCGGAGCACGAGTGGGCAGTGCGCGCGCTCGCCGGCGAGCCGGCCTACGAAGAGATGTTCTGGATCTTCCCGAACCGCCGCCTGCCCAATCGATACGAGGCGACGCTCCCGGAAGTCTTCCCCGACTTTGCGCCCGGCAACTTCACCCGGCTGCCCGACGGACGCTGGGTGTGGACGACATTCAACGCCTTCCAGTGGGACCTGAACTGGTCGAACCCGCGCGTCTTCGTGGAGATGACGGACATCCTGCTGGACCTCGCGAACCGTGGCGTCGATGTCTTCCGTCTCGATGCGGTCGCGTTCATGTGGAAGCGGCTGGGCACGAACTGCCAGAATCAGCCGGAGGTCCACAGCCTCCTGCGCGCTCTGCGCGCCTGCGCGCGGATCACAGCGCCCGCCGTCATCTTCAAGGCTGAGGCGATCGTGGGGCCGGGAGACCTGGCGCCGTACCTGGGGATCGGCCGAAACCATGGACGCGAGTGTGACCTGGCCTATCACAACAGCCTGATGGTCCAGTACTGGTCGGCGCTGGCGACCCGGGACACGCGCCTGATGAACCATGTGCTGTCGGCATTTCCACGCAAGCCGGCCACGACATCGTGGGCCACCTACATACGCTGCCACGACGACATCGGCTGGGCCATCACCGAGAGGGACGCGGAAGCCGTCGGCTGGACCGGGCCGGACCATCGCGCCTTCCTGTCGTCGTTCTACTCGGGACAGTTCCCCGGATCGTTCGCGCGGGGGGAGATCTTCCAGCACAACCCGGCCAATGGCGACTCGCGGATCAGCGGGTCGTTCGCCAGCCTCGCGGGTCTCGAGCGTGCGCTCGCAATGGCGGACGCTTCCCAGGTCGACTTGGCGGTCGGGCGGATTCTGCTCGGCCACGCCCTCATCATGGGCTGGGACGGTCTCCCCCTCCTCTACATGGGCGACGAGATCGCGCTGCTCAACGATCGGAGCTTCCGGAACGATCCGACCCTGGCCTCGGATAGCCGCTGGCTGCACCGGCCTCGGATGGATTGGGAGCGGGCGGCCCAGCGATGCGCCGACGGTCCCGTGGCGAGGGTGTTCGGCGGCACGCAGCACCTGGTCCGCGTCCGGCGGGGCCTCAAGGCTCTTCACGCTGCGACGCAGCTCGAGATCCTCGATCTCGGCGACCCGGCACTCTTCGCATTCGTCCGCGTCCACCCATCGGGGCCACTCCTTGCGATCCATAACCTCACCGAGACTCCGCGTCGTCTCGACGGACGGGTCCTCGAGATGGTCGGACTGGACGCGGCGGACGACGCGATCTCGGGCGATGGGGCGTTCAGGCCGCCTGACTCGATCGGGCTCCCGCCCTACGCGGCGCGGTGGCTCGTGGCCGCTGCCGACGCATGATTCGGTCACCGGCCCTTCAATCGGTGGGAAACCCGGCCTGGTGGAAGTCGGGCGTCGTGTACCAGATCTATCCGCGGTCCTTCGCCGACTCGACAGGCGATGGGGTGGGGGACCTCGGGGGAATTGCACTCCACCTCGACCATCTCGCGGGGAACCCCGACTCGCTTGGCGTGGACGCGATCTGGCTCTCGCCGATCCATCCGTCTCCGGGCCTCGACCTCGGCTACGACATCAGCGACTACGCGTCCGTCGACCCGCTCTTCGGGACGGGTGCCGACTTCGACCACCTGGTGGCGGAGGCACATCAGCGGGGCCTCAAGGTCATTCTCGACCTGGTCGTGAACCACACGAGCGACGCACATCCATGGTTCGCCGCATCGCGCACGTCGCGTGCCGGCCCGCATGCTGACCGGTACCTGTGGAGCGACCCGGCGGGGACCGACCGAGCCGGGCTGCCGATCCCGCCCAACAACTGGGTCTCGTTCTTCGGTGGGTCCGCCTGGGAGTGGGAACGGGTCCGCGGTCAGTTCTACGAGCACACCTTCCTGGCCCAGCAACCCGACCTGAACTGGCGCGACCCGGGGACCCGGGAGGACGTCACGGCCATGATGCGGGCCTGGCTGGCGCGCGGCGTCGATGGCTTCCGGATGGACGTCTTCAATGCGTTCCTGAAGGACCCGCAGGTGCGCTCCAACCCCGTCAGGCGGGGTCGGTCAGCCTGGGCCCGCCAGCTCCACGTCCACGACAAGGATCAACCCGACCTGCCTGCCCTCCTTGCCGAACTGCGGGCGGTCGTCGACGAGGCGCCCGGCCGGATGACCGTCGGAGAGCTCTTCGACGGCGACTCGAGCCGCGCTGCGCGCCTGAGCGCGGACCGTCACCTGGTGTTCGACTTCGAGCTGCTCCAGGCCGGCTGGTCCGCGGCGGCGATCGGCAGAGGGCTGGATCGGCGCGAGGCTGCCTACGGCCCGGATCGCTGGCCTACGGTCGTCCTCTCGAACCACGACCAGCCGCGCCACGTGTCGCGCTGGGGTGAGGGGCGCAACGCCGACGAGCTGGCTCGCGCGGCGGCCCTGCTCCTCCTGACGATGCGCGGAACGCCGTTCCTCTACTACGGTGAAGAGCTCGGCGTGCCGGGGATCGCCGTCCCGAACGAGGCGGCGATCGACCCTCCTGCCCGCCATGCTCGGCCGGGCTTCTCGTGGTGGAATCGTGATCAGGCCAGGGCCCCCATGCCGTGGACGGGCGAGCCCGGCGCCGGGTTCACGACGGGTCGCCCGTGGCTGCCACTCCCGCCGGACTGGCAGAGTCGCAACGTCGCGGCCCAGCGCGGGGACCCCGGGTCAGTGCTTGCCTTCTACCGGTCCCTGCTCGCGATTCGCAAGGCGCGGCCTGCCCTTCATTCGGGCGGCCTGGCGCGGATCCCGACGCCCACGCCCGGCGTCCTCGCATACCGGCGATGGACCGTCGATGACCGCGCGCTCGTCGTCCTGAACCTCGGCAGGCGCAGCCTCGCGGCGACACTGCCTCTCGACGAGTCGGCCGGCCTGCGGCCGATCCTGGGCACCCACGGGCACACCCCACCCGGGATCGCTCGGAACGGAAGAATCAACCTCCGCGCCCAGGAGGGCGTGGTGCTGGCCGGCCCGGGTGCTGCGCGACCGCGTTGATCGGGCCGCCTCCGCTGGTAGGATTACGGGAACGCCACGCTGAGGGAGGTTTAGTGCCGCTCGAATTCCTCAAGCGCCGGGGACGCGACGATGACCGGGCCGTGTCTCCGCCTGCCGCGATCCCGGAGGAGACCTCCGCCCAGGAGTACATCCTGAAGCTGTTCTATGCGGGCAAGAGCAGCGAGAGCGTCCGGATGAAGGCGGGTCCCCGCGCCATGGCCGAGCTGCCCGCGATGCTCGCCGGTATCGCGGCCGGCGAGATCGAGGTGATCGAACCGCTCCCACTCGAGTTCAGCCAGGCCAGCCCGCATATCACGCATCCGTCCGAGGCAATGCAGTGGGTGAACGCCCACCACGGCCATTCGCCGGTCGCGCGCCACTGCATCTACGTCCTCGAGTCGATCGATGCGATCGACCTGGCTTTCGACACGCTCGCCTGCGGCCTCCTCGATGGCGAGATCGACACCTCCGGCTACCCCGACTACAACGCGATCGTGGGCGGCGTCGCCTCGCACTGGGACGAGGCGACCGGCGACATGCTGGTCCGGGCCGTCGTCGGCTGGGGCGGGCGCGGCGTCCGGGGCGACACCGACCGGACCGGCGCGCGGATCCTGGGGGGTCTCTTCCAGAACGTCCTTGCCAGCCAGTACGCACTCGAGGTCGTGCCGTTGGATCGCCCGATGCCGGCGGCGGGCCGGGGAGGCCTCGTCTGCGCGCATTGCGGGTTTGCGTCCGCTCACGATCGGGCTTTCTATTGTCCGAAGTGCGGCATGCGGCTTCTGCGCGGCTGAACCGACTCGGAACGGGAGACCAGGTGCCCATCTACGACTACGTATGCGGATCGTGCGGCCACCGGTTCGAGGTGATTCGCGGGATCAACGAGGCCGGTCCGCACCAGTGCCCGGAATGCGGCGGGCCCGTCGCGCGGGCGTTCGTCCCGCCGACGATCCACTTCAAGGGGTCGGGCTGGGCCAAGTCGGATCGCCGGGCGACGAGCGCGCCCACGCGGCGCGCGGAAGGCGGGTCCCCGTCAGCGGGGTCGGCGAAGCCTCCGTCGGACGGGACGTCCCGGCCACCGTCGGGCACGTCGGACGGGAGCCCCGATTCGGGAGCGCCGGCCTCGACGAGCGAGTCGAAGCCGGCAGAGGCCGGCCCTTCCGGACGCGACGACTGAGACGGCGATGAGCCGGCCGCCTTCCGACTGGATCACGCTTGCCGAGGCCGGGAAGATCCTGGGCGACGCGAACGTGCGCCTGCGCCCGGAGACGATCGGCCGGTGGGCGCGGGCGGGCCGTCTCCAGACCCTCAAGCTGGGTGGGCGCCGATACGTGCGGCGGGTCGAAGTCCGGGCGCTCCTCCGGCCTCGCCGGCGCGTCGCGGCCGAGATCCTCCAGGCGCGCCTCTTCGAGGACCTTTGACGGGCCCGGTCACGGTGTGGCGGCCGGGCCGCATGCGGCGGGTCGGAGCTCGAGCCTTGGGGCTCGTGACGGTCCTGCTCGGGGTTCCCCGGATCGCGACGGCCCGCCTCGTGTGGAGCAGGTACAACGCGGCGAGCGGACCGCTCCTCGCCCGGGGCCTGGCCTTCACGACCCTGTTCATGCTGGTCCCGGCGTTGCTCCTCATCGCATCGTTCGCCGGGCTCGTCGGGGGCGACCTTGACCGGCGGGCCCGGATCGTGGACTTCCTCGTGGCGCAGTTCCCGCCCCTTGCCGAGATGCTGAAGCGCGCCCTCGAGACCGCCCTGGCGCACGCCGGGGCGTTCACCGCGATCGGAGCGGTCGTCCTCGCCTGGTCTGCCAGCGCGCTGGTGCGAGATCTCGACCGCGCATTCGGGACGATCTTTCGCCAGGCCGGGACCGGCCCGACGTTGCTCAGGATGATCGGCGAGGTGGTGCTGGTCGCGGTGGCCGTGATCGGGCTGGGGTTCATCGTCGTGGTCGCGACCATCCCGGGACCGATCTCTCGTCTGCTGGGCCTCGCGCAACTGCGGGCCACGGCCGTGGTGCCGCTCGTCGCGGTCTTCGCCCTGGCGTTCCGTTTCCTGCCGCCGACACGACCGGGATGGCGCGATGCAGTCGTGCCGGGAGCGTGGGTGGGGCTGGGCGCGTCGCTCCTGACCGGCGCGTTCAGCCTGGTGAGCCCGCTGCTCTTCGGCTCCGCGGACATCTATGGGGCCCTGGCGGGAATCTTCCTCGGCCTGCTCTGGCTCTCGTACCTGAGCCAGCTCTTCCTGGTTGGCGCCGCATGGGCTGCCGTCCGGGCGGAGGCGCGGTCGACGCGAGCGGCGATCGCGGATCCTGTCGCGCGCTGACGGTCGGGCCCGTGACCGGCCCGGGGCCCACGACCCCCCCGGGGGGGATCAGCCCTGGCGGCTGCCGCAGCGACGGCAGAAGCGTGCGTTCGCCGACAGGGACAGGCCGCAGGTGACGCAGGCCTGGATGCTGACCGGCCGCGCGGCGCCCGACGAACCGGCGGCGACGATGTCGTTGCTCGACGCGGCCCAGACCGGCGACTCGAGCGGTCGCGCGGTTGCGACCCGCGCCGCCCACGTCGCGGACGGCATCGCGTCGGCACTCCGGCGTCCGCTGGGCGGGGGCGCGATCCACCTGCCCGGCGGCGGGGGCGGCTCCGCTGGGGAGCCACTCTCGGGCGCCACGATGCGCCAGATCGGCTGCGCGACGTGATCAGCCGGCGGCGAGACGGGTTCGGCCTCGGCCGGGGTGTCCGCGGTCGCGGGTTCGGGTGGCGGCGCTGCTGCCTCGCCAGGGGCGGACCGGAGCAGGTCGGCTGCCGCCGCGGGCGCCAGGTCGGCCGGGGCCGCGGGGATGGCCGCGGGCGCCGCCGCGGCTGCGGCGATCTCCTCGAAGGCGGGCCGCGCCGCGACGCTCGCGGAGGCAGGCGGGGATGTGGTCCGGATGGCGCGCTCGGATCGCGGGCGGAACCGGCGCAGGAGACTCCGGGTCGCTGCGCGCGCGTTCGCGACGGGTTCTGCCGGAAGGGGCGACGTCGTCGCAGCCTGGGCCGGCCCGCTCGCTGCGCCGGTCTCCGGCGCCGAGGCGACCGACCGTGCCTCTGCCGGGGCGAGAACGTGGCGGGTGAGGGCGCGCGTGACGGCGTCGAGCTCCGCAGAGGTGAGTTCGATCTCGGATGGAGTCGCCGCCGCCGCGGCCGCGGGCTTCGCTGCCTCCGGCACCGGGGCGACCACCTCGGCGGGCTCCGGCGCGATCGCCATCGGCTCCGGCGCGATCTCCGGCAGGATCTCCGGCGCGATCTCCGGCAGGATCTCCGGCGCGATCTCCGGCAGGATCTCCGGCGCGATCGCCATCGGCTCCGGCGCGATCGCCGACGCGATCTCCATCGGCTCCGGCGCGGGCTCCGGCGCGATCGCCATCGGCTCCGGCGCGATCGCCGGCGCGATCGCCGTCAACGCAGGCTCAAGCGCTGCCGCTGCCGCCACCATCTCCGGCGCACCCATCGGCGCGAGCAACCCGGCGGACGAGGTGATGACCGTGTCAGAGGGGCGAATGTCGGCGGTCGGCCAGGCGGGCTCCGCACCGTTGCCGTGGGCGGGCTCCCTGGTTCCGACGGCAGCCGGTTCCTGGATTGCGTCCGGATGGACATTCGGGGTGAGATCCGGGGCACACGAGAGGCATTCGCTGGCACGCTCGTTCCAGCAGTTGCGGCAGGTGTACTGGCGACAGCCCATGCAGAAGTTGAACGTGTCGCGGAAGGCGTCCAGTTGCCGCTGCGACGCGACCCTGGATTCGTCGTCCCGCGCGGCCGCCATGGCATCGGCGAACGAGGAGCTGTCGTTCGCGACGAAGTTCCTCACACCACGCGTCAGCGTGCGAATCTGTCCTACGCCCAGGCGCCTCGGCTTGGGAGACTCGAACGTGTATCGCGTGCCGCAGCGCTCGCAGAAGGATTCAGTCAGGATCTCGGCCATCGGGCCCCGTGTTCCTCCCCTCGCGGATCCCCCGGTCCCAGCAGAGGGATCGAGAGTATAGCCTAGGCGTCCCGGGTTCCCGGGCACCGAGGTACCGTCGGTCTTCGGCAAACGTCATGCGATCGTCGCGGTCTCGCGGCGCCAGCCCTCCAGCGGAGGCTCAGCGCGTCACAATGCGACCCCTCTCGGCACTCGAGCGCTTCCTCGAGCGGCTCTTCGAGCGACCGGGCGCGCGGCTCTTCGACACTGGGGTCGCGCCCGCCACCCTCGCGCGGCGCATCGAGCGGGCGATCGACGAGGAACGCCGGACCGGGGCTGAAGGACCGATAGCGCCGACCCGATTCGAGGTCCGCGTGGAGCGGCGTGCCGCCTCCGAGCTGGCGCGCCTGCCCGAGCTCGAAGGCGATCTCGCAGCTGCGGCGCTGGCCCATGCCCGCCGCCGCGGCTACCTGATTCCCGAGCGGCCGTCGGTTGCGATCGTCGCTGCGAGCGACCTGCCGCGCGGCGCGGCGGCGATACGGGCGACGTTCGCGGCGCCGGACGCGTGGTCCAGCCCGCCCGCCGCACCCCTCGACCGCACGCGGGTCCAGCACGCAGCGGCAGGCGCGCCGTCCGGCGCGCTCCTGCGGGTCCTCGCGCCGGATGGGACCGAACGCCGCCTGCGGGTCGAGGGCCGACCGTTCTCGATCGGCCGTGATCCGGACAACGACCTCGTCATCGCCGATCGCCTCCTGTCCCGACATCACGCCCGCCTGGTCCCGCGCAACGGCCGGCTGGTCCTCGGCGACCTTGGCAGCCGCAACGGGACCCGCGTCAACGGCCGGGCCATCCGCGAGGCCGTCCTGGGTGCCGGCGACCGGGTCGAGCTGGGAGCAACCATCGTCGACGTGCTTCCGCTGGAGGATCCGTGGATCCCCTGACGCTCGTCCTGTGGGCGATCCGGCTGGCGTTCCTGGCCGCCCTCTACGCGTTTCTCGCCCTCGTGGCACGCGCCGTGCTGCGTGACATCCGGGCCGCGTCGCGGGATCCAGCAGGCGCGCTCGGACGGCTCGTCGTGGTCGCGAGCGCGCGCACGCCCGTAGTCGGCAGCGTCTTCCTCCTCGACGCGGTCGCGACCCTCGGTCGCGACCTCGGGAGCAGCGTGGTCCTCGAGGACCCGTTCGCCTCGACCCGTCACGCCGTCCTCACGTTCCGTGGGCGTGGCTGGTACGTGGAGGACCTCGGGAGCACCAACGGCACCCTGGTCAACGGCGAGCCGGTCACGGGGGCGCGCGCGCTGGGCTTCGGGGACGAGGTCCAGATCGGCGAGACGAGGATGCGCCTGGAGCGCGGGATCAGGTGACGCGGGTCGACCTGCCGGGCTTTCCGCGCCCGGTGGCCCGTCCCCGCGAGCTGGGCCTCCTGGTCGCGATGGCGGGCTCTCTCCTCCTCGGGAGCCTTTCGCTCGGGTCCATGCAGGCCGGAGGCCTGGCGCTCGCCCAGCCCGCCGGGCTGGCGGTCTACCTTGGGGCGCTGGTCGCGGTGCACCTCGTGCTCGTGGCCGCCGGCCGACGGGTCGACGAGGTGCTGCTGCCGGTGGTCGGGTTGCTGGGCGGCATCGGGCTCCTCCTCGCCGAGCGACTTCCGCAGGACCTCGTCGTCCAGAGGATCGGGCCCGTGACCCTCGGGCTTGCCTCGCTCCAGCTGATCTGGCTCGTGCTGGCCCTCGCGATCGGGGCCGTCGCCGCGGTCGGCGTCCGCTCGGACCGGTGGCTTCGGCTCTACAAGTACACCTGGGCCGCCTTCGGGCTCGGCCTGCTCCTGCTCACGTTCGTCTTCGGTCGCGACGTGAACGGGTCGCGCCTGACGCTCGACGTCGGGCCGTTGAGCTGGCAGCCCTCCGAGCTGCTCAAGGTGATCCTGGTCGTCTTCTTCGCCGCATATCTCGCCGAGAACCGGGTCCTGCTCGCCGACGCCCGCGTTCGGGTGGCCGGCCCGCTGACGCTGCCGCCGGCCCCGTACCTGCTCCCGGCGGCCCTGATGCTCGCCCTGGCGCTCGGGATCGTGGTGATCCAGCGCGACCTGGGCGCGGCCCTGCTCTTCTTCTCGGTGTTCCTCTGCCTGTTCTACCTCGCGTCCGGCAGCAAGGTCGACGTGGTGATCGGGATCGTGCTCTTCGTGGCCGGCTTCGTCGTTCTCGCGCTGGTCTTCGCGCACGTGCGAGAACGCGTCGCGAACTGGCTCGACCCGTGGGCCGACCCGCTCGGGGCCGGCTACCAGACGATCCAGGCGCTCCATGCGTTCGCGCGCGGCGGGCTTCTCGGGACGGGGCTGGGTGCAGGCCTCCCCGCGATCGACGGACACCTGCCGATCCCGGCCGTCCAGACGGACTTCCCGCTGGCAGCCCTCGGCGAGGAGCTCGGGATGGCCGGCGTCGTCGCCATCCTCGCCTGCTACCTCGTGATCGTGGCGCGCGGGCTCCGCATCGCGGCGGGCGCCGCCGACGACGTGCGGGCGCTCCTGGCGGCCGGTCTCGCGCTGGTGATCGGCGTGCAGGCGGTCATCATCGCCGGCGGCAACCTCAAGCTGATCCCGCTGACCGGAATCACCCTCCCGTTCATCAGCTACGGCGGGTCGTCGCTGCTCGTCAACGGGCTCATCGTGGGGCTCCTGCTCGCGCTCTCGGATCGAGGCCCGGCGCCGCCGGCGGAGCCGCGCGGGCCTCGTCGCACCCGGCAGAGCCGCGCGTGACGGCGCAAGCGGCGGGCGCGCGCGGTGAGCGTGCTCTCGGTGAGCGCGTGGTCCGGCTGGGCATCGCCCTGTCGATCGCGTTCGGTGGCGTTGCGCTCGGGGCGGGCTACTGGCAGGTCCTGCGCGCGGACGATCTCTCCCGCGACCCGGGCGACGCCGGCGTGATCGCCGCAACGCAGAACGCGGTGCGCGGCCGGATCCTCGACCGCGACGGGCACGTGCTGGCCACGAACCGCCGCGGCACGGGGGGCGTGCTCTACCGGGTCTACGCCGACCCGTCCCTGAGCGCCCCGCTCGGGTACGCATCGAGCCTGTACGGGTCGGCCGGCCTGGAAGCCGCCAATGCATCCGTGCTGCTTGGACTCGGCGGTGTCGACCCGCTCGCCCGGGCGCTGGCGAAGTTCCGGTCGCCCTCTCCGCGGGGGGACGATCTGCGCAGCGGCCTCTCGCTGGCCCTGCAGGAGCTCGCGGTCCGCCTCCTGGGGACCGATCGCGGCGCGGTCGTCGCCCTCGACCCGAGGACCGGCGACGTCCTCGCGCTGGCGAGCACCCCGACGTTCGACGCGTCGGGGATCGCAAACCCGGCCACCTCGCGCGCTGCGTTCACCGAAGCCCTCGATGATCCCGGCCAGCCGCTCCTCGACCGCGCCACCCAGGGACTGTACGTGCCCGGATCCGCCTTCAAGATCGTGACCGCGATCGCGGGCTTCGCGTCGGGCGCGATCGACGCGGCGACCTCCTTCCCCCAGCAGCCCGGGGACGAGACGACCGGCCTGCTCGTCGATGGATTCCGGGTCGTGGACGGTCACCACCTCTTCACCGGCTCGGAGGTGCTGGACTTCTCCCGTGCGACCGAGGTCTCCTGCAACATCTGGTATGCCCTGGCGGGGCTGCGCATCGGCGGCGCCGGCATGGATGCCGCCGCGCGACGGCTGGGATTCGGTGCTCCGATCCCGTTTGACCTCCCGACCGCCGCCTCGCAGCTCACGAACGGCGGCGGCCCGCTTCCGGGCGGCTTTGCGGACAACGTCGAGCTGGCGAACGCTGCCTATGGACAGGGTGAGGTGCTCGTCACCCCACTCCAGATGGCGCTCGTGGCGGCGACGGTCGCGAACGGCGGCATCGAGCCGCGGCCACGCCTCGTCACCGCCTTCGTGAGCCCGTCGGGTGCGGTCAGCGCTGTGCCCAGCGGGACGCTCGGCCGGGTGCTCGGGGCCCAGGACGCCGCCACGATCGCGGGCGCGATGGTCCAGGCCGTCGCGGGCGTCGACGGGCAGAAGTTCACCGCCGGCGCCCAGGTGGCGGGCGTCACCGTCGCGGGCAAGACGGGCACAGCCCAGCTGGGCGGGTCGGGTGAGCCCAACTCGTGGTTCATCGGCTTCGCACCCGCGGAGGCTCCCACGATCGCGCTGGCCGTCGTCGTGGAGCACGGTGGCTCCGGAGGGGCACGCGCCGCCCCGCTCGCCGGCGACCTGCTCCGGGCATACTTCGCCGCGCAGCCATGAACAGCCCGAGCATGCCGGACGACGCCCTGCGGACCCCGGACGAGGGACCCGACGATGGGGCGCCCGAGAGCGGCCCGCGCGCGCCGCGACCGATCGTCGAACGCATCGGCCTGGCGATCATCGCCGTGGTCGTCATCGCGGTGTTCGGCGCGCTCGCGGCCGCGTCGTTCGTCTCGGGCGAGCTGTTTCTCGCGCTGATGGCCGGCCTCGGGGCGCTGATGACGGCGTGGGCGGGCGGGAGAACGCTGCTCCGGGGCTGACCGACACCCGGTGAGGACGGGCGGGGAACCGTTCCTGCGCTTCGGACGTACTATCTTGAAATCCCGGACCGCTTGCACCCCGCGCCTGGCGGGCGTTCCATCGTCCCCGTAGCCCTTGCCCGCCCGACGCGCCGCGACAGGAGCCAGCCCGATGACCAAGATCCAGGAGTCCGGCGAACGGGTCGTCGCCAACGTCGAGCGCGTGATCGTGGGCAAGCACCACGAGGTCCAGCTTGCCCTCGTGGCCCTGCTGTGCCGGGGCCACCTTCTGATCGAGGATGTGCCCGGCACGGGCAAGACGGTGCTGGCCAAGGCGATCGCACGGAGCCTGGGCTCGTCGTTCCGGCGGATCCAGTTCACGCCGGACCTGCTGCCCTCGGACGTGACCGGCCTCTCGATCTACAACCAGAAGACCCAGGAGTTCGAGTTCCGCCCGGGTCCGATCATGAGCCAGGTGGTCCTGGCGGACGAGATCAACCGGGCGACTCCCAAGACCCAGTCGGCGCTGCTCGAGTGCATGGAGGAGCGTCAGGCGACGATCGACGGGATCAGCCACCAGATGCCCGACCCGTTCCTCGTGATCGCCACCCAGAACCCGATCGAATACGAGGGCACGTTCGCGCTCCCGGAGGCCCAGCTGGACCGGTTCATGCTTCGGCTGCGGATGGGCTACCCGACGCCGACCGAGGAGATCGTGATCCTCGACGAACAGAAGCGGTTGCATCCGCTCGACGAGCTCGTCGAGGTCTGCCCGGTGGCCGAGTTGCGCGAGATGCAGGCGGCGATCCGCGAGATCTACGTGGACACGAGCGTGGCCGAGTACATCGTCCGGCTCGTGAACGCGACCCGCAGCCATCCCGACATCTACCTCGGCGCCTCGCCGCGTGGCTCGATCGCGCTCTATCGCAGCGGCCAGGCCCGGGCGGCGCTGCTCGGCCGCGACTACGTCATCCCGGACGACGTCAAGACCCTGGCCGTGCCTGCCCTGGCGCACCGCCTCATCGTCCGGACCAGCTCCTCGATCCGCGAGGTCGACGCGGAGACCGTGGTGCGCGAGCTGCTCGATTCGGTGCCGGTCGATGCTCCCGCCCGACCCGGCGGCCCGCGCCCGATCGAGACCGAGGCCCCGCGCGGCCGCTGACCGGCCGCGAGATCCGGGTCGAACGTGGGCTTCCTGCGGCGCCTGCCATTCCTCGTCGTCGGTGGCCTTCTCGTGGTGGCCGCATTCAGCACCGGCTACGAGTTCCTCTTCTACGTGGTCTACCTCGCGATGTTCGTCGTCGGCGGGAGCTACCTGGTCACCCGCAACGGCCTGGCGGATCTCGAAGCCGGCTACGCCGTCAGCCAGCTGCAGGCCCACGTCGGCGACCAGCTCCGGACGACCTACACCCTCCGCAACACGAGCCGGCTGCCGAAGCTCTGGCTCGAGGTCCACAATCCCTCGACGCTGCCCATCCCGCTGCCCGGCCGGGCGATCTCCCTCGGGACGCGCCGCGAGCGGTCGTGGGTGGCGCGCGTGCCGCTTGCGCGCCGGGGCCACTTCCGGGTGGATCCGCTCCAGATCCGGACTGGCGACCCCTTCGGGTTCTTCGAGGCCAACGCGTCCGTGGGCCACGGACTGTCGCTCGTCGTCTACCCGCGGATCGAGACGATCCCGCGCTGGCGCCTCCGGGCGGTAAGCCTCGAGGGGAGCCGGTCCACGCCCGTCCGAACGCAGCAGACGACCCCGCTGGCGACCTCGATCCGGCCGTACGCGCCGGGTGATGCCTTCAACCGCATCCACTGGCCGTCGACCGCCCGGGTCGGCGAGATCCAGGTCAAGGAGTTCGACCTGGAGCAGACAGCCGACGTCTGGCTCTTCGTGGACCTCGAGCGTCGCGTGCAGCACGGCTCCGGCGACGACTCGACCGTCGAGGTTGCCGTGCGCGCCGCTGCCGCGGTCGCCGAGCGGGCGCTCTCCGAGAACCGGTCGGTCGGGCTGACCACCACCGGCGCCCATATCACGCATCTCTCGCCGGACCGCGGCGCGCGCCAGCGCCAGAAGATCCTCAACCTGCTTGCGGCCGTGGACGGGGACGGGAGCGTTCCGCTGGTCGAGGCGCTCGTCGCCGGGCTGCCACTTCTCCGCCGCGGCATGTCGGCGATCATCGTCACCCCGGCCGCGGACCCGGCATGGGTCCGGCCGCTCGGGAGCCTTCGCCCGCGCGGGATCGGGACCCAGGTGCTCTACCTCGAGCCGTCCGCTTTCGTCCGCCACGGCCTGCCGGCCGCGGGCAGCCCGGACGGGCCCGATGCGGCTCACGAGATCGGCGTCCTCGAGCAGTCGTCACGCCGGGTCCGCCATGCGCTCGGAGAGTTCGACCTGAAGACGTACCCGGTTCCGCCCGGCGTCCCGCTCGGCGAGGTCCTGGTCGGATGAGCACCGCCCGGGCGGCTTTCTCCGCACCGTCAGCCGAGGCCGTCGGCGGGGAGCGGCATGTCGTGCTCGCCCCCGCCGAGGGCTGGGCGAGCGTCCTTCTGCTCGCGCTCATGGCGGGGCTCGTGGGGTGGGGGATCGACGACGCGCACTGGGTGCTCGGCAGCCGGACGCTGACGGACTTCCTGCCGTGGGCCGGGGTGCTCGGCGTCGCCTGGGGCTTCGTCGCGGCAAAGTCGGGCAGAGGCCGCATCGTCGCGTACTTCGGCGGAGCGTTCGCCGCCACCGCCTGCCTGACCCTCGTCGTGGGAGCCCACCTCGCTCCCGGCCAGTCGCTGGGCGGGCTCTTCCAGGCCACGTCGGACTCGGTCATGCAGGCGTATCTCGACCTCGTGATCCGCGGCCGTGCCACGACGCAGGAGGTCGGGCATTTCCTGCTCGTCCTCGGCATCGTCTGCTGGGGCGCCGGCCAGTTCGCCGGGTACACCGCCTACGCCCACCGGCGGCCCGTCGCCGCCGTGGTCCTGCCCGGGTCGATCCTCCTGGCGAACGTCGTGCTGACGATCCGGGACCAGTACCCGCTGCTCGTGCTGTACTCCATCGCCGCGCTCCTGTTCCTCATCCGGTTCCGTGTCGCGGACGAGCAGCGGGCGTGGCTGCGACACCGCATCGGCGACGTCGGCGACGCTGCCGGGCTGTCGCTTCGGGCCGGCCTCGCGTTCGTCACCGGCGCAGTCCTCGGCGCGCTGTTCCTGACCCAGGCCGCATCCTCCGCGCCGCTGGCGAATGCCTGGCCAGGCCTGAACGAGAAGTTCACGGAGCTCGCCCAGCAGTGGGTCCGGTACTTCCCGGCGGGCGGGCCCGGCACCCGGATCACCGGCACGCAGTTCGGCTCGTCGACGACGATCACCGGCGCCTGGGTGACCGACGCGACTCCCATCTTCACGATCCAGGCGCCTGCCGGCAGCCCGCGCCTGAAGTGGCGCGCGGTCGCCTACGACCAGCTGATCGGGAACACGTGGAGCTGGAGCGGGGCGGCCCAGGTCACCGTCGGGGCCTCTGGGAGCCTTCTTGCCGGGACCCTCGACGCGCCACAGGCTACCGTCCGCTACCTGACCGAGGACTACCGGGTGAGCGGCCTTGCCGCGGGGAGCATCGTCATTGCACCGGGCATCCCCACGCTCCTGGACCGGGCAGCCAGCGTGACCCTGGTGCCGAGCGGCACGGACACCGCCTTCGGGCGCATCGTGCCGGTCGGGGGCAGCGGTTACACGCTGGAGGCGCTCGTACCGGACCTCTCCAACCCGGACGATCCGACGGCGCTGACGGCGAACCGTCTCCGGGCGGCGGGAACCGACTATCCGCCGGCGCTGCGTGCCGCCTACACGTCGATCGAGCCCGGGACCGTGGGGCCCGAGACACGCGCGCTGCTCTCGCAGATCGTCACGGCTGCTCGGCCGACGACGCCGTACGACACCGCCAGGGCGATCGAGTCGTACCTGCGCGATCCGGCGCACTTCACCTACAGCACGAACGTCACGAACGTCGACTGCGGCGGGCGGGGCGTGGTGGATTGCTTCGTCGACTCGCGGACGGGCTACTGCGAGCACTACGCCTCGACGATGGTGATGATGTTGCGTGTCGAGGGGATCCCGGCGCGGTTCGTGGAGGGCTTTCTGGCCGGCCCGCGCGATGCGAACGGGGTCGAGACGATCCGCCGCAACGGGGCGCACGCCTGGGTGGAGGTCTGGTTCCCGGGCGCGGGCTGGGTGGACTTCGACCCCACCGGGGGAGGCGTTGGCATCCCCCTCGCGCTGCCCGCGGGGCCGGCCGTCGCGGCCCCCATCCCGTCGGCCAGCGCGGCCGCGTCCGGCGCCCCGGGCCCCAGCCGTCGCATCGGCGGCGAGGCGTCCGGCGCCCCGGCCGGCGCCGGACTCTCGGGTGCGGCCGGCCCGGGCATCGGGCCGATCGTGGCCGTCGCGATCCCGCTCGCAGCTGCCCTGCTCGGGCTTCTCCTCGTCTTCGTGCAGCGCCGCCTCGGGCGCCCGGCCGAGCCGGCGTCGGTTTATCGCACGGTCGCCGGGCTCGCCGGCCGCCTGGGCTACCCGCGCCGGCCGACCGAGACCGTCTACGAGTACCTCGGGGCACTCTCGGAGGTCGTGCCCGCCGCGCGCCCGGAGCTGCAGTTGGTGGCCCGATCGACCGTGGAGGCGACCTACGGGCGGCGTCGCTTCGGCGCGGACCGCCTCTCGGCGCTCGGGGTGGCCCGGCGCCGCCTTCGGGTCGCCCTGCTCCGCCTCGCGTTCGTCCGGCGCCGGGGCCGGCGCGGCTGACTACAGCGCTCCGCTCCGGGCGCGAGCCGTCATCTCGTCCTCGGCGCGCCGCTCGGCCTCTCCCGCCTCGATCTCCAGGGGCGCAAGATGCTCGGTCCGGTTCCAGGCGCGCAGGACCGTGCGGCCGCCGCGGATGTCGAGGATGGCGATGCCGGTGGTAGCCTGGGTGAACGTCCAGAAGCGGTCCAGGGGGAGACCGAGCAGCGCGAGAAGCGCGACCTTGAACGCCCCGTCGTGGCCGACCAGGACGGCCCAGGGTCCTTCGTGGGGATCGTAGAAGGAGCGCCCGGGCGTCACGGGCGCGCGTCCCTCTGGCGTGGCATCCCCCGCATCTCCGGATTCCCTGGCGACCCCGGACGCGCGGGCGAGGCGGTCGATGACGCGCCCGAGTCCTGCCCTGACCCGACGATCCACCGCCGTGAGCGGCTCGCCCCCGGGCGCGTAGATGCGCACCGGGTCACGCCGCCAGCCCGCGACCTCGGCGGGCCACCCGGCCTCGACCTCGCGCTGCAGGAGCCCTTCCCAGGCGCCCTGCGCGATCTCGGCGAAGCCGGGCTCCGGGGTGAGCGGCGGCGCGGGCCGCCCGGCGGCCGCGATGGCGGCGGCCACCGCGGCCGCCGTCTGCGCCGTCCGCAGGAGCGGAGAGTGGATGATCGCGACCGGATCGCCGGGTGGCACGGGCAATCGCGGCGGGGCTGCCGGGTCGGCGAGACGTATGCCCGCGAGGGCCGCCTGGCGCTCGCCGAGCTCCGACAGCGGCGTGTCCGCCTGCCCCTGGAAGCGACCCTCGGCCAGCCAGACGGACTGTCCGTGGCGGACCAGGACGAGCGACGCCGCGAGGTCGGGCGGGACCGCCAGCGGAGGCGGCGTCCCGGGACCCTCGGTCACGCGCCGTCCCCGAGCTCGATCCGCCAGAGGTCCAGGACGCCATCCAGCGCACGAATGCGCTCGGCAACGGCATCCGGGGCTGCCTCGTCGAGGGCGAGGACCATCAATGCGTCGGTCCTCGGGGCCGAGCGCCCGAGGTGCATCGCGCTGATGTTGACGTCCGCCTCGCCGAGCAGGCTCCCGATCCGGCCCATCATCCCGGGTTGGTCCAGGTGGCGCGTGACGAGCAACCAGGGCGCCGGTGCCATCTCCAGCTCGTAGCCGTCCAGGCGGGCGAGGCGCTGCTCGCCGTTCGCGAGCGTCCCCGAGACGTCATGCCGCAGGCCGCCCGCGACGCCCGAGACCGTCACGAGGGTGGCGTACGGACCTGCGTCGGGCGTCTTCCGCTCGATGAGGGCGATCCCGCGTGCCTTGGCGAGGTACGCCGCGTTGACGAGGTTGACCCGCGCGTGCGTCGTGCCCTCGAGCAGGCCGCGAAGGACCGCCGCCTGGAGGAGCGTGACCTCGTGCGCGGCCAGCTCGCCGGCCACGTCGAGCGTGAGCGTCTCCACGGCTCCCCGGGCGAACTGGGCAAAGAACCGGCCGAGCGTCTCGGCGAGAGGCAGGTAGGGAGCGATCGCCCCCGCCGTCTCCGGCGAGAGCAGGGGGGCGTTGACGGCATACCGGGCCGGGCGCCCACCGAGGACGGCGAGGACCTGCTCGGCGGCCTCCTCGGCGACCAGCACCTGGGCCTCGGCCGTGGATGCGCCGAGGTGCGGCGTGAGCACGGTGTTCGGCGCCTCGAGGAGCGGGCTTCCCGTCGGCGGCTCGGTCGCGTAGACGTCGATCCCCGCCCCCGCGATCGTGCCTGCGCGGAGGGCCTCCGCCAGGGCCGCCTCGTCGACCACGGCGCCGCGGGCGACGTTGAGGAGAAACGCCGAGGGCTTCATCCGGGCAAGCTCGGCGGCGCCGATCATGCCCTTCGTCGCCTTCGTGACGGGGACGTGAAGCGTGACGACGTCCGACCGCTCCAGGAGATGGTCGAACGGGACCAGCTCGATCCCATGACGGGCCGCCTGCTCGGCGGTGACGAACGGATCGCTGCCGATGACGCTCATCTCAAGGGCCCGGGCGCGGTCGGCGATCGCCTGGCCGATCTTCCCGAGGCCGACGATCCCGAGCGTCTTGCCCCGCAACTCGTGGCCCGCGTAGGCACTCCGCTTCCACTCGCCGCGCCGCACCGACGCATCCGCGGCGGCGACCTTGCGCGCCAGCGCAAGGAGGAGGGCCAGAGTCAGCTCGGCCGCCGCGATCGTGTTGCCGGTCGGCGCGTTGACGACCGTGATCCCGGCCCGCGTCGCGGCTTCCAGGTCCACGTTGTCCACGCCGACGCCCGCCCGGCCGATCACGGTCAGGTGGGTCCCGGCGGCGATCATGTCGGCGTCGACCTTGACCTGGCTGCGCACCACGAGCGCGTCGTAGTCGGGCAGGATCGCCCGGTACTCCTCGGGAGTCAGCCCGATCCTCTCGTCGACGTCGTGCTCGCGGCGGAGGATCTGGGTGCCCTCCGGGGCGATCGGTTCCGCGACCAGGATCTTCATGCCGGGACCCCTTCCGGCGTCACGAGGCGCGGCTCGGCGGCGGCGAGGATCGCGCGCTGGGCGGCGGCGACGGCGGCTCCCGGCTCAACGGGGCGGCCGAGCGCCCGTGCGGCCTCCTCCATCGCCCCGATCGCGCCGAGGATGTCGTCGACGTTCACGGCGCCGAGGTGGCCGACCCGGAAGATCTTCCCCTTGAGCTTCCCCTGGCCGCCCGCGAGGACCACGCTGCGAGCCTTCAGCTCCGCGTTGAACACCTTCCAGTCGAGGTCCTCGGGGATCCAGGCCGCCGTGACGGTGTTCGAGGCGATGCCCGGGTCGGCGAGCAGCCGGAAGCCGAGCGCCTCGAGGCCCGCCCGGGTCGCGGCAGCGCACGCCGCATGGCGCGCGAACACGCCGGCAGGCGTCTCCGCCTCCATCAGCGCGAGGCCCGCATCGACCTGGTACATGACCGCCAGCGCGGGCGTCCACGGCGTCTGGCCGCTCGCGGCCGTCTTGCGCGCCTCGCGGAGGTCGAAGTAGAAGCGCGGCATGCGCGCCGCCTCGACGGCGGCCCAGGCACGCTCGGACAGGGCGATCATCGACATCCCGGGCGCCGCCATCCACGCCTTCTGGGAGCCGGTCACGACCACGTCGAGGCCCCAGGCGTCCATCTCGAAGGGGACCGCACCGAGCGCCGAGACGCCGTCGACGACGATCAGGGCAGAGGGCGCGAGCTCCCGGACCGCCGCGGCAAGCGCGGCGATCGGGTTCGTGACGCCGGTCGAGGTCTCGTTGTGCGTGAGCAGGACCGCGCGATAGTCGGCGTCGGCGGCCAGGTGCGCTCGGAGTGCGTCCGGATCGGCCGCCCGGCCCCACTCTGTCTCCAAGCGCTGGACGTCGGCGCCGTAGGTGCTCGCGATCTTCGCGAAGCGATCTCCGAACACGCCGGTCGGCACGGCGAGCACGCGATCGGCGGGCGAGAGCGTGTTGACGATCGCGGCCTCCAGGCCGCCGGTCCCCGCCGCCGTGAGGAGCAGGACCTCGCTCTCGGTCCCGAAGAAGACGCGCATCCGGCGGTCGATCCGGGCGAGCAGGGCGGCGAACTCCGGTCCGCGATGGTTGATCATCTGGCGTCCGCCGGCCTCGCGCACCTCGGGGGGAAGATGGGTCGGGCCGGGAATGCGGAGGTTGGGTTCGTAGCGGTGCACGGGGAGCCTCCTGGCGGGACGGTAGGAGTCGGCTGTTCGCGCCCGGGGGCGCGCGTCAACTGGGGAGGGGTCGGGGAGCCCGGCTCCAGCGTTCACGATGGTATACGGGTCCGCGCGTGTCGCGCCGACCACCGCCGTGAAGGGCGGGACCTGGGGCCGGAGCCGCGAGCGAGGCGGGACGGCCCCGGCAGGCTCAGTCAGTCGCCTCGGCGATGGCGGGCGTCGGCTCGGGCGGCGAGCCGGGCTCGATGCAGCTCGCCCAGGCGGGCCTCGGCACCCTCGCCCGTCGGCTCCCAGTATCTGCGCGACGCCATGCCGCGCGGCAGGTAGTCCTGGTCGAGCGCCCCATCGGGATCGTCATGCGGGCTTCGGTAGGTCTTCGCCGCCGCCCGGAGATGCCCCGGGACCGGGCTGGGACCGTGCGCGCGGAGCTCGTCCCGGGCGGCGAAGAAGGCCCGCCCGGCTGCCGCGGACTTCGGCGCCGCGGCAAGGAAGATGGCCGCCTGCGCCAGCGCGTACAGCCCCTCGTCGTTCGTCTCGGCCCCGATCTTCTCGACGGCCGTCAACGCGGCCGCTGCGAGGGGCAGCCCGGCCGGCTCGGCGTTGCCCACGTCCTCGGACGCCGAGATGACGAGCCGCCGGGCGAGATAGCGTGGATCCTCGCCGGCCTCGAGGGCGGTGGCGAGCCACCAGACCGCTGCATCGGGGTCGGAGCCGCGGATGCTCTTGATCAGGGCGCTGATGACGCCGGATCTGTCGTAGCCGAGCATCGGCGACTGGGCCGCCCGGGCGATATCGGCGGACTCCACCAGGACCGGTCGTGCCGCCGGGCCGGGCGTCGTGTCGGCCACCCGCCGGTCGGCGAGAAGGCCGGCGGTCTCGAGGAGCCCGAGAAGGCGCCGGGCGTCGCCCGCCGCGTAGCCGATCAGCTGGCGCCCGGCGGCCTCGTCGAGCGCATACGCGCCGGCCAGGCCGGCGTCCGGGTCGGTGAGCGCACGGGCGGCGATCGTGGCGAGCTCGGCCTCGCCGAGTGGCGCCAGGCGATAGACGCGCAGCCGCGAGAGGAGCGGGGGCGTGATCCCGCCGGCGATCGGCGGCTCGGTCGTCGCGCCCACGAGCACGATCGTGCCCGCCTCGACGTGGGGAAGGAGCGCATCCTGCTGGGCCTTGCTGTAGCGGTGGACCTCGTCGAGGAAGACGACTGTCGAGCGTCCCTCGAGAGCAGCCGCGCTGCGGGCATCCTGGACCACCCCGCGCAGGGTCGCCACGCCGTCGGTCGTGGAGTTGAGTGCCGCGAAGCGCGCGCCCACCGCATCGGCGAGCAGGCGCCCGATGGTCGTCTTGCCGGAGCCCGGCGGGCCCCACAGGATGCACGAGGGGAGCCGGCCGCTCTCGACCAGGCGCCGCAACGCCCCGCCCGGGCCGAGGAGGTGATCCTGGCCCACGACGTCGGCGAGGGAGCGCGGCCGCATGCGGTCGGCGAGAGGCCGAAGCCGATCCGGCGGGGTGAACATGGCCGCCGGTGGGGTGCCGACCCCGCGGCGTGCCACGTCGCGGTGCCCCGGACCGTCGGTCAGGCGTGCGGGCGCCGGGTCAGGAGGCCCGGAGGACGCCGGCGAGCTGCGTCACGAGGAAGGTCGCAAACAGGATCGCAAAGATCCCGATGAAGACGACCGCGATCCGGCGCAGGTCGCGGACGACGTACGTGTACTCGTCGGCAGCCACGACCGCGAGGGTGCTGACGGCGCGTCCGCGGCCGCGGACCGGTGCTTCCGCAGCCGCGCTGCGCCGGCGCTCGCGGCCCCGGGCGAGCGCGGCACTGGCCTGGCGCTCGTCGTCGACGATGCGCGCCTCGATCGCCGCCGCGCTGGCGAGCTCGTCTTCGGTGAGCGTTCCCGCGGGCCGCTGGGGTACCGGAGCCGGGGTTGCCGCGGCGACCGGCCGGGCGGGGATCCGCCCGGCCGTGTTCTTGGCGGGGGTCCGCTGACCCGGTCGCGCGCTGCCGCGCTGGCGTTTCGCCATGCTGAGGTCGGCCTCCTGGATCTTCCGGGGATGTGGGCCGGGCGTGCTCGGACGCGTGTCCGGGACGGGCGCGTGCGCGTCCGACGAGGCCGAAGAATAGCACCGCCGGCAGCTGGTGGAGCCGCGGCGCAGGTCGGATCGCCAGCAGGTCCCGGGCGAGCGCGCCCTGCTAGACTCGAGGGACCCCACCGGAGGACCCGTGAGCGACATCAGCGCGCTCGTCCGCGACAACATCGGCCCGATCGTGGGCCTTCTCGTTCTCGCCCTCGCCATCGTCGCCTGGGTGCTGCTGGCCGTCGTCCGGCGCGGGCGCGTGCTGGAGGCACGCCTGGCGGCGCTGACACGCGGGGACGACGGCACCAGCCTGGCCGATGTCCTCGAGGCACACCTCGACAAGGTGTACGCCGTCGCGCGGCGGCAGGACGCGCTCGACAGCCGCGCGGCTGCCCTGGAGGAGCGTGCCCGCCACAGCGTGCAGGGCATCAGCCTGGTCCGCTTCAACAACTTCGACGACACCGGCGGCAACCAGAGCTTCGCGCTCGCGCTCACGGACCCGGAGACGAACGGGGTCGTCCTCTCGAGCCTGCACGCGCGCAACCAGACCCGCGTCTACGGCAAGGCCGTCAACCGCGGCGTTGCGGAGGGCGCGCTCTCCGCGGAGGAGAGCGCGGCGCTGCGCGAGGCGACGGACCGGGCGCTCGGGCGCTGACGGGGGGCGCATGACGCCCCGTTCGCCGCGGCGCCGGCCGGCTACCCCGCTCGAGCAGATTCCCGTCTGGCTGGAGCACGTCGCCCCCGCGACCTCGATGCCCGGGGAGCCAGCTGGCGCCGGGGTCGAGGCGCTGCTCGCCGACCTCAACCCGCAGCAGCGGCGCGCGGTCACCCACGGTGATGGGCCGCTCCTGGTGGTCGCCGGCGCCGGGACCGGCAAGACCCAGGTGGTCACCCGGAGGATCGCCTGGCTCATCGCATCGAAACGGGCGAAGCCGTCGGAGATTCTGGCCCTGACCTTCACCGACAAGGCAGCCGAGGAGATGCAGCTCCGGGTCGACCAGCTGGTGCCCTATGGGTACACGGACACGCTTGTCGCCACGTTCCACGCGTTCGGCGACCGGGTGGTGCGGGAGCATGCGCTGGAGCTTGGGCTTCCGTCGGAGCCGCGCGTCCTGACGCGCCCGGAGACCGTGATCTTCCTGCGCGAGCGGCTCTTCCGGCTGGAGCTCGACGCCTACCGGCCGCTCGGCGACCCGACGAGATTCCTGGGCGCGCTCGCCGCGCTCTTCAGCCGACTGAAGGACGAGGACGTTACTCCCGAGCAGTACCGCCTTCATGCCGCGGGGCTGGCGGCAGCCGCGGAGGCCGCCGGGGAGGGACCGGGCGGCGCAGCACTGCGGGACGACGCCCGCCGGCACGCGGAGCTCGCGGCCGCCTATGGGCGATACCAGGAGCTCCTCGCCGAAGCCGGCGCGATCGATTTCGGAGACCAGGTGCGCCTCGCGCTCGTGCTCCTCCGGGAGCATCCGGCCGCGCGCCGCGCGCTCCAGGACCGCTTCCGCTACGTCCTCGTGGACGAGTTCCAGGATGTGAACCGCGCGCAGTCCCAGCTGGTGGCCCTCATCGCCGAGCCGCGCCGGAACGTGACGGCAGTGGGCGACGACGACCAGTCGATCTATCGCTTCCGGGGTGCGGCGACCGGCGCGATCGTGGACTTCCTGGCCCACTTCCAGGGTGCAGGGATGATCGTCATGCGCCGGAACTACCGGTCGCGGGCGCCGATCCTGGACGCGTCGTACCGGCTGATCCGCTTCAACGACCCGGACCGCCTCGAAGTCCAGCGCGGGATCGTGAAGCGGCTCGTCGCGCACCGCCGGGGGAGGACATCGGTGCCCGTGCGCCAGGTCGCATTCGCGGCCGGCACGGACGAGGCCGACTGGGTCGCCGGGGAGATCGATCGCCGCATCCACGCCGGCGCGCGACCGCTCGACCACGCGGTGCTGGTGCGGGCCAACGCGGACGCGGACCCGATCCTGCGCTCCCTCAACCTCGTCGGCGTCCCGTGGCGCTTCTCGGGCGTCTCGGGTCTGTACGGGCGCCCCGAGGTGCGGCTGCTCCTCGCGTTCCTGCGTGTCGTCGCGGACCCGAACAGCTCCGTGGACGTGTTCGCGCTCGCCGCGTCCGAGCCGTACGGGTTGGCCGGGGATGACCTCGCCGTTCTGACGAACCGCGCCCGGCGCACGAACCGAAGCCTCCGCGAGACGCTCGAGGAGGTCGACGCGCAGCCAGGCCTCGTTCGCCTGCGCCCGGAGACACGGACCTCCCTCTCGCGGCTCGCGGCCGACCTGCGCCGCTACACCGAGCTGGGGAGCCTGCGCCCGGCGGGCGAGGTCCTCTACGAGTTCCTCAGGGCGTCGGGGTCCCTGCGGGCATTCGCGGAGGCGGCGACGCCCGCCGCGGAAGAGGCGGCCGGCAACGTGGCGCGCTTCTTCGAGATCATCCGGGCCCAGTCGTCCCTCCTGGTGGACGACCGGGCGGTCTTCCTCGCCCCGCACCTGCAGACCCTCATCGAGGCGGGCGACGACCCCGCGACCGCGGACCTCGATCCCGACGCGGACGCGGTCGCGGTGGTCACGGTCCACAAGGCGAAGGGCCTGGAGTGGCCGGTCGTCTACATGGTTGGGCTCGTGGACGGCCGCTTCCCGGCCCGCGGGAGGCGCGAGCAGCTCGCCGTGCCCGATGCGCTGCTCCAGGGGACGTTCCCGGTCGGTGACGCCTCCGCGCAGGAGGAGCGGCGCCTCTTCTACGTGGGGATGACCCGTGCTCGCGACGAGCTGGTCCTGAGCCATGCCCTCGACTATGGCGGGAAGCGAACGCGACGCGTCTCGCCGTTCGTGCTGGAGGCGCTCGACCTGCCGGCAGGCACGTCGCCGGCGACGCGCGTCTCGGGCGCGCTGGAGCGCCTCGCCGCCCACGACGCACCGGCGATCCCGGCCCCGGCGGTGGGATCCCGTGGGCAGGCGCAGCCGCTCATGCTCAGCTTCCACCAGGTGGATGCCTACCTGGCGTGTCCGCTCCGCTACAGGTACGCACACGTGCTCCGCGTCCCGACCGCGCCGCACCACGCGATCGTGTACGGATCGGCGCTGCATCTCGCCGTCCAGGAGTTTCACAAGCGCCATGCCCGGGGCATCGTGATGAGCGAGGCGGAGCTGGCCGCCGTCTTCGAGCAGGCGTGGACCAGCGAGGGGTTCGTCTCGCGAGAGCACGAGGAGGCGCGCCTGGCGGCCGGCCGCGACGCGTTGCGCCGGTTTCGGCAGGCCCAGCTGGTGCCCGGCGCGATCATCCCCGCTTCCGTCGAGCGGGAGTTCGCGTTCCTCCTCGACGGCGACCGGGTGCGCGGCCGGATGGACCGACTCGACCTCATCCCTGTGCCTGCTGCCGGGAGCCGCCCCGATCGGCCCGGGAAGGGACCTGCGGTCGCCGACGCCGCGGACGTGGTCGAGCCCGCGCTCCCGCTCCTCCACGAGCGCGTCGTGATCACGGACTACAAGAGCTCGGACATCCGCGATCCGGCGAAGGCCCGCGAGCGAGCCCGTGACTCCCTGCAGCTCACGATTTACGCGATGGCCTGGCAGGCAGAGACCGGGCGCCTGCCCGACGCCGTCGCCCTGCACTTCCTGGACTCGGGGCTGGTCGGGACAGCGGAAGTGGACGGGGCCCGCGTGGAGCGCGGGGTCGCCGACATCCGCCTGGCCGCGGCCGGGATCAGGGCCGGCGATTTCGAGGCCCGCCCCTCGTATGTGGCGTGCTCGTGGTGCGCGTTCCGCGACATCTGCCCGTCGAGCGTCGCGCGCTAGACTCCGGGACGTGGAGGCGCGTGACCGGCTGGCCAACCTCGGGACCTTCGGGGCCGCTGCCGTCGCGTGGATCCTGGTGGCGCTTCTCGTGACGACGCGCGACCCGCGAGCCGATCCGGCCGCCGGATTCGTGGGGGCGGCGCTGATGGGCCTCGCGCTTGGGCTCACGAGCGTCCCGCTCTTCTGGCTCGCGGCCTTCGGCCGTCACCGCCGGATCGCCTACCGCGGCGACTGGGTCCGCGCGGCGCGCCGCGGCCTGTGGGTCGGGCTGGTGGTCGGCCTGTTCGTGGCGCTGCGGCTCCAGGCGATCCTGAGCCTGCCCATCGCCGTCTTCGTCTGCGTGCTCGTCGTCTTCGCCGAGATCACGCTGTCCATCGAGCGCTGATCCTGCCGATTCCGAGCCCGAAACCTGGAGGTCGTCCATGCCCGCTCCCTCGGCGCTCAAGGCCCGCGCACGGGCCGCCATCGACGCGAGCCGGGAGGAGATCCTGGCGCTGTCGCACGCGATCCACGCCGATCCAGAGCCTGCCTTCGATGAGCATCGGGCGGCCCAGCGCGTGGCAGCCGCGATCGCCCGTCACGGTTACGCCGTCGAGCACCCGGCCGGACGCCTGCCGACCGCCGTGCGGGGCCGGCTCAGCGGCGGGATCGGGTCCGGCGGGCCGCGAATCGGCGTCCTCGCGGAGTACGACGCCCTGCCCGGCCTCGGCCACGGCTGCGGCCACAACACGATGGCCGCTTCGGGCGTGGGGGCGGCGATCGCGCTGGCCGCCGTGCGCGACTCGTTCGCGGGGGAGGTCGTCTTCCTGGGCACCCCGGCGGAGGAGCGCGGCAGCGGGAAGCAGTTCATGCTGGATGACGGGCTCTTCGACGGGCTCGACGCCGCGCTCCTCTTCCACCCGGCCGACCGCAACATGGTCAACTGCGTGCTGCTCGCGAGCGAGGACGTGGACGTCACGTTCACCGGCCGGGCGGCCCACGCGGCCGGCGAGCCGTGGGAGGGCCGGAATGCGCTCGACGCGACCGTCCTCCTGTTCGAGGCGATCGGGCTCTGGCGCCAGCAGCTCCCGCAGCACGCCCGGGTGCACGGGATCGTCCTTGAGGGTGGCACGGCCGCCAACATCATCCCGGACAGGGCGACGGCGCGGTTCATGATCCGAAGCTCCGACCAGGCGTACTTCGAGTCGATGCGCGAGCGGTTCCGGGCGCTGGTGGCCGGTGCCGCGATGATGGCCGACGTGGAGGGCGAGCTTGCCTTCTCCGGCGGCTCCGCGACGATGAAGGACAGTCGGACTCTGGCGGGGCTCTGGCGCGCCAACATGGAGGCACGCGATCTGCTCGACGAAGGGGTGGACGCGGATCACCTCGGGAGCTCGGACATGGGGAACGTGTCGCTCGCGCTTCCCACGATCCACCCGTCCCTCGCGATCTGCGACCACGGCGTCCCGTGGCATTCGCTCGAATCGCTGCGGGCCGCCGCGACGCCCCGCGCCGACGAGACGACCCTCGTCGCAGCGGCCCTCGTCGCCGAGACCGCCCTCGACCTCCTGGTCGATCCCGGCCTGGTCGCCTCGGCCTGGGCCGAGTTCCGCGGCCCGAGCGCGGGTCCCGCCGGCGGCCCGGCATGACTCCCGTGGCCGATCTCCCCGGGCAGGAGGAGCTCCCCGACGCGCTCGCGCGGCTCTACGACCTCGACCTCCTCGACGATCCCGGAGACCTCGATCTCTGGCTCGCGCTGGCTGTCAAGGCGGGCGGCCCGATCCTGGAGCTGATGTGCGGAACGGGCCGGCTCGCGGTCCCGCTCGCCGAGGCCGGTTTCGCGATCACGGCGGTCGAT
Source organism: Chloroflexota bacterium (assembly GCA_034435355.1). Lineage (GTDB taxonomy): Bacteria > Chloroflexota > Limnocylindria > Limnocylindrales > CSP1-4 > CTSoil-043. The sequence continues at coordinate 40,587 of DAOTXE010000036.1, forward strand.
CTCGACCCCGCGATGCTGCGCCGGGCTGCCCGCCGGGCCGCCGCAGCCGGCCCGGACGTCGAGCGGCGCCTCGACCTCGTGCTGGGCGACGTGGCCGGGCTGGAGCTGCCCGGAGCCGGCACCTACCGGCTGGCCTTCGTCGCCCTCAACTCGATCCTCCTGCTTCGCTCGCGCGGTGGGCAGCAGGCGGCCTGGGCGGCGCTGGCCGGACACCTCGTCCCGGGGGGCCTCGCTGCCGTGGACGTCTGGTTGCCCGACGCCGCGGACCTCGCCCGCTACGACGGACGGCTGCACCTCGAATACCTGCGCGAGGATCCAGAGCGCGGCACGTGGGTGACCAAGACGGCTGCTGCGCAGCACGACGGGGCGACGGGCGCGGTCGCCCTCACGACGTTGTTCGACGAGGGCGAGGCGGGCCAGACGCCCGTGCGGTGGTTTCGACGCGACGTCGTCCGGCTGACCTCGGCCGATGAGCAGCGCGCCCTCGCCGAGTCCGCCGGCCTGCAGGTCGAGATCATCGCCGGCGGCTACGACCTCGAGCCGCTCGGGCCACACGGCGATCGCCTCGTCCTGCTCGCGCGCCGGCCCGGTTGATCGGCCCGAGTCTGGTATCGTCGCCGTCGATGCCCGCGCCCGCGAACCAGATCCGGCTCCTCCTGGTGGAGGACGTTCCACAGGTCGCCCAGTACATCCGTGGCCTGCTCAACTCGCAGCAGGCCATCAAGCTGATCGACGTCGTCACGGATGGCGGCCGGGCGGCGGCGCAGGTCCAGCAGCTGCGGCCCGACGTGGTCATCGTCGACTGGCTGCTGCAGGGCCGGACCAAGGCGCGTCGCGTCGTCGAGAGCCTCCACGAGACGACGCCGAACCTCGCCCTGATCGCCTTGACCGTCCCCCAGAATCCGGTCCAGTCGGACCCGTCGTCGGGGATCGCGGGGGTCCTCTCGATGCCGTTCTCCGGCTTCGAGCTGGTCAATCTGGTCAACGCGATCCACCAGGCAGCGTCATCGGCCGACGGGACGGGACGCTCTCACGTGTTCGCCGTGTTCGCTCCGAAGGGTGGCGTCGGCAAGACGACGATCGCGTTCAACCTCGCGGTCGCGCTCGCGTCCCAGGGCCACAAGACGTGCCTGGTGGACGCCTGCCTCCAGTTCGGCGACCTGCGCTCGCTGCTCAAGGTTCCCGGCGACGCTCCGTCCATCCTCGACCTGCCGACCGACAGGATCGGCGAATCCGACCTCGGCGACGTGCTCTGGCGCGACCCCTCGCGGATCGACATCCTCCTCGCGCCGCCGCGCGTCGAGCTGGCCGAGATGGTGAGCGTGCGCGACATTGACAAGGTCCTGTCGCTTCTTCGCCGCGTCTACGACGTCGTCGTGGTCGACATGCCGGCGTCCCTCGGGGATGTCTCGCTCGCGATCTTCGATGCCGCCGACCGGATTCTCGAGATCATCACCTACGACTCGACCACGATCCGCAACACGCTCGCGGTCGCGGATGCGTTCCGGGCGATCGGCTACGCGGACGCCAAGGTGCGCTACCTTCTGAACCGGGCCGACTCGGGAGGTGGCATCGATCCCGGCGACCTGTCACGGGCCCTGGGGCGCGCGCCCGACCACACGATCGTGTCGGACGGGAGGCTCGTGATGCAGTCGAACAACGAAGGCGTGCCGTTCGTGCTGGCGAACCCCGACGCGCAGATCAGCCGCGATGTCACGGCGGTTGCCACGGCCCTCCTGAAGGCGCCGGTCCTGGCCGCCGCCAGGCGCTGAGCAGATGTCGGATGCGCGACCGATCGGGGTGTTCGACTCCGGGGTCGGCGGGCTGACCGTTCTTCGCGAGATCGTCCGCCGGTCGCCCCAGGAGAGCCTGGTCTACCTCGGCGACAACGCGCGGGCCCCGTACGGAACGCGCCCGGACGCCGAGGTGCGAAGCTTCTCGGTCGAATGCCTTGATCATCTCGCCGCCCACGATGTCAAGGCGCTCGTGGTCGCCTGCAACACGTCCACGGCCGTGGCCCTCGGCGAGTATCGCCGGCGCTATGACGTGCCGGTCCTCGGGGTGATCCGGCCTGGCGCCCAGGCGGCCGCGCTTGCCACGCGGACCCGCCGGGTGGGCGTGATCGCCACGCCGGCGACGATCCGGTCGCACGCCTACTTCGATGCGATCAAGGAGGAGAACCCGGCAGTGGAGGTCTACGAGCACGCGACGCCGACGCTCGTGCCCCTCGTCGAGTCCGGCCAGCTCGACGGCGACGCTGTCTTCGCGGCGGTCAGCGAGGCGCTCGGGCCGCTGCTCGGCCGGCGAGACGGCCGGGGAGACTTCATCCACCCGCTGCCCGTCTCGGCGAAGATCGACACGCTCCTGCTCGGCTGCACCCACTACCCGCTGCTCCGCCGGGCGATCCAGACGGCGGCGGGCGACGGCGTCGCGATCGTCGACAGCGCGACGGCCACCGCGGGTGCCCTGTCCGAGCTGCTCTCCGTCAACGGCCTGGAGGCGCCCGGAACGACCCGCGGAACGGCCGCCGATGCCGGCCGGGCAGGCCACGATGCACCAACCGAACGGGCGACCGAGCCGACCCGCCGGCTCCTGACGACGGGGGACCTCGGGGTCTTCCAGCTCCTGGTCGACCGCCTCTTCGGCGTCGCCTTCCCGTCCGCCGAGCCGGTCGCGGTCGGCGCCGGGGCGGGCTGAGGTCCGGGGATGGCGGCGCGCCGGCCCACCCGCGGATCCTCCGCGCGGAGCTCCACGGGCGGCACGTGGCAGGCCGGCTTCCTCATGGGAGCTGCGCTGGGCGCCGCTGTCACGGTGCTCGGGCGGAGGGCCGAGCAGGAGGCTCGTGCGGGCCTGGTGGACTGGCAGGCCGTCGGGCGCTCCGCGGAGGCGCGCCTGCGCCGCGCGCCCGGCCGCCTGGGCAGCCCGGAGATCGGGGCCACCGCGCCCGCTTACCGGGCATCCATGGCGCGCGTCGTGCCCGCGCTCGAGGAGGCGCTCGGCGTCCCGCTCCCCGGCATCGTGGATCGCGTCGCGGTCGTCGGCCGGGGTGGCTGGGTCGAGGCCAGCCTGGCGACGTTCGCGGGGATCTTCGGCACGCTGGAAGGGGACCTCCTGGACCAGCTCGTGCCGCCGTCGGCGGGCCTCCTGAAGGCGTCGGTCGCGCTCGCGAACCGCTGGGCGACGAGCCAGCAGCTCGGGTTCCTCCTCGCGTTCATGGGCCAGCGCGTGCTCGGCCAGTACGACATGGCGCTTCTGTCGGCAGGCGCCGAACCGGGCCAGCTGCTCTTCGTGGAGGAGAACATCCGGGCGACCGCGGCGTCGCTCGGCGTCGACGTGGCGTCGTTCCGGACGTGGATCGCGCTCCACGAGACGACCCACGCGTTCGAGTTCGAGGCGCATCCCTGGCTGCGGCCCTACCTGGCCGAGCGCCTGGAGCGGCAGCTGCGCGCGTTCTCGCGAACCAGCGCTCTCGTCGGTGGAGGGGCCGTCCGGGCCGTCGGGCGGGCGCTCCGCGGCGGCGATGGTCACTGGCTGGAGCGCCTGATGTCGGACGAGCAGCGCACACTCTTCCGCGAGACACAGGCGGTGATGTGCCTGCTCGAGGGGTTCGGGGATCACGTGATGGACTCGGTCGGCAGGGATCTCGTTCCGGGCGTCGAGACGATCTCTGCCCGGTTCCATGCCCGGCGCGCGTCACGGACGCCGATGGAGCGGGCGATGCTGCGGCTGACCGGTCTCGACCTGAAGATGGAGCAATACGCGCGCGGGGAGCGGTTCGTGGCGGGGATCGACCACCTCGGCGGGGGATCGGCCCTTCGCCGGCTGTGGGATGGGCCGGAGACGCTGCCGCGCGACGACGAGCTCGACCACCCGGAGCGCTGGACGCGGCGCGTGCTCGGGACGCCCGCGTGACCGGACCGTCTCTCGGCGGGAGCCCGGGACCGGGGAGCGGGCCCGGCGGCGTGCCGCGCGCGATCGCGCTCTCGCCGATCCTCGCCGCGCGCTACCGGCCGGCGGACGTGGCGAGGATCGCGGCGGCGGCCCCGGGGTCGCGCCTGGTGATGCTCTCCCGCGAGGGGCTAGCGGATGGCCCGGTCGAGGATGTCGAGGTCTTGCTCCACGGGTTCCTGGCGCCCGACGCCTACGAGCGACTCCTCGCGCGGGCGCCGTCGCTGCGCTGGGTGCATTCGGCTTCGGCCGGCGTGGAGCGGCTCCTCAGCCCGGCGGCGCGCGCGCGCGGCCTCTGGATCACGAACGCGCGCGGCGTCTTCAGCCAGCCCATCGCCGAGTACGTCCTGATGATGGTGCTGGCGGTGAGCCGCCGCCTGCCGCAGATCCTGGAGCTCCAGGCAGAGCGGACCTGGCAGCCGCTCGAGGGACGCGAGCTGCGTGACGTCACCCTCGGCATCGTGGGCTTCGGGAGCATCGGGCGTGCCGTCGCCGAGCTCGTGGCGCCGTTCGGGATGCGGGTGATGGCGACGCGCCGCGACCCGCGTCCCCGGCCGGACGAGCCGCCGCTGCCCTCCGGCGTGGAGCTTCGCGGCCCGGAGGCGTTCGGCGACCTGCTGAGCGCGTCGGACTTCGTCGTGCTGGCCCTGCCTCTGACGGTCGAGACTGAGGACCTCGTGGACGACCGCGCGCTGGCGCTCATGCGGCGCACGGCGTGGCTGATCAACGTCTCGCGGGGCCGCCTGATCGTGGAGCGCGCTCTCCTGCGTGCACTCCAGGAGCGAACGCTCGGGGGCGCCGTGCTGGACGCGTTCAGGGACGAGCCGCTGCCGCCGACGTCCCCCTTCTATGACCTTTCGAACGTGATCCTGACGCCGCACACGTCGTGGTCGAGCGGCCGGGTCGTCGACCGGAGCGTCGACCTGTTCGCCGACAACCTCCGTCGGTTCGCGGCCGGGGAGCCGCTCCGCAACAGGGTGGACCCGGGGGTCGGATACTGACCCGATGCAGATCGCGATCGTCGGGCTGGCCGGGTCAGGGAAGACCACCGTCTTCAACACGCTGACCCGGGGCAACGTCCAGACCGGCGGCTTCGGCGGCCTTGAGCTCCACGTCGGCGTGGTCAAGGTGCCGGATCCGCGGCTGGACCGGCTGGCGGAGATCTTCCACCCCAGGAAGGTCATCCACGCGGACGTGACGTACGTGGACCTGCCGGCGCCGCCCGCCTCCTCGGACGGCCGTGTGGGAACGGAGGAGCTCCCCGCGGAGCACCTCGCGCGGCTCCGCGACGCGGATGCGCTGCTCCACGTGGTCCGCGACTGGGACGACCCGGCGCTCCCGCATCCGGCCGGCGCGGTGGATGCCGCGCGAGACCTGGAGCAGCTGGACCTCGAGTTCGTGCTCGCCGACCTCGCGGTCGTCGATCGCCGCCTGGAGCGGCTGCGCGGCGCCGGCCGCCACGGCACTCCCGCGGAGCGCGAGGCGAACGAGCGCGAGGCGGTCCTCCTCGACCGGCTCCGCGCGCGGCTCGTGGCTGGCCATCCCATCCGCGACGAGGTGCTCGACGCGGACGAGGAGCGCTCGCTGCGCGGCTTCCGGTTCCTCACCCAGAAGCCGGTCCTCGTCCTCCTCAACGTCGGAGAGCGCGATCTCGCCACGGCGCCCGGACGGGTTGCCGACATCGCCAGTGGCTACCCGCATCGCCACGCCCTCGTCGACTCGCTCTCGGCCAGGATCGAGATGGAGCTCGGGCAGCTGGAAGCCGAGGAAGCCGCCGCCTTCGGTGCGGAGCTCGGAATCACGGAGTCGTCGCTCGACCGCGTGATCGGGCTTTCCTACCGTCTCCTCGGGCTCATCTCGTTCCTCACGGCGGGCCCGGACGAGGTTCGCGCCTGGCCGGTCCCCGGCGGGTCCACGGCGGTGGATGCGGCCGCGGCCATCCACACGGACCTCGCGCGCGGCTTCATCCGCGCGGAGACGGTCGCGTACGAGGATCTCCTCGCCACCGGCAGCACCGCCGAGGCCCGCAGGCACGGCAAGCTGCGATCCGAGGGGAAGACCTACCGCGTCCGCGACGGGGACGTGCTCGAGATCCTGTTCTCGCGATGAGCGGCCGGCCGCGGGCCGGTCCGGGCGTCCGCGACCCCCAGCCGGGCGGTCCGGAGATCGTCGTCGTCGGCGCCGCGAGCCGCGACCTGGCGGCGGACGACGAGCGCGGCTGGCGGCTCGGGGGTGGCGTGACCTATGCGGCGCTCCAGAGCGCGCGGCTCGGCGTGCGGACGGCCGCGATCATGGGCCTGGACCCCGCGGCCTTCGACGCGACCGAGCTGGGGCTGCTCGCGGAGGCCGGCGTCGAGCTGCTTCGGGTCCCACTGTCCCACGGACCGGTCTTCCGGAATGTCGAGGCGGACGGTGGGCGCAGCCAGACGTGCCTCGACCCGGGGCGGCCGCTGCCCATGGTCGATGTGCCGGGCGCCTGGCGGGACGCATCGGCGTGGGTCCTCGCGCCCGTTGCCGCCGAGCTCGAGGAGCGCTGGTCGGATCGGATGCGCAGGGATGCGCTGGTCGCGCTCGGCTGGCAGGGAATGCTGCGCAGGCTGCGCGCCGGCGCACGCGTCGGTCGCCGGGCACCCGTGCGCGGACGGCTGGTCGCGCGGGCCGACCTGGCGGTTCTCAGCGAGCACGACCTGGTGGCCGGCGCACGCCCGCAGGGGCTGGCCGCATTCCTCGAGCCCGGAGCGTGGCTGGTCGTGACCGCCGGCGCGGCCGGCGGGTGGCTCGCCAACGTCACCCCGCACGGCCTGGGTCCGCTCGTGCGCTACCCGGCGATCGCGGCCGCGCGCGAGGTGGACGCCACGGGCGCGGGAGACACGTTCCTCGCGGCGCTCGTCGCCAGCCTCCTCGCATCTGGCGATGCGGCGGGCGCGGCCCGAGGCGCGGCCCGCAGAGAAGCCGCGGGCGGCGACCCGCCGGAACGCCACCCGCTCGCGCCGCACCTCCGTTTCGCGGCCGCTGCAGCGTCGTTCACGGTCGAGGGCCCCGGGCTGTCGACGGTTGCCGACCGGACAGCCGTGCTGGGACGGCTCGCCGGCCCGGTTGCTCAGTCGTTCGCCGAGTCGCCGTTCTCACCGACGTAGTCGGCGAACGCGCCCCGGTAATCGACGCCTGACAGGCCGAGGGCGCCGAACTCGTCGTCAGTGGCGATCAGGAAGTTCTCGTCCTCGTCCTTCGAGACGTTGACGGCAGCCGAGATCCGCTCGTCGGAGACGAAGAGGAACGCGTAGCTGCGCTCGAGCTCGAGCGCGATCGCCTCGATCAGCGTGTCCGTCTCGAAGTGATCCTGCAGCTGCCTGCGAATGCCCTGGACCAGCTCGAAGAAGTCATCGGCCGGCATCTCCTCCTCCCGGGCGAGGAGCACGTCGGAGAAGAGCTCGTCGTCGCCCTCGTGGAGCTCGTAGAAATACACGGCCACTCCTTTGCCTCTATGGGGAGCCAGATTCTAGACCACCCCCGCGGCCGAGCTCGGTCACGGGGTCCGTCCGGCGATCCGTCCGATCGCCTCGAGCGTCCGGTCCACCTCCGCCGCGGTCGTGTAGTGCGCGAGGCCCAGCCGCAGGACGCCTCCCCGATCGTGGAGGCCGAGCCGCTCGATCAGGCCCGTGGCGTAGAAGTCGCCATCCCAGGCGAAGATGCCCGCCCGGCCGAGCTCGGCGGCGGCATCGGCCGGCGAGGTCCCGTCCAGCGTCACGGCGAAGGTCGGGGTCCGGTCGCCGAGCTGGTTCCGATCGGCGATCCCCCAGACGTGGACGCCGCGGATCGCACCGAGCCCGTCGAGCATCCGGCCCGCGAGCGTCCGTTCGTAGCGGACGATGGCGCGCATGGCGGCGACCAGCTCGCCGCGCGCCTCGCCGGAGCCTGCGCCGTCCGCGGAGTCGCCGCACCTGCGTCCCACGTCGCGCAGGTAGTCGACCGCAGCGAGCGTCCCCGCGTATGCCTCGAAGGAGGGCGTGCCGGTCTCGTAGCAGTCGTGGGCGGGCCGGACCTTGTAGGCGGGCAGGCGGTCGAGCACCGCAGCCTTGCCGTACAGCGCGCCGAGGTGCGGCCCGAACCACTTGTAGACGGAGCAGACCAGGAAGTCCGTGTCGAGGGCGCGGACGTCGATGGGGCCGTGGGGTGCGTAGTGGACGGCGTCGACGTACGTCAGGGCCCCGACCGCGTGTGCGCGCCCGACGATCTCGGCGACCGGATTGATGGTTCCCAGCGCATTCGACGCGTATCCGAACGCGACCAGCCGCGTGCGGCTGCCCATCACGGCCTCGAGCGAGTCGAGGTCGAGGGTGCCGTCTCCGGTGCGGATGTCCACGGTTCTGACCACGAGCCCGCGGTCCGCCGCGATCGCACGCCAGGGTGAGACGTTCGCCTCGTGATCGAGCGTCGTGACGACGATCTCGTCGCCGGGCATGAAGGTCGCGGCGATCGCCCGGCTGACATGAAAGGTGAGGGTGGTCATGTTGTAGCCGAACTTGATCTCGGCAGAGGACGCCGCGCCGAGGAAGGCGGCGACCGCGTCGTGGGCCGCCGCTGCCATCGCGTCGCTCGCGCGGCTGGTGACGAACGGGCCGCCGCTGTTCGCGTTCATCGTCCGGTAGTAGCCGGTGACGGCGTCGATCACGCGGTCCGGGACCTGGGTGCCGCCCGGACCGTCGAGGAAGACGACCGGTTTGCCCTCCTGCTGCCGGTGGAGCGCCGGGAACTGGGCGCGGATCGCGGCGACATCGAAGGCGGGCATGCGGAGCTCCAGGTGCGGGATCGCCGGGGAGCCTATCACCGGGGCGCGCCGCGAGCACCCCCGTTTCGCGCACGTCCGGCCGCCGAGGCGCCGTCGGCGCCGCGCGCCTCACCATTACGGCGCAGCCACGCCCCGAGACGCTCCCGTCGATTCGCCAGGGCGGGAGCCATCTCCGGTTCGGCCGGGCCGAGCAACCGGGTGCGCTCGGCGGCACGCTCGGCTTCCATGGTTGCCGCGAGCGCCCCGGCGCGGTCGGCGAGCTGGTGCTCGCGAATCTTGGCCACCTCGATCCAGGCGCGCGCCGCGCCGGGTCCGCCCCCCCGGGCGATCGATTCCCAGGCCGCGGATGCCTCCAGCGGCCTTCGAAGCCGGCGGAGGGTCCGGGCCCGCTCGGCCCGGACCCGTTCGCGCGAGAGCGGTTCTGCGGCGGCCGACGTGCCCCGTTGCCCCGTCCCGGGCCCGGGCATCGGCGACGTCAACCCGGCGTCCGCCTCCTCGAGGCAGTCGAGCGCAGCCTCGTGGCGCCGTTCCCGCGTGTACCCGCGTGCCAGTGCCACGAGATCGCCGGCAGGTGCAAGACGACGCCGATCCGGGTCGGCGTAGCGCCGGTCCAGGTGGAGGAGCAGGCGGCCCAGCGAGCGGACGTCCTCGGCGTTGTGGGCGACGACGCGGGCAAGCGGCGCCGCGCTTCCCCCGTGGACGAACGCGAGGTACCGCTCCGGGATCTCCCAGCTGCCGATGTCGTCGTGCCGCCGCACGCCGAGCAGCTCCCGTTCGACGGTGGCGAGGCGGGCATCGCCGATCCGATGCCGGAAGAGGCGGCGGACGTGCGGGAGAAGATCGAGCATGCCCGCGTGCGCCGGCGGAGCTCGGCGGATCAGCCGGTACCGCGTGACGAGGAGCGGCCAGTCGAATCCGCGCCCGTTGTAGGTCACGAGCCAGGCCTCGGGTGGGATCGCATCCGCGACGGCGTCGAGGAGGGCGGCCTCGTCGGCATGGTCCGGGCAGAGAAGCTGCACCTGCCGGAACCGATCACCCTCCCACCAGCCCAGGCCCACGAGGAAGGCGAGCGTCCCGGCCGCGGTTCCGAGGCCGGTCGTCTCGGTGTCGAGGCAGACGAGGGGTGCCTCCGCGGGTGGCTGGCCGGGCAGGCCCGCGAGGCGCGCCCGCTGGATGGGCAACGCGATCGTTGCCGGTTCAACCCGGACAACGTGCCCGGCGACCCCGCGAAGGCATTCGCCACCGACCGCCGCGGCGAGGCGCTCGGCGCGGGCGGTGCCGGTGCGTCGATTCGGCGAGTCGGCTGGCGAACGCGACGACGACGGGCGCTGCCCACGGCCGGCCCGGAGCGCGGCGACACGCCGCCGGAGGAGCGCGGCGTCGCCGATCACGCTGCCGGCGCCGTGATGTCGCCGGCGCCCGGCGGCACGGCGCGACCGGTTCCGGACCTGCCGGGCGCGGCGCCGCGGGCCGAGCCGGCCGGCCCGGGTGCCCCGAGTGCAGCGAGCAGGCGGAGGACGAGGCCCTTGACGTCCAGCGCGGGATCGCTGTTGGAGGGCTGCGGGCCCGTGCACGACGGACAGCCGGCCGTGCAGCCGCAGGCTGCGACGAGCTCCGCCGCGCCGGCCACGATCTCGGCATGGCGGGTCCACAGGCGCTCGGCGAGCCCGACGCCGCCTGGCACGGCCTCGTACAGGTAGATGGTGGGCGCCTCGGCGTGCGGCGAGCGGACCTGCGTGACGAGCCCGAGGTCCCGTTGATCCGTCATGAGCAGGACGCTTGCCACGGCCTGGAGCGCGCGTCCGGTCGCCGCGAGCGCAACGTCCAGCTCCGCTCGACGCCAGCCCTCGGCGGCGGTGCCGAGCGACGTCCAGTACGCGGTCGTCTGGAGCTCGAGCTCGGGGAGATGGATCTTCCCCCAGCCGAGGTTCTCGTTGGTCGTGAACTTCAGCTTCTTGTAGATCGTGGCCCGGCTGGCCACCATCACCTCGCCGTGCAGACGGAAGCCCCCCGAGGCCTCGGCTCGGGCGAAGACGTCGAGCGGCTTCAACGTGACGGCCAGCTCAGCCTGTGTGTAGTGGTCGGCGTCGACCCGGCGGACGTAGGCCTTGCGCTCGTCCCAGTCGAGCCGGTCCACGTGGAACTGGGCGGACTCGTGCAGGTAGATGGCATCCTCATGGACCTGCGTCTGCGCCGAGAACAGGTCCAGCTCGCCGATCACCCGGGGCCGGTCCGGGGTCGTGTCGATGATCACCACGTTCTCCTCTGCGGCCGTGCGCAGGGAGATCGACGAGGCCGGGAAGTTGTCGGGCGAGGCCCAGTACCAGCGGCCGTCGTCTCCGGCGTGGACGTGGCCGTCCTCGCCCAGGAACTCGAGGAGATCGTCCGCAGGGCCCGGGCCGAACGCCTCCCCGGGAGCGAAGGGCAGCTCGAACGTGGCCGCCTTGAGATGTGCGAGCAGGACATGCAGGTTGTCCGGGTCCAGGCGCGCCTCCTCCGGGGGAAGGTCGAGAAGGAACTCCGGGTGGTGGACGACGTACTGGTCCACCGGCGCCGAGGACGCGACGAGGATCGCGACACTCGCGTCGCGGCGGCGCCCGGCGCGCCCGACCTGCTGCCACGTCGCCGCGATCGACCCCGGGTAGCCGGCCAGGATGGCCACGTCGAGGCGCCCGATATCCACCCCGAGCTCCAGCGCGTTCGTGCTGACCACGCCGAGCACCTCGCCGTCGCGCAGTCCTTCCTCGATCGCGCGGCGCTCGGTCGGGAGGTAGCCGCCCCGGTAGCCGCGGACCCGTGTCCGCGGCCCGCCGTGCTCGCGCAGCGCTTCGCGGAGCCCCGTCAGGATCAGCTCGACGGCCGTTCGCGACCGCCCGAAGACGATCGTCTGGCGACCGGCGCGCAGGAACGGAAGAGCCCAGCGCTGGGCGAGCGTGAGGGCGGAGCCGCGGGCACCCGACGGCCGGTCGATGATCGGCGGGTCCACGAACAGCACGTGGCGTGCCCCCGCGGGGGCGCCGTTGCGGTCCACGACGAGGGGCGGCCGTCCGGTCAGGCGGGCCGCCAGCTCGCCCGGGTTTGCGATCGTCGCCGAGCAGGTGACGATGACGGGCTCGGAGCCGTAGTGGCGGCAGATCCGGAGGAGCCGCCGGAGCACGTTGGCGACGTGGCTTCCGAACAGCCCGCGATAGAGGTGCAGCTCGTCGACCACGATGACCTGGACCTGCTCGAAGAGCTGGAACCACTTGGTGTGATGCGGAAGGATCGCCGCGTGCAGCATGTCAGGGTTCGTGACGACGACCTGGCCGGCCTGCCGGATGGAAGAGCGGATCGGCGCGGGCGTATCGCCGTCGTACGTTGCCGTCGACACGGTCAGCCCTGCCGCCGCTGCGAGAACGCGGAAGGCGGCGACCTGGTCCTGCCCGAGGGCCTTCGTGGGGAAGAGCCACAGCGCCCGCGCCGCCGGGTACTCCGCGAGCGCCTGCAGGACGGGGAGCTCGTAGCAGAGGCTCTTTCCGGAGGCGGTCGGCGTCACCACGCACACGTCGCGCCCGGCGCGCACGGCGTCGAGCGCCTCCGCCTGGTGCGTGTACAGCGAGTGGATGCCCTGCTGCTCCAGGGCGAGCCGGATCCGTGGGTCGACCCAGGCCGGCAGCGGAACCGTCTGCGCCGCCCGGGCCGGGAGCAGCGCGTGGTGGACGACGCCGCGAGCCAGGGACGGCTCCTCGAGCAGCCGTCCGAGCACGCTTTCGGCGTCGGCGGGGGCGTACGTGCGCATGCTACCGGCTCCATCGAGTTTCGAACAGATGGTCTATCCGGCCCCGGAGTCTATCACCGCGGGCCAGGATGCCGGGGATCATGGGCGAGGCGCGTGCCAGCTTATCCGGCACGCCGTCGCGGTTTGACACGCTAGCTGCGCGCAGCTACCATCCGGCCATGCCGCAGAAGCCGCCAGCCGGTGTGGCGATCGCCGGGGTCGCCGACGTGGAGGGCCCCGAGTCGGCCCGGTCCGGCGGTCGGGCGCCCGTTTCGCTCGCCGGGCTCGGGATCGCGGGGCTCTCTCGCCGTCGGGTGGGAATCGCCGTGACCGCGTTCCTTGCGATCTGGATCGTCGTCAGCTTCGCGGGCCAGGTGTCCCAGGCGGCCCGGGCCGCGGACCGCGCAGCCGCGGAGCAGGCGACGAACGAGGCGCTCGTGGCGCACGTCACGGCCCTGCGCGATGAGCTCGGTCTCGTGCAGACGCAGCGCTGGATCCTCCAGCAGGCGCGCGCCTACGGGTTGGGGTCCACCTCCGATCGACCGTTCGAGATCGCCGCAGATGCGCCGACGATCGCCCCGGACGCACCGGGCTCGGCTGCCCGGCGCATCGGGACCGCCGTCGAGCAACGCTCGCCGCTCGATTCGTGGCTCGACGCCCTGTTCGGCCCGGGCGGCTGATCCCGGCGCGGCCCAGCACCCGGTGCGAGCTGCCATCGACACCATCGCCGGGCGGGGCCGTCGGCTGTGCTAGATTTTGAGTGCGTGGCTGGGTAGCTCAGTTGGCAGAGCAAGCGGCTCATAATCGCTAGGTCACAGGTTCGAGTCCTGTCCCAGCTACCACCGCATCGCTCGGGGCGCGGCCGGTCCAGTCGGGCCGGCCGTTTCGATTCGTGGCTTCCGTCACGAGCGGGCCTGCCGAGCTGCGCGCCGGTCGGCGACATCCGGCATGGCGCCCGGCGCGAACACGAGACAGTGACACGCACCGCTCGGCGGCCCCGGACGGGGCCCCGGGAGTGGGCGGCTATACTCAGAACCTGACGTCGGCGGAGCGCCGCCGGCGCGACTGACCCGGAGGCCAGGTTGAACGGCAAGTTCTTCCGCAACGGCATCGTGATGCTCGTTCTCGTGGTGGGCACGGTGGCGCTGCTCTACACGTTCCTGGTCTCACCGACCAGCAGCCAGTCCAAGCCATACTCCGCGTATCTCGCGGACGTTCGGTCCGGCAACGTGACCCAGGTGACCCAGCAGGACCTCACCCTCACGGTGACGACGGCGGGCAGCCCGGGCACCAAGTACACCACGGTCGTGCCGGGGGTCGGCCTCCAGAGCGCGTTCCAGGACACGCAGGACGCGGCAAAGGCCGGCGGCCAGGACCCGAGCAAGATCACCTTCACGGCGATGCCCGCCTCGGACGCCGGGCAGTGGGTCAACCTGCTGGTCGGCGCGCTGCTGCCGGTGCTCCTGATCGGCGGCTTCCTGTTCTTCATGATGCGCCAGGCCCAGGGCACGAACAACCAGGCGCTCTCGTTCGGCAAGAGCAGGGCCCGGATGTTCCTGGGCAACAAGACCGTGGTCACGTTCGCCGACGTCGCGGGCGTCGACGAGGCGAAGACCGAGCTCCAGGAGGTCGTCGAGTTCCTGAAGTACCCGGAGAAGTTCAACTCGCTCGGCGCGCGGATCCCGCGCGGCGTGCTGCTCGTCGGCCCTCCGGGGACCGGCAAGACCCTGATGGCGCGGGCGGTCGCCGGTGAGGCCGGCGTCCCGTTCTTCTCGATCTCGGGCTCCGAGTTCGTGGAGATGTTCGTGGGCGTCGGCGCGAGCCGCGTGCGCGACCTGTTCGACCAGGCCAAGCGGAACGCCCCCTGCATCGTGTTCGTGGACGAGATCGACGCGGTCGGGCGCCAGCGCGGCGCCGGCCTGGGTGGCTCGCACGACGAGCGCGAGCAGACCCTCAACCAGATCCTCGTGGAGATGGATGGCTTCGACACCGCCACCAACGTCATCGTGGTGGCGGCGACGAACCGGCCCGACGTCCTGGACCCCGCGCTCCTGCGGCCGGGGCGGTTCGACCGCCAAGTGATCCTCGACCGACCCGACATGAAGGGCCGCGTGGAGATCCTGCGCGTCCACTCCAAGGGCAAGCCGCTCGACAAGGCCTTCTCCGTGGAGGAGGTGGCTCGCCAGTCGCCCGGTTTCTCCGGGGCGGACCTCGCGAACCTGGTCAACGAGGCAGCGATCCTCGCGGCGCGCCGGAACAAGAAGCTGATCGGGATGCCGGAGTTCCAGGAGGCGCTCGAGCGCATCGTCGCGGGCCCGGAGCGCAAGAGCCGCGTGATCTCCGACGCGGAGAAGCTGATCATCGCCTACCACGAGGGCGGCCACGCGGTGGTGCAGCGGATCCTGCCGAAATGCGACCCGGTCGCCAAGGTCACGATCATCAGCCGCGGCATGGCGCTCGGCTACACGATGGCGCTGCCGTCGGAGGATCGCTATCTCCAGAGCAAGACGGAGTTCGAGGACAAGATCGCCGGAATGCTCGGCGGCAACGCCTCGGAGCGGCTCGTCTTCGGCGACACCACGACGGGAGCCTCGAACGACATCGAGAAGGCGAGCGATCTCGCGCGCCGCATGGTCACCGAGTTCGGGATGAGCGAGAAGCTCGGCCCGCTCGCCTTCGGCAAGCACGATGAGATGGTCTTCCTGGGGCGGGGGATCGGCGAGCAGCGCAACTACTCGGACGATGTCGCGCGCCAGATCGACGACGAGGTCCGGGCCATCATCGACAACGCCTATGCCCGGGCGCAGGACGTGCTCACCCGCTACCGGGACAAGCTGGACACGCTCGCGGCGAAGCTGGTGGAGCGCGAGACGCTCGACGCGGCCGAGTTCGAGGCTCTGTTCTCCGATCTGCCCCCGAAGGAGCCGATCCACGGCGTCGTGCCGAAGCTCGAGCCGGCCGGCGCTCCGTCGATCGCGCCCCAGCCGGCCTGACGCGCCGCATACGAACGTGAGCGGACGGGCGGGTCGCACAACGCGGCCTGCCCGTTTCGATTCCCCGCGACTGCCGTCCCTCGCCGCGTCCCCGGCGGCTCCCACGCGTCGCATCCCGTTGATCGCGCCCGGCCTGGCGCGCACCCACAGCGGAGGCTTGTCATGACGGTTCCAGCTCCGGTCACCGGGGTCGAGGCATTCCTCGACGAGACCGCGGAGCGGCGCCTCTCGCGCTACCTCGACCTCCTTCGGATCCCGAGCATCAGCGGGATCCCCGAGCATGCGCCGGATTGCCGTCGGGCTGCGGAGCGCCTGGCCGGCGATCTGCGAGCCGCGAAGCTCGAGCATGTCGAGGTGAGCGAGACGGGCGGCCACCCGATGGTCTACGCGGACTGGCTCCACGCGCCCGGCGCCCCGACCGTGCTGCTGTATGGCCACTACGACGTCCAGCCGGTCGATCCGCTCGACGAATGGCTTGCCGCACCGTTCGAGCCGATCGTCCGCGACGGCCGCGTCCTCGCCCGCGGCGCGTCGGACGACAAGTCAAACATCTCGATCGCCATCGCGGCGACCGAGGCGCTCCTTGCCGTCCGGGGAGCGCTCCCGGTCAACCTGCGCCTGGTCTTCGAGGGCGAGGAGGAGTCCAGCTCCGTCCACCTTGAATCGTGGCTCAGGGCCAACGCGGAGCGGCTGACCGCCGACGTTGCGCTCGTGGACGACTCGGGCTTCTTTGCCGGCAACATCCCTGCCGTCACGGTCGGCCTGCGCGGCGTCGCCGCAATGGAGATTCACGTCAGGGGTCCGTTCCAGGACGTCCACTCGGGCGTCTACGGTGGCGCGATCGAGAACCCGATTAACGCCCTGGCGACGATCATCGCGAACCTGAAGGGTCCCGACGGAAGGATCCGCATCCCCGGCTTCTACGACGACGTCGTCACGCTCGACGCGGCGGAGCGCGCGGCGATGGCCGCGTTGCCCTTCGACGAGGAGGAGCTGCGGGCCGAGCTCGACGTCCCCACTCTCGTGGGGGAGTCCGGCTGGACGACGCTGGAGCGGCGGACCGCGCGCCCCACGCTGGACGTCAACGGCATCTGGGGCGGGTTCTCGGGGGAGGGGGGCAAGACCATCATCCCGGGCCGGGCGGGCGCCAAGATCACCTGCCGTCTGGTGGCCGACCAGGATCCCAGCCGGATCTTCGAGCTGATGCGGGCGTATGTCCTGCAGATGGCGCTGCCGGGGGTGCGCGTCGACGTGGTGTCGATGGGTGGTGGGCGACCCACGCTCACCCCGCTCGACCTTCCGGCCACGCGGGCCTTTGCCGCAGCCCTGGAGGCGACGTTCGGGCGCCCACCGGTGTTCGTGCGCGAAGGCGGCTCGATCCCCGTGGCGGCGAGCTTCGCCACGATCCTGGACCTGCCCGTGACCGTCATGGGGTTCATGCCGCCGAACGGCAACTTCCACGCCCCAAACGAGTGGATGGACATGGCCAACTTCGAGTCCGGCATCCGCGCCCTCGTGGCGTTCTTCGACGAGTACGCGACGCACCCCGGCCGGGCGTGAGCCCCGCCGGGGAGGCACCTGGCCCAGGGTGGGATCTGATGGGCTGATCCGGCGGCGGCCGGGTGCTAGGATGGCCTAACGGGGACGATCCCGTTGCCTCCGCATGCGATGGGAGCGCGAGACCGCGTGAGCACCGAAATCGAGCGCGCAGCCACCACTTCGCCCGCGGAAGCGTGGCGTCTCGATGCGTCGACCGGGAGCCTCGTCCCACGCTCGGCGCTGGACGTGATGGTGGATCTCAACGACCGGGTCACGAGCGGGGCCCTGGCCGACTACCAGCCGGTTCCGCTCGGGTTCACCCCCCTCGACAAGACCATCGGCGGGGGCCTCCGGCCCGGCGAGCTGCTGCTCATCGGCGGCGCCCAGGGGACCGGCAAGACGACCATGGCGCTCCAGATGGCGCGCAACGTCGCGTCGGGTGGCCAGGCGAACGTCCTGTACATCTGCTTCGAGCACGAAGAGCACTACCTGCTCAACCGGATGATCGCGATGGAATCGGCGCTGGCGCACCTGCCCCACAAGACGGGCGCCATCAAGATCCAGGACGTCCGGCGCGAGATCCTCGGCTCGTGGGTCGCCGAAGGCGAGGGTGGCCCCGTGCTCGCGTCCAACCCGCGCCTCCGGCCGAGCCTGGACCGGATCGGGCGCTACGGCCAGAACCTCTTCCTCATGCGCGGAACCCAGACGGCCAGCACGATCGACAACATCCGGCTGCTCGTCCAGAAGCACCGGGCCCTGTCCGGAGATCGCCAGCTGCTCGTGGTCGTGGACTACCTGCAGAAGGTTCCGCAGTACCCGGAGCCGAACTCGGAGACGGAGAAGGTCACCTTCGTCGTCAACGGCCTCAAGGACATCGCGCTGGCGGAGCAGGTCGGCATGATCGCGATCGTGGCGGCCGACAAGGAGGGCCTCAAGGCGGCCCGGCTGCGCAACCATCACCTGCGCGGCTCGTCGGCGATCAACTACGAGGCCGACATCATCCTGATCATCAACGAGAAGTACCAGATCGTCGCGAAGGTCAACATCGAGTTCAACCCGTACCAGGCGCAGCGCTTCCGCGACTGGGTGGTGCTCACGATCGAGAAGAACCGGGGCGGCCAGGACAACGTCGACCTCGAGTTCGAGAAGCACTTCGAGTTCTCGTGCTTCGACCCGAACGGGCGCACCGTCCAGGAGAAGCTGATCGAGGAGCGCCTCTACAACGACTGACCCCGGGCGGCGCGCTCGCCGGGACCGCCTCTCGGCCGCTGGTGTGCCCGGCTGCGCGTGGCGTATCGTGGCCGCATGACCGATTCGCATCGCGCCGACTTTCCCGCCACCGTCGACATCGTGGTGGAGATCCCCCGCGGAAGCCGCAACAAGTACGAGTTCGACGAAGCGACCGGCGTCTTCCGCCTCGACCGGGTTCTCTCGTCGGCCGTCTACTACAACTTCGACTACGGCTTCATCGCGGAGACACGGGCGGCCGACGGCGATCACACCGACGCGCTCCTGATCATCGACGAGCCGACGTTCACCGGCTGTCACGTCTGGGCGCGTCCGATCGGCGGGCTCGAGATGAGCGACGAGCACGGCTTCGACTTCAAGGTGCTGTGCGTCGCGCTCGGGGATCCCCACCAGGCCCACATCGATCGCCTCGCCCAGGTCCGGCCGCACCGGCTGGTCGAGATCGAGCACTTCTTCGAGACGTACAAGCTCCTCGAGAAGAAGGCGACCGAGGTTGTCGGCTGGCGCGACCGCGATCGCGCCCTCGAGGTTTTGCGCGAGGATCGCGCCGCGTGGGGTCGCGAACAGGCGCGGTGAACCGGCCCGGCCCGGACCGCTGGGTGCGCCCGCTCGGGCCCGGCGAGCGGCGGCTGTTCATCGCCGTCCCGCTCGGCGAGGGTGCTCGGGCGGCGGTCGCCTCCCTGATGGCCGGCCTCGGAGCACCCGCCGATGGCGGACGCAACGCGGACCCGACCGCACCCCCGGCCGCCCGGCTCCGCTGGGTGCGCTCGGCCAACCTGCACCTCACGCTTCGATTCCTCGGTGCCACGCCGGCGTCCTCGATCCCGGCGCTCGAGGCTGCCCTGGACCGCGCGGCGGGCGGCTTCCCCCCGTTCGCGGCCCGCGTCTCCGGGGCGGGCGCCTTCCCGTCGCCGGCGCGACCGCGGGCCGTCTTCCTCCGGATCGGGCTGGGTGCGACCCAGCTCGCGACGCTTGCCGAGCGCCTGGCGGCAGAGCTTGGCTCGGCCGGCTGGCCACCCGCCGAGCGCCCGTTCGAGGCCCACCTGACGCTTGCCCGCTCCGACGGCGTACCGGGCGCGGCGCTGGCCGTCGATGCCCTGGCCGCGGCCGCGGGCCCACTCGACGCGGCATGGACCGTCGACCGCCTGGTCCTCTTCGAGAGCCTCCTCGGCGGCGGTCCGGCCCGCTACCTGGCCCTCCACGCCGCACTCCTCGACGGGCGGCCCTTGCAGGACCCGGCGGGCGCGTTGTAGCCTCGGGGCCCCGTACCGCGACGGCGAACCCGCACCGATCCAACCCCCACGAGCCCCAGGAGAACCGCGCATGTCGCAGGACCGCATCAAGTACGTGCTCGACGAGGAGCGTATTCCGCGCGCCTGGTACAACGTGGTCGCGGATCTCCCTTCGCCGCCGCCGCCCGCGCTTCATCCGGGCACGTTCCAGCCTCTCGGGCCGGACGACCTTGCGCCGCTCTTCCCCATGGCGCTGATCGCGCAGGAGGTCAGCACGGACCGCGAGGTGGAGATTCCCGACCCGGTCAGGGACGCCTATCGCCTCTACCGTCCCAGCCCGCTCTTCCGCGCCCGCCGGCTCGAGAAGGTGCTCGACACGCCTGCCCACATCTACTACAAGTACGAGGGCCTGAGCCCGGCCGGCAGCCACAAGCCCAACACGGCGATCCCGCAGGCGTTCTACAACGCGCAGGCGGGCGTCAAGCGGCTGGCAACCGAAACGGGCGCGGGGCAGTGGGGGACCGCGCTCGCGATCTCCGGGGCGCTCTTCGGCCTCGAGGTCAAGGTCTACATGGTCCGCGCCAGCTATGACCAGAAGCCGTACCGCCGGATGCTCATGGAGACGTACGGGGCCACGGTCGTGGCGAGTCCGTCGCCGACGACGAGCTACGGGCGGGCTGTCCTGGCGGAGACGCCGGACAGCCCCGGATCGCTCGGGATGGCGATCAGCGAAGCGGTCGAGGATGCCGCGACGCGCGACGACACGAAGTACGCGCTGGGGTCGGTGCTCAACCATGTCCTGCTCCACCAGACGGTGATCGGCCAGGAGGCGATCCTCCAGATGGAGATGGCCGGCGAGGAGCCGGACGTCGTGATCGGCTGTGTCGGCGGCGGATCAAACTTCTCCGGGCTCGCCTTCCCCTTCGTGGGCCGGATGCTCCGCGGCGAGGGCTCATATCGGGTGATCGCCGTCGAGCCCGAGGCGACACCGTCCCTGACCCGGGGCCTCTTCGCCTATGACTTCGGGGACACGGCGCACCTGACCCCGCTCGTCAAGATGCACACCCTGGGCAGCGAGTTCATTCCCGAGCCCATCCATGCCGGCGGCCTGCGGTATCACGGCATGGCGCCGCTCGTGAGCTATCTCAAGGAGCTGGGCCTGATCGAGGCGCGCGCGGTGCACCAGAACGCGACGTTCGCGGCTGGCGTCCAGTTCGCCCGCAGCGAGGGGATCCTGCCGGCCCCCGAGTCGAACCACGCGATCCGCGTGGCGGTGGACGAGGCGCTCCGGGCGAAGGAGGAGGGCGTCGCCAGGGTGATCCTGTTCAACCTGTCGGGCCATGGCCACTTCGACCTGACCGCGTACGAGCGCTACCTGGCGGGGGCGCTGGAGGATTTCGAGTACCCGACCGAACGCGTCGCCCACGCGCTGGCGGCGCTGCCTGTGGTCGGCTGACGTCGCGGCCGGGACGCCGTGCGGGCGGCGTCCCGGCGCGCAGCGTAGGATTCGGCGATGCCCCGCCTTGCCTGCTGGTCGTGCGGCCGGAACATCTACGCGACCTCGCCGCTCGAGTCGCTCTTCGCCGATGAGCGCCGCTGCCCCCGCTGCGGCACGCTCATGAACGTGGAGCGGCGGGCCTCGGGGCGTCGCGAGCGCGACCGCCGCCAGAACGCCCCGGACGAGCCGGGTCTGCCGCCCGGGGGCGAGCGCCGCGTCGTGGAGCGACGGTCCGGCGATCGCCGCCGCGGGCTTTAGGGCCGCTGGCCCGGCGTCGGTCGAGATACGAACCGCGTGCACGTCACCTTCCTCGGGTTCGGCCTGATCGGCGGCTCCGTGGCGTGTTCCCTGCGGGAGGCGGGCGGTTGGACGGCAGCAGCCTGGAGCCCGTCGGGTTCCGGGCCGGCGCGCGCCCTGGAGGCCGGCACGCTCGATGCGGCGCCGCCGACGCTGGCTCGAGCCCTCGCCGATGCGGACCTCGTCGTGCTGGCGGCGCCACCGACGGCCTGCCTGTCCCTGCTCGACATGCTCGCAGGCGAGTCTCGTGCAGACCTGGCGGCCGGAGCGGTCGTGACCGATGTGGCGAGCACCAAGACCCTGATCATGGGGCGGGCGGCCGCCCACGGGCTTCGCTTCGTCGGCGGGCATCCCATGGCCGGGAAGGAGACGAGCGGGTTCGGGGCGGCCAGCGCCGACCTGTTCGTGGGCCGCCCCTGGGTGGTGATCCCGGCACGGGACACCGATGTCGACGCGATCGAGCGGGTCGAATCCATGGTGCGGGCAACCGGCGCGCGTCCGGTCCGGATGGAAGCTGCCGCGCACGACGCCGCGGTCGCGGCGATCAGCCACCTGCCCCTCGTGGCCGCGGCTGCGCTCGTGGAGGTCGCGGCGGGCGCTCCGGGTGAGGCGGTTCCGCTGGACTGGCCGGTCGCGGCCGCGCTCGCCGCGTCGGGCTGGCATGACGTCACGCGCCTTGCCCGCGGTGAGCCGGAGATGGGAGCCGGGATCGCCGCGACGAACGCTGCGGCGCTCGCGGCGCGCCTGCGCGCGTACCGCGACCGGCTGGACGAATGGCTGGGCCTCCTCGAGGCGCTGGGCCCTGCCGGTCTTCCCGACGAGGCTGCCATCCGGGCGCGGTTCGTGGCGGCCCGCGACCGGCTGGATGGGAAGGGATAGATGCCCGGGCTCGGTGACGAATCGGTGCTCGTCGTGCCCCGCGAAGCCCTGGTGGGGGAGCGCGGCTGGCATGGCGTGCTCTGCGAGGGTACCGGGCCGTACCTCGCGGCGATCGAGCGTGAAGGCCGATTCGCCCCGCGCGCCGCGATGGAGACGGACGTTCGCTTCAAGCAGGTGATCCCGTACCTGGTGCTGCGAGACGGCGACGACTACTTCCTGATGCGCCGCACGCGCGCGGGTGCCGACGCGAGGCTCCACGATCGGTTCTCGATCGGGGTCGGCGGGCACCTGAACCCGGGCGACGGCGACGTGGCCGGCGGCCTCGTTCGTGAGTGGTCGGAGGAGCTGGAGGCGCGGTTCGTGCCCGAGTTCCACCTCGTGGGGCTGCTCAACGACGACGAGACGGAGGTCGGACGCGTCCACGTCGGCGTGGTGTTCGCTGCCGAGGCCGCGGGCCGGCCGGTCGCCGTCCGGGAGACGGAGAAGCTCGAAGGACGCTTTGCGGCGGCGCGAGAGGTCCTGAGCGTCCGCGATCGGATGGAGACCTGGAGCCAGCTCGTCTTCGACTTCATGAGCGGCCGGAGCCCCGGGCTGCGGGGCGGGCTCCCTGGCGCGGGAGACGAGGTCCTGCGCGTCGGTTGAGCGCCCACGGGAGCCGCGCGGTCGATCGAGCGGCCGGCGCGGAGGCCGCCCGTGCTGCCCGGGTGCATACTGAACCGGAGAGATCCTGATGCGCAGCTCGACGAACCCAGCCCGCCTCATCCCGCTCGGCGTGGGAACGCTGGCGCTCGCGCTCGGCCTTCTCGCGGGACCGGCCCGCGCGGGCGAGTCCGCGGTGGTGGTCCTTCCGGCGACCGGCGATGTCGACGGCGTGATGGCGAAGTACCTGGCCGACGGGATCGCCCGCGCGGAGCGGGAGGGCGCTCCCGCCGTTCTCGTCGAGCTTGACACTCCGGGCGGAAGCCTCGCGGCGACCGCAACGATCACCGGCGCCTTCCTGGATTCATCCGTTCCCGTGATCGTGTGGGTCTCGCCGGCGGGCGGGCGCGCGGCGAGCGCCGGCACGTTCATCACGCTGGCCGCCAACCTCGCCTACATGGCGCCGGGCACCAACATCGGCGCGGCGAGCCCGATCGACAGCAGCGGCGCGGACATCCCGGGCACGCTGGGGGTCAAGGTCATGAACGACGCGGTCGCAAACATCTCAGCGATCGCCCAGGCTCGAGGCCGCCCGGTCGCCTGGGCCGCCTCGACGGTGCGGGACGCGCAGAGCTATCCCGCTGCCGACGCGGTGTCGGCAGGGGCGGTCGACGGGATCGCGGCCACCGAGTCGGAGGTGCTCGCGGCGGCGAACGGGAGAACGGTCAGCGTGGCAGGCGGACGATCGGTCACGCTCGCGCTGGCCGGCGTCTCGACGGAGGTCGTCGGGATGAGCCCGTTCCAGGTCTTCCTGCGGATTCTCGGGGACCCGAACCTGGCGTTCATCCTCTTCGTTGCGGGCGTCCTGCTCCTCGCGTTCGAGCTCGCCAACCCGAACGTCGTCACGGGCGTCTCGGGCGCCCTCGCTCTCGTCCTCGCCTTCATCGGGTTCAGTGACCTCCCGGTCAACGTCGCCGGCCTCCTGCTGGTGGGATTCGGGATCGCCCTGCTGGCCCTCGAGACACACGTTCCCAGCCACGGCCTGCTCACGCTCATCGCCGCGGCCTGCGTGGCGGTCGGCGCGGGGACGCTCTACGGCAACCCCGGCGCCCCGACGGTGCCCGGCGTCGAGGTCGCCTGGCCGGTGATCGCCGTGATGGTCGGCCTGACCGTCCTCTTCGGCGTGCTGATCGCCGCGACCGCCTACGTGACCCGCCGGATGCGGTCGAGCCCCGTGCTGGTGGGCAGCCTCCGGGCCGCCGGCGCGAAAGGGGTGGTCTCGATCGACATCAACCCGCTCGGCGCCGTTCACGCCGTGGGCGAGGAATGGACCGCGCGCAGCGTCGACGGGCGCCCGCTCCCGCGCGGCGCGCGCGTGGAGGTCATCCGGCAGGACGGGTTGACGCTCTACGTTTCGCCGGTCGAGCCCCGCCCGGCAACCTGATTCCCGAGCTCGAAAGGAGCCCCCAGCGTGGAAGCCGCCGCCCTGTTCGCGATCCTCGTGGCCGTCCTGATCCTCGTCCTGCTCCTGCTCTACCTGTCGGTCCGGGTCGTGCAGCAGTACGAGAAGATGGTCGTCTTCCGGCTCGGCAAGACGAACGAGGCGCTCGTGCGCTCGCCCGGCCTGCGCTTCCTCATCCCGATCATCGACCGCCCCGTGAAGGTTGACGTCCGGGAGCAGTTCATCGAAGTGCCGAGCCAGACCACGATCACCAAGGACAACGCGCCGATCAACGTCGACTTCCTGATCTACTGGCGGATCAGCGACCCACTCAAGAGCGTGGTCAACGTGGCGAACTTCAGCGGCGCGCTCCAGGGAGTCGCGACGACCACGCTGCGGGCCGTCATCGGAGACATCCTGCTCGACGAGGTGCTCTCCCGGCGGGAGCAGATCAACGAGGTTCTCCGCGTCAAGCTCGACGAGGTGACGGAGCGCTGGGGCGGCAAGGTCACGACCGTCGAGATCCGGGAGATCACGCCGCCGCGCGACGTCCAGGACGCCATGAACCGGCAGCTTTCGGCCGAACGGACCCGGCGCGCCGTGATCACGGAGTCGGAGGGGAAGCGCCAGTCCGAGATCAACATCGCGGAGGGCTCGAAGCAGGCGGCAATCCTTGAAGCGGAAGGGACCCGGCAGGCGCAGATCCTCAATGCGGAGGGTTTCAGCCAGGCGCTCGAGCGGATCTATGCGGCCGCCTCGGGGATCGACCAGAAGACGATGCTGCTGCAGTACCTCGAGGCGCTCAAGGCGCTCGGAGCCAGCCCCTCGACCACCGTCGTCATCCCGACCGAGTTCACCCGCTTCCTCGAGCCGCTCGCGCGGACGATCGGGGCGGGCCTGGCGTCGGGCGCCGAGGTGGGCGCGCCCCCCGCCGGTCCGGTGGGCTGAGCAGGCTGGTCAGCGGCCCGGGTTCTCGAGGCCACGGGGGCCGCGGTCGGCTATCATCGGCCGCGGCCTGTCCGCAGTCAGGCGGATGGGGGAACGGCCGCCTGGTGCGGCGGTGGGGAGCGAGAGAGGTCGGATGTCCGCAAAGATTCTCGTCGTCGACGACGACCCGAACGTCCAGCGCCTCCTGAGCTTCACGCTCAAGCAGGAGGGCTACGAGGTCGTCGTGGCCGGCGATGGGGCCGAGGGCTTCAAGCTGTGGTCCCAGGAATCGCCTGCCCTGGTCCTCCTCGACGTCATGCTCCCGAAGCTCGACGGCTACCAGGTGGCCACGAAGATCCGGGCCGAGGAAGGTTCGACGGGCCACGTCCCGATCATCATGATCACGGCCGAGAGCGAGGTGGAGCAGAAGATCCGCGGCCTGCGGGCGGGGGCGGACGACTACCTCGTCAAACCCTTCCATCCGGCCGAGCTCCTGGCGCGGATCAAGAGCCTGCTCGCCCGCTTCGCGCCGCGCGACATGCTCGTCGGGCGGCCGCCGCTCGGACGGGTCCTGGCCTTCTACGGGGCGAAGGGCGGCGTGGGAACCACGACGATCGCGATCAACGCCGCCATCGCCCTCCACCGCGAGCTCGGCCGCAAGGTCTGCCTCGTCGATGCGAATCTCCAGTTCGGCGACCATCGGGTGTTCATGGACCTCGGCCTGGACCGCAAGAGCATCGTGGATGTGGTCACCGCGACGTCGATCGACGCGGACCTCTTCCGCAACGTCGTCGTGAAGCACGACTCCGGGGTCGACCTCCTGCTCGCTCCGCCGTCCCCCGAGACCGCGGAGCTCGTCACGAAGGAGCACATGGCCCGGATCCTCGAGACCCTGCGCGGCCTCTACGACTACGTCGTGGTCGACGTCGACAAGCGCCTCGACGACACGAATCTCGGAATCTTCGACGTGGCGGACGTGCTCTTCGTGGTCATGACCGCCGACCTCTCCTGCCTCAAGAACGTGCGCCTCGTTCTCGAGACGCTCGGCCACATCGGCTACGAGGACGAACGGGTGAAGCTGGTTCTCAACCGATCGAACGCGTTCACGGGCATCAACGTGAAGAACGCGGAAGCCGCCCTGCGGCGCACGATCGAGCACCAGATCCTCAACGAGTACCGGGGCGCGATCAGCGCCCTGAACTCGGGCGCGCCCGTCATGTTCTCCAAGGCGGACTCGCCGCTGGGTCGCTCCTTCCACGAGTTCGCGCGGGCGCTCGACAAGGCGCCGCGACCCGTTGCCGGGAGCGCGGTGGTGGCCACGCCGCGCTGACCCTGCCGGGCGGTACGCCCGGCGGTGCGGCGATACGTGGCGGTGAAGCGGCGGTTGAGCCCGGGTTGACCGGGCGCGCCTACCGTGGCGGGCATGCTCGCAACGGTGCTCGCCGCAACGCTCCGCGGCCTCGAAGGGCGTCCCGTGCGCGTCGAGGTCGACGTGGCGCCCGGCCTGCCGGGCTTCACCATCGTGGGCCTCGCGGACGCGGCCATGCGCGAGTCGCGCGAGCGGGTCCGGGGCGCGCTCCGGAACGCCGGGTTCGTCCATCCTCCCCGCCGGATCACGGTGAACCTCGCGCCGGCGGACGTTCCGAAGGCGGGCTCGGCGCTGGACCTCGGGATCGCGATCGCGATCCTCGTCGGGTCCGAGCAGCTGCATCCACGCGGCCGCTGGGCGATGCTCGGCGAGCTCGGGCTCGGCGGGGAGGTCCGGCCGGTGCCGGGTCTGCTGCCGATGATCACCGCCCTCGCGAGACGCGGCGCGAGGCAGGTCGTCGTGCCCGCGGATGCGATCGACGAAGCGCGCCTCGTGCCGGGAATCGATGCCCTGCCGGTCGCCACGCTCGGCCAGGCGGCGGAGCTCGTGCGGGGCAGGATCGCGCGCGCGCGGGGACCGATCACCCGGGCGGAGCTGATCCCCGACGAGTCGGACTCGCGAACCGCGCCCGTGCAGGTCGATGATCCCTGGCCGGATCTTGCCGATGTTCGCGGCCAGGCCGAGGGCCGGCGCGCCCTCGAGATCGCTCTCGCCGGGGGCCACGCCATGCTCATGATCGGCGCGCCGGGGTCCGGGAAGACGTTGCTCGCCCGGACGATTCCGGGCCTGCTGCCGCCGCTCGCCGGGGCGGAGGCACAGGAGGCAACCGCCATCGCCTCCGTGGCGGGCGAGGGCCCGCTCCGAAGCCTCGTCACCAGGCGTCCCTTCCGGGCGCCCCACCACACCGCGTCCTACGCCGCGCTGGTCGGGGGCGGGCCGCGCCTTGCGCCCGGCGAAGTGACCCGCGCCCATAACGGCGTCCTGTTCCTCGACGAGCTGCCGGAGTTCGACCGCGCCTGCCGGGAGGCCCTTCGCCAGCCGCTCGAGGAAGGCCGCATCGCCATCGCGCGCGCTGGTGGCGCGGTCGAGATGCCGGCTCGATTCCAGCTCGTGGCTGCCATGAACCCGTGTCCCTGTGGATGGGCCGGCGATCCGTCGGGGCGCTGCACCTGCCCGCCGGGCCTCCCGGATCGCTATGCGGCGCGAATCTCCGGCCCGTTCCGGGACCGGCTCGACCTGTGGGTCGGCGTGCCGCGCGTCGCTCCCGCCACGCTGCTCGCCCGGGAGGACGGCGAAGCCTCGGCGCCCGTCGCAGCGCGCGTCGCCGCGGTGCGCCTCTGGCAGCTGGGGTCCCGGGGATGTCTTGCGGGGAGGCTCTCGGGCCGCGCCCTGCGGGCTGCCTGCCGGCTCGAGGCGAGCTCCGAACGCGCCGCAATCCGGCTCGCCGATGCCGCCGGCCTGACGGCCCGCGCCACGGAGCGGCTTCTCCGGGTCGCCCGGACCATCGCTGACCTGGACGGTGCCGACGGCGTGGCCGTGCGGCACCTGGAAGAGGCCGCCCGGTACCGGGTCCCGGCAACGGCAGCAGCATCCGGCCGGGCCACCTGACATGCTCGGGGTGGGGCGCCGCGGGACGTGCGGCGAATGGCGGGAGCCGGCCCGGGAGCCCGGCGCGGATTCCATCGGTCGGGGGCTCTGCGCCGCGCCGATGGGATCACCGGGCGCGGGCGGGTCGCCAGCGCGTTTCGGCCCTTCCCGAGGTTGCTCCGGTGGTCCTTCGAGCCCCGGATCGGTGGACGACGCCCCGCGGGTGGGAGGTTCGTCCCTGGACGAGACGGGTGCCTGGGCGGCCCTCATGGCCGTCGACGGGATCGGCCCGGTGACGCTTGCAGCGCTTCTCGCCGCCGCCGGGTCCGGGCTGGCCGTGCTTGCGATCGCGGCCGGCCCGAACGGACATCGGCGGTTGACGGAAGCGGTGGCCGCGCGCGGCGGTCACCTGGACCCCTCGCTCGCGAAGAGCCTCGAGGAGGCCGCCCAGGGAGCCCCGGCGCTCGTCGCGCGCATCAGTGCCCTCGGGATCGGCGTGCTGACGATCGAGTCGCCCGACTACCCTGCGCGGCTCCGGCTTCTCGACCTGCCGCCACCCGTCCTGTTCCTGCGAGGAGATGCGGGGGCGCTCAATGCCGAGCGATCCGTGGCCGTGGTGGGCACCCGGCGGGCCTCGGAGCGTGGGCGGAGGATCAGCGGCGCGATCGGCGGTGCACTGGCGACAGCGGGCGCCGTCGTCGTCTCGGGCCTCGCGGTCGGCATCGACGGCGCCGCCCATGCCGCCGCGGTTGCGACGGGCGGGCGCACCGTCGCTGTGCTCGGGTCGGGCCACGAGCGGCTCTACCCCAGGGCGCACGCGCACCTGGCGGACGAGATCGTCGCCGGGGGCGGCGCGATCGTCTCGGAGCTGGCTCCCGATGTCGGGCCCCTGCCGGGAACCTTCCCGCGCCGGAACCGCGTGATCAGCGGGCTCGCAGATGCGACCGTCATCGTCGAGGCGGGAGCACGGAGCGGCGCCCTGATCACCGCGAGCTGGAGCCTCGAGCAGGGGCGCGAGTGCTTCGTGGTCCCCGGGCCGATCGACGCGGAGCAGAGCGTCGGCTGCAACCGCCTCCTGCGCCTCTACCCGGGACAGGCGCGGGCGGTCCCGGGCGTCCCGGAGCTGATCGAGGATCTTGGCTACGCGGGTGCAGCGACCTGCGCCGACGCCGACCTGCGGCGCCTGCGCGCGGGGCGCACCGTCGGGCCCGACCCGGATGCGGTCCTCGCGAGCCGGGGCTCCGCGGAAGCGGTGGTCGCGCGCGCACTGCTGCCGCGCGCGGCGACCCTCGAGGAGCTGGTGGATGCAACGGGGCTCGCCCCGGCGACGGTCCTCGCGGTGCTCACGCGGCTCGAAGGCGACGGGCTCGTCGTCGCCGGGCTCGGGCGGTACGGGGCTGCCGGCGTGCTGGCCGCAACGACGCCGCTGCGGCCCCCGGCCGGCCCGGGGAGGGCGGTGCGCGCGGGGATATCGGCGAGCTGAGGCGGAGGGAGCAGGCGCGGCGGCCCCCGGGAATTGCCCGTGCGCGGCGGGCGGTGGTATGGTGCGAGACGACCACGGGGGGCGACGTCGCCACGCGACAGCGTGCGCGGCGCCGGCGAACGAGCGAGGAGCAGCCATTGCGGAAGATCGTGGCCGCGATCCTGGCCGTGCCGGTGCTCGTGGGGCTCTACCTGCCCGCGCTGCGCCGCCACGGCCCGGCGATCCGGGCGGCCGTCGCCGCCGGGGCCGGCCTCCTGATCCTCGCCGCGGCCCTGGGGGCGCTTCCGCGCGCTGCTTCGGCTCTCCCGCCGGCGACCGCGGGCCCGGTCGCGCAGGAGCGTTTCGGCCCGGACGTCGAGTCGCTCCAGACCCTTGACGGCCCGGTGACCTTCATGTTCGCCGCGCCCATGGACCCCGCCAGCGTCGCGGCCGGGATCAGCGTGGACCCGCAGACACCGGTGACTCTGACCTGGCAGGACGGCGCACGAGCGCTGCTGGTGAGCCCGCGGGATGGCTGGGCGCCCGATACGTACTACACGATCACGCTCGCGGCGGGGTCGCGCGACGCTGCCGGGACGTCGCTCCCGGACCCGCTTCGGACGGCGTTCTACACGCGGGGCCCGACGGGTGCGCGGATCGCGGCGACGCAGCCACTGGCGGACGGCCGCGTCGCGCCGGATGCGGCCTTCATCGTGACGTTCGACCGGCCCGTGGACGTGGCAGCCGCGCGGTCTGCGTTCAGGATCGAGCCTGCGGTCGCCGGCCAGCTGCAGGGCGACGCCGCGACGGGACCCACCAACGAGCTCACCTTCATGCCGGACGAGGGGCTTGCGTCCGGGACCCGCTACACCGTGTCGCTGTCCGGGCCGCTGCTCGACACGACCGGGGCGCCGGTCTCGCCGATCCAGCCGCTCGTGGTGCAGACGGTCGTGGCACCGGCAGTCGTCCGGTTCCGCCCGCGGTCAGGCAGCGAGAACGTGGACCCGGGTGCTGCCATATCGGTGCGCTTCACGCTGCCCATGGACCGGGCCGCCACGCAGCGCGCCTTCGTCGTGACGGCGGCGGGCGCCCGCCTCATGGGTGATTACGTGTGGGCCGAGAACGATACGGTGGCCGTCTTCGACCCGCGTGATCCGCTCCCGGCGGGGACCGAGATCGTGATGTCCGTCACGACCGCCGCCGCCGGCGCGGACGGCACCCCGATCCAGGCGGCGGTGACGGCTCGCTTCACGACGGCGGCGAAGCCGGCTCCCACGCCCCGGCCAACTCCGGTCCCGACGCCGAAGGCGACCCCCGCGAAAGCCGCCCCGAAGCCCACTGCCACGCCCACGCCTACGCCCGCGGCCGCGCCCGCGAAGGTGACACCCGCGCCGACGGCGAAGCCGGTCGTGCCGACCTCGAGCGCGGGAGGGTCGAGCGGAGGTGGCCCATGGGCCTCGGCGGAGCGGTATTACCTCACCCTTCTCAACTGCACGCGCGGGGGCGGTCTCGTGACGGCCTCCGGCGCCTGCTCGAGCCCTGGCGGGAGCGGGATCGCACCGCTCGTGCTCGACGCCGGGATCAGCAATACGGTCTCGCGGCCCTACGCGAAGCTCCTCGCGACGACCGGGGTCTGCAGCCACTTCGACGGCGGGAACCCCGGAGATCGGCTCCGGAAGGCGGGCTACACGAGCTATCGGTGGGCCGAGAACCTGGGCTGCGAGTCTGCCCCCAGCGCCATTGCGTCGGCGCTCGGCACGCAGCTCTACTTCCAATCGGAGCGCTCGTGGAACCCGCCCGGCGGCCACTGGGTCAACATGATGAACCCTGCCTACGACCGTGTGGGGATCGGCGTCTGGGTCTCCGGCGGGCAGATCCGGGTCGTCATCGACTTCTATCACCCATGATCCGGAACGCCATCCTGCACCTGCACAACGAGCAGCCCCTCCGCATCGACCTGTTCGAGACGCCCTCTCCGTCCGACACGATCCTCGTCGGGACGAACGTGCGCACACTGAGCGGTGAGCAGCCGGTGTTCGTCGGCCAGCTCGACGCGACGTTCGTGTTCCCGTACGCGCAGATCCGGTTCGTGGAGATCCCGCCGCGATCTGCCGCTCCAACCGGGATCAGCCACGCGATCGCGCTGCGGCCGCCCCGGCCGGAACCCGATCCGGAGCTCGACCTGGAGGTCGACGAGGACTTCCTGCGACGCGTCCGGGAGACCTGAGCCCGGCGGGACTGCGTCGGCGAGGAACCTGCGCTGGTCCGCCGTTGCCCCCGACCGGCGACACCCGATGACCGGCCGGCGAGGGGCCGGTGCTAGACTCGCTCGCCATGACCGCCAACCTCGTGATCGTCGAGTCGCCCGCCAAGGCCAAGACGATCGAGCGCTACCTCGGGCCCGGCTACACGGTGCTCGCGTCCTACGGCCACGTCCGCGACCTGCCGGAGAACCCGGGGAAGGGCCAGCTGGGTGTTGACGTCGAGCATGACTTCGCGCCCGACTACGAGATCCCGGCCGACCGGCGCCGGCAGGTCTCCGCGATCGAGAAGGCCGGCCGCCGGGCAGACCGGATCTTCCTGGCCACGGACCTCGATCGCGAAGGCGAGGCGATCGCCTGGCATGTCGCGCAGGCAGCTCACCTGCCCGCCGACCGGACGAGCCGGGTGACGTTCAGCGAGATCACGGAGCCGGCCATCCGCGCGGCGTTCGCGGCGCCGCGCGCGATCAACGTGGACCTCGTCGACGCTCAGCAGGCGCGCCGGATCGTCGATCGCCTGGTCGGGTACACGCTGAGCCCGCTGGTGTCCCGCAAGGTTCGCTCCGGCCTCTCCGCGGGCCGGGTCCAGTCGGTCGCCGTGCGCCTCGTCGTCGAGCGCGAGCGGGAGATCCGGTCCTTCACCGCGCGCGAGTACTGGACGATCGAGGCGACGCTGCTGGCGCCGGACGGGACGGCCTTCACGGCGGAGCTGCTCCGGGTCGCCGGGCACAAGCCCGTCGTTCCCGACGCCGAGACCGCGCGCCTCCATGTCGACGCTCTGCGCGCGAGCCGGCCCGTCGTGCGGGGCGTCACGGTCAAGCCGTCGAAGCGCAGCCCCGCGCCGCCGTTCACCACGTCGACCCTGCAGCAGGAGGCGAGTCGGAAGCTCGGCTTCAGCCCGAAACGGACCATGTCGGTGGCGCAGCGCCTGTACGAGGGGCTCGAGACGCCCGACGGGCAGGTCGGGCTCATCACCTACATGCGGACGGACTCGGTCGCGCTGTCGGACCAGGCGCTCGCGGAGGCCCGGACCGTCATCGATGCGCGCTACGGCTCCGACTATGTCGTCGCCAAGGGTCGGCGCTACCGGACCACGTCCCAGAACGCCCAGGAGGCCCACGAGGCGATCCGCCCGACCTCGCTGGCGCGCGAGCCGGAGGCGATGGCCGCCGCGCTCGGCCGCGACGAGGCACGCCTGTACCGGCTGATCTGGCAGCGGACGCTGGCCAGCCAGATGGCCGAGAAGCGACTCGAGACCACCACGGTGGACCTGGCGGACGCCGGATACGACCTTCGGGCGACGGCCACCCGCACGCTGTTCGACGGCTTCAGCCGCGTCTACACGGAGGGCCGCGACGAGGGCGACGAGGAAGCCGAACGCACGCTCCCCGCCCTGGCGGCTGGGAACGTGACCACGGTGGAGAACGTGGCGTCGACCCAGCATTTCACCGAGCCGCCGCCGCGCTTCACCGAGGCGTCGCTCGTGAAGGCGCTCGAGGAGCTCGGCGTCGGCCGGCCGTCGACGTACGCTGCCACGCTCTCGACGATCGTCGACCGCGGGTACGTGACCATCCGGGAGCGCCGGCTCCACCCGGAGCCGGTTGCCGAGGTTGTCACCGACCTCCTCGTCGAGCACTTCGGGCAGTACGTGGACTTCGCCTTCACCGCCCGGATGGAGGGCGAGCTCGACGAGGTCGCGCGCGGCGAGCGCGCCTGGGTCCCGCTCCTGCGCGCCTTCTATGCGCCGCTGCGCACGCTCGTCGACGAGAAGCGGAAGGAACTCCGGCGGCGCGACTTCACCACCGAGCCGACGGACGAGATCTGTTCGCAGGGTCACCCGATGGTGATCAGGCTGGGCCGCAACGGGCGGTTCCTGGCCTGCTCGCTGTATCCGGAGCACAAGGAGTCACGCCCGCTGCCCGGCGAGGAGGCGGACCTGCCCGCACTTCCCGGGGTCGGCGAGCCATGTCCCGTCTGCGGAGAGACGGAGGGCGGCGTGCTCGTCGCGAAGCGGGGCCGGTTCGGGCCGTTCGTGGGGTGCAACCGCTACCCGGACTGCACGTTCATCAGGAAGGACGGGCCACCGCCCCCGGAACCGCTCGCGTTCCGGGTCGTCTGCCCGCGCTGCTCCGAGGGGCACCTCGTGGCCCGCCGCGCCCGGCGCACCGGCACGGTCTTCTGGGGCTGCTCCCGTTATCCGACGTGCGATTTCACGAGCGCGCGCGAACCGCTCGGGCCCGTCCACGACGCGGACGGGGGACCGGTCGCGCGGCGCGACGACGAGAGCGGCATCTGCCTGAAGTGCGGGGCGGGCGTGCCGCTTCCGGTGGGGCCCCTGCCGGACCCCGGGTCACCGCTCGCCGGGGGCCCGCCGGATCCGGCGGCGCTGGCGCGGCCCAGTGGCCGGGGTGGACGCCGGTCAGGGGGCGGGACGACGCACGGGCGCGCGGCCAGCATGGGTGGGGCGGCCCCGCGCCGCGCGACAGCAGCCAGCTCGGCGCGCCGGAGGCCCGCGGGAACGGGCCGCGCGACGCGGCGGCCTGCGCCCGGCGCCGACTGAGCCGCTCGTGGACGACCCGCCGCCCCTCGAGAAGTTCCTCGCGAGCCTCGCGGCCCGCGACGCCTCGCCGCACACGCTGCGGGCATACCGGACGGCGGTCGGCGCCTACCTCGCCTGGCTCGCCTCCTCGGGTTCCGGCTGGCGAGCGCCCTCGCGCACGGTCCTGCGCGCGTATCTCGCGGAGCTCGGCGACGGTCGCGCCCGCTCATCGGTCGGGCAGCGCCTGGCGGCGATCCGCTCATTCCACCGCTGGGCACGACGGTCCGGGCTTGCCGACGCCGATCCGTGGGCGGCGCTGGCGACCCCGCGGCGGCCACGCCGCCTGCCCCCGGTCCTGACCGTGGCCGAGGTCGAGCGGATCGTCGCGTCCGCCGGTCATCCCCCCCCCGCGAGCACGGTGCGACGGGCTGCGCATCACCAGGCGGCGCACGACGGGGATCCGCAGTCGACGACCGCGGGCCGCGACGCGCTCGAACGGGCCCTCTCCCTGCGCGACGTGGCGATCGTCGAGACCGCCTACGCCGCGGGGCTGCGGATCGCCGAGCTCGCCGGCCTGACCCTCGACAACCTCGATCTCGCGCGCGGGGAGCTCCGGGTCCTCGGCAAGGGCAGGAAGGAACGCGCCGGTCTCCTTGGTCGACCCGCCCGAAGGGCGCTTGCCGGATATCTGACGGAAGGCCGGCCGATGCTCCTGGGCCGGGCCCGTCCGGGGCCGGCGCCGGACGCGGTCTTCCTCAATGCCCGGGGGGCACGGCTCGGTGCGCGCGGGATGCGCTATCGCCTCGACGCGGCGTTCGTGCGGGCAGGCGCCCCGGAAGGAACGCACCCGCACACGCTGCGCCATTCGTTCGCCACCCACCTGCTCGACGGCGGCGCCGACCTCCGGGTCGTCCAGGAGCTCCTCGGCCATGCGAGCCTCGCGACGACGCAGGTCTACACGCACGTCTCGCCCGCACGGCTGCGGGTCGCCTACTCGGGTGCCCACCCCCGCGCGCATTCGGCCGCCCGGGGATCCGCGCCCGCTGACGAGACGCCTGGCGCCCGGTGACTGGCGGCCGCGCCCTCGTCCGCGCCGGGATGCTGGTGACCGGCGCGTTCTTCGTCTCGCGCGTGCTCGGCTGGGTGCGCCTCGTCGTGCTCGGCACCACCTTCGGGATCCAGGGCGCCCTCGACCCGTTCTTCGCCGCGTTCAGGATCCCCGACCTGATCTTCCAGCTCGTGGCTGCCGGGGCTCTTGCCTCGGCGCTCATCCCCACGATCGCGACCCTGCTGGCCGGCGACGAGACGGACCGGGCCTGGCGCGTGGTGTCGACGGTGACGAATCTCATGCTTGCCGCGCTCGCGATCCTGGCCGGGCTGCTCCTCGTATTCGCGCCGGCGGTCGTTCCCGCCATCACCCCCGGCTTCGACGCCGCGGAGCTGGCGACCACGGTGGAGCTGACCCGGATCATGCTCCTGAGCCCGATCTTCCTCGCCCTCGGCGCGGTCGCAACCAGCGTGCTGAACGCGCGCGGCCGCTTCGTGGCCTCCGTCCTTGCCCCGATCGTCTACAACCTCGCGATCATCGGCGGCGCGCTCTTCCTGGCCCCGTCAATGGGCGTGGTCGGCGTGGCCGTCGGGGTCGTGGCGGGAAGCGCCCTCCATGTCGGCGTGCAGCTCTACTCGCTGTTCGGCCCGACCCGCTTCCGCTACCACCCGCGCGTCGACCTTGCCGACCCGGAGGCGCGCACGACGATCCTCCTGCTCGTCCCCCGCGCGATCGGCCTCGGCGGGGCGCAGCTCCAGCTGCTGGCTGCGACGACGATCGCCTCGACGCTTGCGGCGGGCTCGATCAGTGCCTTCACGATCGCGTTCACGGTCTTCCAGATCCCCATCGGGACGCTCGGCGTGCCCCTCGGGATCGTGGCCCTCCCGGCGCTGTCTGAGCGCCTGGCCTCGGGGGCACGGGGCGACTTCGTCTCGCTTCTTGGTCGGTCGCTCCGGCTGATGCTCTTCGCAATGCTCCCGATCGCGGTGGCCGCGGCAGTCGCCGCCCGACCCGCCGTGACGGTCCTGTTCGGGTACGGGAAGGTGGACGCGGCCGGCATCGACCTGACGGCGCGTGCGCTCGTCGCATTCCTGGTGGCCCTGCCCTCCGAGACGGCGATCGTCCTCCTCGCCCGCGCGTTCTACGCCGGCCGCGACACGCGCACCCCGGTCGTCGCGGCGCTCGCTGCGGTCGTGGTCAGCGTGGCGATCTCGATCGCGCTCGCGCCATCGCTGGGGGTCGTCGGCCTCGCGCTCGGGATCGCCATCGCCTCGTGGCTCGAGGCGCTGATCCTGTTCGGGCTGCTGGGCCGTCGCGAGCCCACACTGGACGTGCCCGGGATCGCGCGGGGCGGGGCGATTGCGGCCGCGTGTGCCGCCGCGACCGGGGTCGCGGTCTGGCTGGTCCTCGAGGCGGGGCGCCTCGTGCTGGGCCCCACGCCCGGTAAGATCGGGATCGCCGGGGAGCTGGCGGTCGCCGGTATCGCGACGGCCGCGGTCTACCTCGGACTGGCCCGGCTCCTGCGGATCCCGGAGGTCCCGATGATCATGCGTCTCATCAGTTCCGCGCTCAGGCGGGACCCGGCCGCGTGAACGGGCCGGAGCGGCTGGCGCAGCCGGCCGCCTGGGATGCGTTCGTGACGGCCAACGAGCTCGGGTCCTACCTGCAGCGCACCGCGTGGGCGCGGGTCAAGGCGGCGAACGGATGGACCAGCACGCGGGTCATCGCCGGGGGGGCGGAGACGATCGGGGCGCAGGTCCTGCTGCGCCGCCCGCGGCCGCTCCCCTGGGCCTTCGCCTACGCTCCGCGGGGTCCGGTCGCAGCTGCGTGGACGAGGGACTCCCTGGGGGCGTTCACCGACGCCCTGCGGTCGGGCCGGCTGGGCCGCGTGTCGCACGTCCGGATCGACCCGGAGGTGGAGCGTGACGGCCCGCTCGACCCGGATGGGTCGCTGCGGGAGATCCTGGCCGAAGCCGGTTGGAGGCCGGCGCCGGCGATCCAGCCGCCATCGACGCGCCTCATCGACCTGCGCGCAGGCGAGGATGCGCTGTGGGGCGATCTGCGCAAGAAGTGGCGGCAGTATGTCAACAAGGCTCGCGCGAACGGGGTGACCGTGCTGGAGCTGCCGGGCGACCCGATCGGGCCTTTCTACGCCGTCTATCGCGAGACTGCTGCGCGGGCGGGTTTCCTGATCCGCGTCGAGCAGGCGTATCGGGATGTCTGGGAGGCATACCGGCCGACCGGCGATGCGCGGATCCTCTTTGCGGTCGACGCCACGGGCGTGCCCCAGGCGGCGCTCTTCCTCGTGCGGAACGGCGCCCGGGTCGTGGAGCCGTACGGCGGCATGACCGGCGCCGGCGCGGCCCTTCGCGCGAACTACCTGCTGAAGTGGGAGGCCATCCGGGGGTCATGGGCCGCCGGCGCCGCGACGTACGACCTGTGGGGCCTCGCACATCCCGGGATCGCCCACTTCAAGACCGGTTTCGGCGGTCGGGAGATCCGGTTCATCGGCGCGTGGGACCTGGCCCTGAGCGGGCTCGGCCGCCGCGTGTACTCCGTTGCGCAGACGCTCCGGGTGCGGCGCGCCCGGCGCCGGGCGGGGCTCGCGGCGGCGGGGGCGCCGGGCCTGGCGAGCGCTGATGTGGAGGCTCTCGCGGGCGGCGGGGACGCGGACGCCGGATGAGCGGCCCGGGCGGGGTCCGCGAGGCGCGGCCTGACGAGCTGTCGGGCTGGGACGATCGCACGGTCCGGGTGCGCGGGGGGAGCATCGAGCAGTCGCTTGCCTGGGGCGAGCATCGGGCGGGGCTGGGATGGCGGGCCCATCACCTGGTGCTCGACGACGGGAGCGCCGTCCTCGCGCTGTGCCGGCGATGGCCGCTCATTGGGGGCGGGCACGCGTACGTGCCGAAGGGTCCCGTCGCGGGAGGTGCAGCGGCGCCGGTCGTGGCCGCCCGGCTCGACGCGGTTTCCCGGTGGGCGCGCGCCAGCGGCTACGACACGATCCTCGCGGACGCGGAGATGCCCGCTGCGACCGGGTACCGGTCGGAGCTCGCGGCCCGCGGGTTCCGGCCGGCGGAGGAGGTCGGGCCGTCTCGCCACCGGATCGCGACGCCGATCCCGCCGGGCGCGGACGAGGAGGCGCTGCTCGCGGGAATTTCGAAGACGACGCGGCAGCGCTTCTTCGCCGCGGAGCGCCGCGGGATGCGGGTCGTCCGCTACGACGCCACCGCACCCTCGCCCGGGGCGGGATTCGACGGTCCCGCGCCGGCGGAATCGGATGCGTTCGCGGACGAAGCCTTCGAACGGTTCCACGTGCTCCTCCAGGCGACCGGGGAGCGGCGCGGCTTTGCCATCGGCACGCGCCCGGCGGCGGTCGCCTGGTGGCGGGCCGCGCTGTCCGCCGGTTTCCTGGTCCTGCTCGAGGCGCGCTCGACGGACGACGCTTACCTGGGCGCCGCGATCTTCTATCGGAACGGCGAGCGGCTCACCTACGCGAACTCCGGCGACGTGGTGGCGCTGCGGCACGCGCAGCCGGGTGCGGTTCATCTCCTTCTCTGGCGGGCGCTCCAGATCGCGGTCCGCGAGGGACGCAGCGAGCTCGATCTCGGCGGGGTCGACGTGGCCGGCGCGCGGTTCGAGCCACGACCGGGCGACCCGATGTTCGGGCTGCTGGAGTTCAAGCGCTCGTTCGGCGGCCGATGGGTGGAGCTCGCGGGTGCCCACGAGAAGACGCTGCGCCCGGCCCGGGCGCTGGCGGGCGAGCTTCTCACCGGCCTCGCCCGGGGAGCGCGCCGCCTCGCCGGGGACAGGA
Organism: Chloroflexota bacterium; assembly: GCA_034435355.1. GTDB lineage: Bacteria > Chloroflexota > Limnocylindria > Limnocylindrales > CSP1-4 > CTSoil-043. The sequence continues at coordinate 79,851 of DAOTXE010000036.1, forward strand.
GCGCCGCGCGGTGAGCCCGGTCCCGCCGCCCGGAGGACCGGAACACGTCGCGGAGCAGGCCCTGCGCGCGCGCCTGGCGGAGGCCGAGCCGCGGGGCACCAGGCCCCTCGCCGGCCTCGTGGAGCGCCTCCGAGCCGCCGGCCACCTGCGCGGGGTGATCGGCCCGGATGGCGTGACCGGGCGCGAGACCGGCGCTGCGACGGTCGGCCGGGTTGCCATCGCGGGGATCGCCTACGACAGCCGCCTGGTCGTCCCCGGCACATGTTTCGTGGCGGTGCCCGGCGCGCACGTGGACGGGCACGCGTTCCTCGCCGCGGCGGCGCGCGGCGGCGCGGTGGTCCTGGTCGTGGAACGGCCGCTCGCAGCCGGTGACGTCGCGCCCGCGGTGCAGGTCGTCGTCGACCAGGCCCAGCGCGCCCTCGCCACCGTCGCTGCCTGGTGGTACGCCGATCCAGCGGCCCGCCTCGGCGTGATCGGGATCACCGGGACGGACGGGAAGACGACGACCGCCGGGATGGCGGTGGCGGCCCTCGAGGCGTCGGGGGTTCGGACCGGGCTGGTCAGCACGGCGGAGCAGAAGATCGGCTCGCTGCGGGCAGGTTCGCTGGCCCATGTGACCACCCCGGAAGCGCCCGAGCTCCAGCGCGTCCTTGCCGCGATCGCCGCTGCGGGCGACGTCGCGGCGGTCGTCGAGTCCACCTCGCACGGGCTCGCGCTCGATCGGGTGGGGGAGATCCCCTACGACGTTGCGATCTTCACGAACCTGAGCCACGAGCATCTCGAGTTTCACGGGACGTTCGAGGCCTACCGGGCCGCGAAGCGTTCGCTCTTCGACCGCCTCGGGCACGCCGACCGGCACGTCAGCGACGCCCGGGCCCGGGAACCGAAGCCGGCCACGCTGCCCGGCGGTCGCAGGTGGCCGCGCGGCGGGATCGTCAACGCGGACGATCCGAACGCGGAGGTGTTCGCCGGCGCGACGCGCGAGGCGCAGGCGACGCTGCTGACGTACGGCATCGCCGCGCCGTCGGACGTCCGCGCACGCGACATTTTCGCGACGCGTGACGGGCTGGTGGCGACGGTCGCGACGCCGCGCGGACCCGGCACGCTCCACCTGCCGCTGCTCGGCCGGTTCAACGTCCCGAACGCGCTTGCCGTGATTGCCCTCGGCGAGCTGCTCGAGCTCGACCGGGGTGCCGTCTTCGACGGGCTCGCCTCGTTCGGCGGCGTGCGCGGCCGCATGGAACGCGTCGACCGGGGCCAGCCATTCACGCTCATCGTCGACTACGCGCACACACCGGCGTCGCTCGCCATCGTGCTCGACGATCTCGCCGGCATGCGAGGTCCAGGCGGACGGTGCATCGCGGTCTTCGGCTCGGCGGGGGAGCGGGACGTGGCCAAGCGGAGTCTCCAGGGGCGGGTGGCGGGCGAGCGCTGCGGGCTCGTGATCGCAACCGACGAGGATCCGCGCGGCGAGGACCCGGCGGCGATCCTGGAGCAGATCGCGGCGGGGGCCGAGTCGGCGGGCCTGCGCCGGGGAGACGACCTCCTGCTGATCCCCGACCGGCGCGCAGCGATCGCCACCGCGATCGCGCGGGCGCGCCCCGGCGACGTCGTGCTGCTTGCCGGCAAGGGGCACGAGCGGAGCATCCTCTACGCGAGCGGTGATCTGCCATGGGACGAGCGGCGCGTCGCGGAGGAGTGCCTGGAATCCGCGGGGTACGGCTGACCGGCGGTCGCCCCGGTGGAACGGCCCTGGCGGGTCGGCCAAACTGCCCTGCTATCCTTGCTCCACCGATGTCCGTCGAGCAGGTCCCCGCCGCACCAGCAGCGCACGCCCCTCGGGCGCGACGTGCTCCGGCGGGCGCGCTGCGATCGCCGCGGCAGCCCCGCCGTGCGTCGGGCGAGACCTCCCTCCCGGCGCTCCGGGAAGCCCTGCTCGCCGAGGTGGCGGAGCACCATCCCCAGGCCGACCTCGGCCCGATCGAGCGCGCCTTCGACTTCGCGGTTGCGGCCCACGGGGACCAGCGCCGGGCTACCGGGGAGCCGTACGTCACGCACCCGATCGCCGCGGCCCGGACCCTCGCGGAGATGGGTCTCGACCCCGCCTCGGTCGAGGCCGCCCTGCTCCACGACGTGCCGGAGGACACCGACCAGTCGCTCGTCGACGTCGAGGAGCATTTCGGCGCCGAAGTCGCCCACCTCGTCGACGGCGTCACCAAGCTGTCCAAGTTCTCGACCCACTCCCACGAGGAGCAGCAGGCCGAGAACATCCGCAAGATGCTGCTCGCGATGGCCGAGGACATCCGGGTCGTCCTCATCAAGCTGGCCGATCGTCTCCACAACATGCGGACGCTCTCCGGGCTTCCGGTCGAGAAGCAGCTCCGGATCGCGCGCCAGACGATGGAGATCTACGCGCCCCTCGCCGAGCGGCTCGGCATCTGGCAGATCAAGTGGGAGCTCGAGGACCTCTCGTTCAAGTACCTCGACCCTGAACGCTACCGCGAGCTGGCGGCGAACCTCGACACGCGCCGGGCCCACCGCGAGAGCTACATCGAGCGGGCGATCGCGCTCCTCCAGCCGGCGCTCGAACAGCACGGGATCGAGGGCGACCTCAACGGGCGCCCGAAGCACCTCTACTCCATCTGGAAGAAGATGCAGCGCAAGTCGGCTGCCTTCGGCGAGATCTACGACGTCTATGCGATCCGCCTGCTGGTCGACGAGGTGCGTGACTGCTACGCCGCCCTCGGCGTGGTCCACAGCCTCTGGAAGCCGATCCCCGGACAGTTCGACGACTACATCGCGGTCCCCAAGCCCAACGGATACCAGAGCCTCCACACGGCGGTGATCGCGCTCGACGGCAAGCCGCTCGAGATCCAGATCCGGACGCATGCCATGCACTCCGTGAGCGAGGTCGGCATCGCGGCCCACTGGCGCTACAAGGAGGGCTCGAAGGCCGAGCGCGACTACGACGCCAAGCTGGCCTGGCTCCGCCAGCTGCTCGACTGGCAGCGCGAGGTGAGCGACGCGACCGAGTTCGTCGAGGGCATCAAGCTCGACATCTTCCAGGACCAGGTGTTCGTCTTCACCCCGAAGGGCGACATCAAGGACCTGCCGGCGGGCGCCACGCCGCTCGACTTCGCCTATCGGATCCACACCGACGTCGGGCACCGGACCATCGGCTCCAAGGTCAACAACCGGCTGGTGCCGCTCGACTATCGCCTGAAGAACGGCGACATCGTCGAGATCGTGACGACCAAGGCCGAGCACGGGCCGTCGCGCGACTGGCTCTCGATCGTCCGGACCTCCCACGCCCGCGAGAAGATCCGGCAATGGTTCAAGAAGAAGGACCGCGACGAGAACATCAGCCACGGGCGGGAGTCGCTCGAGCGGGAGCTGAAGCGCCTTGCCCGGACCACGATCGCGGCCGTCGGTCACGACCGGCTGCTCGAGATCGCGCGGCCCTATGGGCAGGAGACGATGGACGACTTCTATGCCGCCATCGGCTATGGGGCCATCTCGCCGCAGCAGGTGGTGATGCGGCTCGGCGTGGTCGACGATGCGCAGTTGACGCTGCCGTCCGTGGCGCCGACGCCGGCCCGGGCAGGCGGCGTGCGTGTCAAGGGCGTGGGCGACCTGCTGGTCCGGTTCGCGAAGTGCTGTCACCCGATCCCGGGAGACCCGATCGTCGGCTTCATCACGCGCGGGCGCGGGATCACCGTCCACCTGGGGCGCTGCCCGACGGTGGTCAACGAGCGGGAAGCCGCCCGACTGATCGAGGTGGAGTGGGAGACGGCCCCGGCGCAGACGTACCCGATCGCCATCCGCGTCGAGGCCCATGATCGGACCGGGCTCCTCAACGACATCGCCGGGGCCGTTGCCGAAAGCAAGGTCAACATCCTGGCCGCGAACGTGGGGGTGAGCCCGGACCACACCGCCACGGTCATGGCGACCCTCGAAGTTGCCTCGGTCTCGCAGCTGGCCCGGGTGATGAGCCGGATCGAGCGCGTGAAGGACGTCCTGACGGTTCAGCGCGACCTGGGATAGGACCACGTCAAGACTCAGCCGGTCGACGCGGGCGTTTCCTAGCGCGGCGAGTCGCGAGAGCAAAGTGGGCCACCACCCAGACACCGACCGCCAGCAGGCCCTCGGCCATGGTTTAGACCGAAGTTCCAGCGCCTGGCGGGCCTGATCCGGCAGGTTCCGGACCCTTCCTGACCTCGGATCCGGGTGTCAGGCTGGGTGTTGCAGGGTGCGAGATGTAGTCAGTAGGTGACTTGACAGGTCGGCACAGATGTGCATGCTTCTGGCATGGTGAAGGCGAAGACCGAGGCCATGCACGTAGTCAGGGTGGTCAGCCGCCAGCGAGGCCGCGAGTACACGAGCACGCTGCTCCGCAACTCGTACCGCGAGGACGGCAAGGTCAAGAAGCAGACGCTGGCCAACCTGTCCCACCTGCCCGAGCCGCTCGTCGAGCTCATCCGGGCCTGGCTCGCGGGCGAGCGCTTCCTCGCCGTGGGCGAGACACTCCCGATCCGGCGCAGCCTGCCCCACGGCCACGTGGCGGCGGTGCTCGGGATGCTCCGCTCGCTCGGGCTGCCGGGCATCCTCGAGCGGCGCCCATCGCGGATGCGGGATCTCGCGACGGCCCTGGTCGCCGGGCGCCTGATCGCCCCCGCATCGAAGCTTGCCACCGCGGCCCTCCTCGGGCAGAGCACCCTGGGTGCCTGTCTTGGGGTCGAGGGCGCCGACGAGAACGAGCTGTACGCCGCGATGGACTGGCTCCTCGCCCGCCAGGGACGGGTCGAGCGGGCGCTCGCGTCCCGCCACCTCGCAGCCGGTAGCCTCGTGCTGTACGACCTCACCTCGGTGTACGTCGAGGGGAGCCACTGCCCCCTCGCCCGCCACGGCCACTCCCGCGACCACCGGCCCGACCGGCCCCAGGTCGAGTTCGGCCTGCTCACCGACGGTCGGGGCTGCCCGGTCGCGGTCGAGGCCTTCCCGGGCAACACCGCGGATCCGGCCACCGTGGAGACAGCGGTCGAGAAGCTCCGCGATCGCTTCGGCCTCACCGACATCGTCCTCGTGGGTGACCGGGGGATGCTGACGAGCGCCCGGATCGAGCGCCTGCGGGAGACGGGCGGGATCGGCTGGGTGAGCTGTCTCCGGGCACCCGCGATCCGCTCTCTCGTGGAGGCGGGCGACCTCCAGCTCGGCCTGTTCGACGAGCGGGACCTCGCCGAGATCACGAGCCCGCAGTTCCCCGGTGAGCGGCTGGTCGTGTGTCGCAACAGCGCCCTCGCGGCCGAGCGGGCGCGCAAGCGCGAGGCGCTCCTCGTCGCGACCGAGAAGGCGCTCGCCACGGTTGCCGGCATGGTCGGTCGGGGCAGCCTGCGGAGCGCCGCCGCGATCGGCCTGCGGGCAGGGCGGGTGGTGGACGCCAAGAAGATGGCTAAGCATTTCGAGCTCGAGATCGCCGATGGCCAGTTCAGCTACCGGCGGCGGGCCGACGCGATCGCCGCCGAGGCGGCCCTCGACGGGCTGTACGTGGTGCGCACGAGCGTCGGGCCAGAGCGGCTCGACGCACCCGGGGTCGTCGCGACGTACAAGCGCCTGTCGGCGGTCGAGCGCGACTTCCGGGCCCTCAAGGGCGACGACCTCGCCGTCCGGCCGATCTTCCACTGGCGCGAGGACCGGGTCCGCTCGCACCTCTTCCTGTGCTTCCTCGCAGCCCACGTGCGCTGGCACCTCGAGGAGGCGTGGGCGCCGCTCCTCTTCCGCGACGAGGCTCCGCCCCCGCGGACCGACCCGGTCGCGCCGCCGGAGCGGTCAGGCTCGGCCCTCGCCAAGGAGCGCGCGCACCGGACACCCGATGGCCTGCGGGCCGGCAGCTTCCGGACCCTCATGGCCGAGCTCGCCACCCTGACCCGCAACCGGGTTGTGCCGGCGGGACTCGGCGAGGAGGCGGCGTTCGACGTGCTGTCCGAGCCAACCCCGCTCCAGGCCCGGGCGTTCGAGCTGATCGGGGTCGCTCCCGTGAGCGTGTAGACAGAACGCCGCAGCCTCACGAGCCGATTTCGTGGTCGAATGTGCTCGCCGGGCGCCGGAAGTTCGGTTTAGGTGGGGCGGGGCGCAGCTGTGATTTCAGCCGGTGAGTGCACGCGGAGCGGTCAGAGGTGCTCCCGGAGGTGATCGCATGGCCCAGATGGGTCGCCCAGGATTGACCCTGTCGCGGAAGAACGACGCGTGGCGTCGATGGAAGGTTGGCCAGCCCCTCACGAGATCGGGCGGGCGCTGGGGATGCATGCCGGGTCGATCCACGGGTCGCGTTAACGCGAGGCCTCGACGAAACCCGGCGCGGTTCAGGTCCGCGGTGCCTGACTCCTTCGGGCAGGTCTCGGCGCATGCCGCAGACCCGCCCCCACCCCCGCCCGTGCCAGTGGTCGGATCAGGGGAGCACGGCGAGGGCGGCCCCGGCGGTCGCGTCGTCCTTGGCTCCGGTGACGCCCAGGATCGTGTCGTTCTTGATGTAGAAGTAGGTGAGATCGCCGTTGGAGCTCTTCGCCTTGAGCACGTCCTTGCCGCCCAGGTTGACAGAGCTGATCACGTCGCCGGATGCCTGCGAGGCAGCCTGGAAGACCTGGGACAGCTTGCCGCTGTCGGCGCCCGCGAACCGGATGGCAAGGAACGAGACGCCCTTGCCCGTGATGTCGGCCGCGACCGCGACGCTCACGTCGGCCGGCGTCAGGCCCAGGGCCGTGACGGCCTGGGCGAAGGTCTTGTCGGAGCTCTGGCCCTGGAACTGGGCGAAGTTCATGCTGAACTTCTGGAGCGTCGCCCCACCGAACGTGCTGGGCAGGATGCCCTCCAGGTTCTTGTCCTGGCTGGGAAGCCCGATGCTCGGGATCGCGAAGCTCGCGGCCGGGGCGGTGCTCGCGGCCGGGGCGGCGCTCGCCTGCATCGAGGGGGCGGCCGAAGGCGCCACCGAGGGCGCCACGGAGGCCGCGGCCGCAGGCGGTGCGGTCGGCGACGGTGTCGCGGAGCTGCTGCACGCGGCGACGAAGATGGCAAGGGCCGC
>DAOTXE010000037.1:0-12574 GCA_034435355.1 Chloroflexota bacterium
CCTCGAACACGCCGTCGAGCGACATGAACTCGTGGACTGCGATCGTGCCCAAGACCCGCCCTCCCAGTGGATTGTCCCGACCTGTTGACGGCTCCCGGTCGCCACGTCGCGCGGCGGCCGATCAGCCGATCCCGCGCTCGGCGCGGTGCTCGGGATCGCGGCCTCCAGACCGTCGACTCCCCGATTATCGACCCGAGCGGTCGTCATGCGCTCCACAGCCACTCGCACGGCTCCGGCGGCTCGGCGAGCCGCATCACGAGCACGTCGGTCGTCGCGGGGCAACCCCTCTCGCCCCGACCAGTTCCACACGCTCTTGCGTAGTCAACGATCCGTCGCGCATGGCCGCGTACCCGAGAAGCCAGGCGTTCTCGTTCGGCTGCGGGTGAAGCGCGACGAAGTCGGGACCTTGGACGTCGATCCGCTCGAACCCCTTTCTGCCAGAACAGCACTTCGAAGTGGTCGCCGGGGGATCGCTTCTGCTGACAGCCCACGCGCGAGATACCCGATGATCCGCGCGGACGGCTGGGAGCTGGCCGACCGTGATCGCCGCGCCCGTCGAGCGGACTCGCTGCACAATCGAGCCTGGACCGAGGCGGCCTCCGCCGAAGACATACCCAGAACCGCCAAGGACGGCTCCAGCGGCGTCGTGCACGGGAGCGGCCAGGGTTCCGACCCCGACACGCGGCCTGACCGGAGATCGATCCGCAGGATCGAGTCGGTCGTGGCCCCGCCGCTCATGAAACCGCCGCCCAGCAGGATCGTCGAACCGAAGACGAGCCCGACGGCGCGGCTCCGAGCCGACGGGAGCCGGAGAGCGGAACGTGCGACCTGGCCGCGGATCGCGCCCGGCGGAGACACGGTCGGCGAGACGGTTGGCGCGAGGGCGACGAACGCCGCCGCAGCCGCGGTCGGCGACGCTGTTGCAGGCGTGACGGCCGCAGCCGGTCCGGATGGCGAGACCTGCCCGCAGGCGGCAACAGCCGGCACCATCCCGGGCAGGGCAGCGAACAGTCCATTCAGCCGCCCGAACCGGACGCGGGCAAGGGGCTCGCGGTGGCCGCGGGCTCGCGGTGGCCGGCCGGCGACTTGGCGGATGTCACCTGCGGACCTTCATCGAAACCACCGGCACCCGAAGGTGGCTCAGGCGTCGGGGCGGCCGGACTCTGCTGGGGATTCGCGGACGCTGTGGATTGCGTTCCGGCCGACGGACGGAGGGACGGCTCGACGAGAACCGTCCCCCTTGCGCTCATCGATGGCCGATCAGCGGCTCGAGCCCTGGTCGAGCTCGACGCCCCCGCGGTGATAGGCCTTGCGAAGCTTGACGATCTCGGTGGCCGCGGCCGCCTTCGTGTTGAATTTGCGCTCCACCTGGTACTGACCCTTGCCGGTCGTCGTCTCGCGTTCGACGACATAGCCGGTGAAGCCGTGAGTGCCAAGCCAGGACGCGTATCTGGTGGCCACGGTCGGCAGCGTGAAGTTCCCCGCCACCGCCTCGTATCGCGGGCTCGCCGCGAGCACGGACGCGGCGAGGACGGGAGTGGCGAGTGCGCCAAGTGCTAGAGCGGTGGCGACACGTCGGGTGTTGCGCATGATCGATCTCCTCTGGTGCGGGTCCGATATGCCCGGGCAGTTCCCGGTTCTGCACGCACCTTCGATCGTCCTCATGAATCTCGGGTGAAGCGTCGTTTCATCTGGGATTCATCGGGTGCGGCGAAGGTGGGGGGATGCGGCCCCTGAGGAAGGTCAGTGCCGGCCATCATCTCGCGAGCTGGATCGCCAACCAGATGGCGCGCCCGCAGCCGGGCCTCTCAGGGATCGCGGTCGGCAGCGCCGTCATCGCCCTGCTGGTCGTCGGCGGTGCACTTGACCAGCTTCAGGCGACGCTCGGCGCGATGGGGTTCGACCCCGACCGGGCGCGGCTGCTCGCCGGCCTGCTGACGGGCGCGATTGTGGCGACGACGGCGGGATTCGCCAGCCGGTCCTGGGCCTGGGGAGCTATCGACACCATCGCGGTCCTGGTCGCCTGCTTCGGCCCAACCTTCGCCACCGAGACGCAGGCTGCGCTCGCGTCGCCTGCCCGCGACTTCGACGTCGTGGGCTGGACGGTCGCGGCGTTGAGTCTCGTGACCGTCGCCACAGTCGTCGGCTGGGCGACCGCGACGCTTGGGATCCATGTACGGTCCGGGGTTGGCGCGCTCGCGGCAACCTTCTCGGTGGCGCGGATGGATCGATCGCGACGCTCAGCCGCCCGGTGGGCGCTCGTCCGGGCCGCCGCCGGGCTCGTGCTCCTGATGGTTGCGGTGCCCTCGTTCGGCGACATGGTCAACTTCTCCCCGGATGTCGGGATGCACCACGCCGCCCCACCTGTCGCGGGACTTGCGGCGGCGAGCGAGCGGATCGGGAGTGTTGGCGCGCCGCCGGAACCGGGCGGCTTGGCCGCCGCCGGCAAGCCTTTCATCCCACAACCTTCGCTCGATTCATCGATGGTCGCTGGCCCGCTGCCAGGATCGGGGGTGACGGCCGGCGCGATTTCCGCCGACACCCCCTGGTCGACCCACGCGCCGAGCGGCCATGGCCGGGTCGTGACGGTCGGGTTCCCCGCGCCATGGGTCGGCGGAAACCTACGGACGGCCAGGGTCGACATCTACCTGCCACCTGGCTACGACTCAACCACGAGGGGCTATCCCGTCGTGTACTCCGCGCCGTGGGGCCTGGCACCATGGGACAAGGGCACCGGCATCCAGGGCCTGCTCGACCATCTCACCACATCAGGTGCGCTGCCTCCCGCGATCTTCGTCTTTGCGTCGGAGTTTGGTGCGCTCTATCCGAGCAGCGAGTGTGCCGACTCCTACGACGGGCGCCAGTGGTTCGAGCGCTACCTCGTGGAGACCGTGGTCCCGTACGTCGATACCCACTATCGGACAATGCCGCGGGTGGCCGGCCGCTCGCTCCTCGGGTATTCGGAAGGTGCCTATTGCGCCGCGGCGCTCCTCGTTCGCCACCCCGACGTGTTCGGCCAGGCCGCCGCGCTCAGCGGCTACTATCACGCGGGCCTTCGTTCAGCGGAGACGCCGACCGCATGGCGCGTGTTCGGGGGCGACGCCGCACGTATCGCCGCCGCCTCTCCCGTGCTGGCGGTACTTGCCCTGTCGGCGACTGCCCGCAGCACGATGTTCATTGTCCTCGAGGCGCAACCGGCCGAACCGCTGTTCGGGGCTGAGTACGCCGGTTTCGCTGCCGCCCTCACAAGCGCCGGGATCGCCCACGCGACGATCCCCGTCCCCGGCATCGGCCACTCATGGCCCACGATCCGGGCGACCCTCGAGCACGTGCTGCGGCTCCTCGTGGGACGGCAGGTCCGGATGGGTGTCTCGTTCTAGTGCCCCGGACGTTGACCGAATCCACGCCGAACCCTGGCGCCAAGTCGACGGTCTGCAGTCGAGCCCCGTGGCTCCGTCGCTGGGCGTCGGCCCCGGTCCTCTTACTGACCGTGATGGCCGCGCTCTCGTTCGCCTCCGTGTTCGCCTTCGCGCGCCCGGGCATCGACCGGATCGAGCCGTACCTTCCAGGCGACATCCCTCGCGGTGACCCCCTTGGGGCCGTCCTCCTTGGCGTCGGGCTGGGCGCCCTTGCCCGCGGGCTCGCGCGGGGCAAGCGCATCTCCTGGTGGCTCGCCGTTGCCTGGCTTGCGCTCGCGCTCGTGGTCCAGGCGTCGACCCTGGAACATCCTGTCGGCCTCGCTGTCGTGGGTTTCATGCTGGGGGTGCTGGTCGCTGACCGGCGCCGATACTACGTGGATACGGGGGCGGCGTCGCGGAGACAGGTCGCAACCTTGCTCGTGGTCGCGGGGCTCGCGCTTGCAGCGGAGACGGCTCTCGTCCTCGCCGTCGCTGGCGGCTGGTCGCGCGTGCTCGCGGCGTTGGCCGGCGTGCCGGCGAGTCTCGGCAACGCGCTCGGCATGAGCGACGATCTCGTCAGGTCGGTCCTCCAGCCGCCCAGCCCCGGTGGACTGCCGGCGATCCTCCTCGTCGCCGCGCGACTGCCGATCGTCCTCGCCTCGATCTGTGTCCTCGCGGCGATCCCGGAACCGCCGACCGACCGGCACGCTCGCGGCGCGGCCGACGAGATTGCCCACCGCTTCGGTCGAGGCGCGCTGCTGCCGTTCATACTCGGCCGCGACAAACTCGTCTTCAGCCGGCCCGAGATCGACGGACTCGTCGTGTACGGGGTCGCCGGTCGCCGAGCCGTCATTCTGGGCGACGTGATCGGCCCACCGGAAGCTGCTCAGCCCACCTTGGAGGCCTTCCTCGAGCGCTGCCGGCGCTTCGATCGCATCCCCTCTGTTTACCAGGCGAGCAACCAGGCCAGAGCGACCCTCTTTCAAGCCGGCTTTCACCTGTTCCGGGTTGGTTACGAGGCGGTCGTCGACCTGCCCACCTTCGACCTCGGCGGCACCCGGCGCGCCAACCTTCGCCATACCGTGACGCGGGCACGGCGAGACGGGGTGACGATGCGTTGGTACCCGCGGGGCAGTGTCGAACTCGAACACGGTCCGCTCCTTGGCGAGCTCGCCGCCATCGACGCTGCCTGGCGGGCTGGTGCGGGCCCGGAGCTTGGCTTCACACTCAGCAGCTTCCAACCCGGCGGTCTCGGAGGTGCCACCATGGCCGTGGCCATTGCGGCCGATGGAAAGGCTCTCGCCTTCGCGACGTTCCGCTCCACCGGGACCGACGGCGGCTGGGTGCTCGACCTGATGCGCAGGAGCCCGTCCGGCCCGCCCGGCCTCGTCGAGGCCTGCCTCGCCGAGGCCGCGTTCGCCCTCAAGGCGCAGGGAGCGCCCTTTCTCTCGCTCGGCCTCGCGCCGCTGCACGGACTCGAGGTTGGACGCGGCCCGTTGACGGAGCGCGCGCTTGCGCTCGGCGGGCGGTTGATGCGGCCTTGGTACGACGCCGCCGGCTTGGCATTCTTCAAGAGCAAGTTCGACCCGCGCTGGGAGCCCCGGTACTGCGCGGTTCTCAGGCCCTGGCAGGGGGTGGGACTGGGCCTCGCGCTGCTGAGGCTGCACCTCCGTCGGCAGCCCTTCCGGGGCGCCGCAGTCGCCCCCATTCCGTGAGGGGCGACGGAAAGGGGGCGAAGAAGTCCTGGAATCGGGTCAAGCCGCCCTGCGACCCTCGGGCAGCGTCAACGGACGATCGCGCACCGGAGAGCGGGCCAAGACCGCGAGCGATGTTCTCGGCTCTGCGCTCCGCACTTCACATGAGCTTCAGGTACGGCCGCAACCCTACGGCCGCGGGACCGGCATTGACGCTCAAGCGCCCGTTCGGAGACCTCCTGCCGAGCGAGGCAGGCGCGAGGTTGGCGGTGAAATCCAGAGGCCAAAAGGCGGGTGTGCGCTCCGAGACGCTCAGTGCTGGCCCAGTGTGCCGCCATCTCGTTGACAATGGCGGCAAGTGCAGTTCGACCCATCCCGCGGATCAGCCGCTGCCGTGCGCCGTGCTGTTTTCCGGCCACGGCGAGTACTCGGGCGCGCCGCTGCGTGACTGGCTGGACGAACTCGTGCTCGCCAAGGGGACATCGGCCCCCTGCGCCGAGATCGCCGATTTGACCCACGCGCTCGGGATCGGTGGAGCACGGCACGCCCGGCTGGGCGTGGTCGCGGCCGGATGACGACGGCGCTCCCTGGCGCACCGGGGACCGGAGGTCGAGGGCCCGACCGCCTGCCACAGCCGCGCTGTGCCGAGGATACGCCGCTCGCCTGGCGGATCGCGAGTCTCGGCATCCTGCTCGGGGCCGGCCTTGTCGGTCGAGCGGCGGGCCACTCGCGGATGGCGTGGGCCGCCCTCGTGCCACTCGTCGGGAGCGTCGCCTGGGGCACGCTCCGCATCGGGCGAGCGAGCCACCGCGTCTCGACCGCGTCGATGACGGCTCATCCGTCGCTTGGCGACCTGCCGGAAGTCACCGTCGTCATCCCCGCCCGGGACGAGGTCGAGGTCGTCACGCAGCTGATCGGCGATCTCGCCCGGCAGGACCACCGGGCCGCCGATGGGTCGCCACGGTTCGAGATCGTCGTCGTCGACGATCGCTCCATCGACGGAACGGGCCGTGCCGTGGAGCGACACGCTGACGCGGTCGGGCTCGGGTCGATAACCCGCGTCGTGCGACGCGAAGGGCGCTCGATCGCGGACGGGAAGGGGGCCGCACTCGCCGACATGCCGCCCGAGCAGTGTCGGGAGGTGATCATCGTCCTCGATGCGGATGCTCGCATCAAGGACGACTTCCTGCGGCGCGCGGCGGCGCATATCGCCGGCGGCATCCCGGCCGTGCAGGCGCGGCGACGCGTGCTCGGCGCCGAGGCTCGTCGCTTGGCGCGCCTCCAGGCCGACGAGCAAACGCTTGACGGCGCCATCCAGCGCGGCCGCTGGGAGACCGGAGGTTGCTCGGAGTTTCGGGGTAACGGCATGGTCATCCGCCGCGACGTGATCGTCGTCGCCGGCGGATGGCCGGCCGGCCCGCTCACGGAGGACCTCGACCTGTCGGACCGCATTGCCGCGATGAGCGGTCTGGGCATCCCCTGGGTATCCGGTCTCGAGGTCTGGGAATCGCCGGTCGAGCGCCTGGGCGACCTCTGGGTCCAGCGCCTTCGATGGGCCGAGGGGTCGATCCGCCGCTACCTCGAGCGCGGGCCTGCGGTGCTAGCGAGCCGTCGACTCTCGAGAACGGCGCGGCTCGATTTCGCGTTCTACGGTGGGCAGCTGCTCGTCCCGCCGTTCCTTGCCGGACTCGTTGCCGGCGCTGCCGTCGATCGACGAGCGGACTTGGTCGCCATAACGCTCGGTAGTTACGGGGTCGGGGGGCTGGCGCTTGCTTACCAGGCACTCGGCCATGAGACCACGCCGGCTGGATCTCCGTTGGAGCGTCGCACGCGGGTGCTGCGGGCGGGCGCGGTCACGCTGTTCGAGAGCCTGTGGATCCTCGTCGTGCCGGCCGCACTCTTGCGCCTGGCCACCCGGTGCGGACCCCTGCGGTTCATCAAGACTCCCCACCACGCCCAGCCATGGATGGTCCCGGGTGCGTGAATGGGACCGCGAGCGCCCACCCGCACCGGCGGAGACTCCGCCAGAACCCGCTCTGCAGCGCCCGCCTGACAGAATCTGGTACTACAACGCCGGTTATCGACGACCCGACCGGCTGGCGATATGGTGGCTCCCCGAGAGGGCCGCTGACGTCTGCCGTTCGCCCTGGTGGCCCCGGCTCACGCGCCCCCGAAGGTCACTCCGAAAGGGGAGGCCTCCCGCCGCTGGGGCTCCTGCACTGAGGACTTTCTTGGCCGAGGCCTGCCTGAAAGGAGGTCCTTCTGGACGGGTTGAGGGTGTAGTGCCGAGCCTTTACGGACGAACGTCCGAGGTGGACGGGACCCATCTCGGGCCTCGCTTCCGTGATCGCCCAAGGCGCAGCGAGGGCAAGGAGCAGAGCGAAGTTGCCCTGGTTGACGACGGGCGAGCTGTAGATGACGGTCAGGATCGCCGCCGCGAACGCGGCCCGAGGATGCCGGCGCAGGAGGACCACGAGGACGAGCCCGAGGCTCGTCGCCAAGAGCGTGGCGTGGGCAGCAGCGAGGCGGGCGAGATGCGCCTCGTGGACCAGGTTGCCCAACGAGACGATGAGCGCGGCTGCGCTGAGGCCGGTCGGCCTGACGCTTCCCTCGAACGCGAGACCGACGAAGGCGAGGTTGGCTGCCAGGCCGGCGAAGACGAGGCCGACGATGCCCAGGCCAAGGCTCGTGAGGAAGAAGGTCCGCGTCGAGCTCCAGGAGCGCCGGGTCACGAACCACCACAGCAGCACGACCGGGCTGAGCTTGAGCATCGCGGCACACCCGGCGGCGAGGCCCGCGAGGCCGACGCGCCGCCGGCTTGCGGCCCACCAGGTGAGCACGAAGAGGCCCACGAGGTAGCTGTTGAGGTTGCCCGACAGGCCCGCCGTCGTGATCGGATCGTTGAGCCCGAACCGGTATGCCACGCCCGCCTCGAGCGAGATCGGGATCCCCAGAAGCTGGACCGCGAGGAGGGTGAGAAGGCTCCGTCGGTCACCCCGCAGGGCGATCCCGATCACGAGCAGAACCATGATGCCGAGCGAGCCAAGCCACCAGGCGACGAGGGCCGGGTCGCCCAGCAGGGCGAGCGGCCGCCAGATCACAGCGACGAGCGGCGGCGACAGGGTCGGCGCGGGATACCTGGCCGGATACCCGTTCACGGGGCGGTCCCCAGGCTGGAGCGGCCCGTACAGCAGGTGGCCCGCGTTGAGACGCTCGCCCGCGGCAACGTACGTGGAAGGATCGTTTCGGAGCGAGGTCGGATGCAACAGATCAGGGCGCTGGACCACGGCCGTGACGTAGAGCTCCCCGACCAACAGCGCGACCGCAAGGATCCTGAGCGCAAGCGTCGCCCACTCCGCCGCCGGCCGCCGCGCCAGGCCAAAGCGCGTTCGGAGGGTCCCCCCGGGCGGCCGCGTTGCCCGGATCTCAGGCGGCAACGGGTCGCTCCGTCCGAATGTTGAAGTTGGCGGTCTGATGCGGTCGGGGCGCCTCGACGGAGACCCCGCCGTTCTGGCCGGCCACTATTGGCACCTCCCCGCGAGGTCAGTTGCCGCCACCCTGGCCGCCGCCACCCTGGTGGTGCGCCGCGGACAATGCCGCGTCGGCACTGGATCCGATCGTCGACAATGTGGCTTTGACGCGTCCGCCCAGGAAGAAGGTCGCGCCGATCACGAGGACCGCAATGAGGGAGAGGATGAGTCCGTACTCGACGAGCCCTTGCCCAGCCTCACAACTCGACGCCGGCCCGTCACCCTGGTGGCATCCATCGCGGGATCGTAGGGGGTGCCACCCCGTACTTCAAGACTAGTCCAGGTCCAATCCCGCCGTCGAGGTTCCGTCGGGCCCTGGCGCGTCGCCGCTCTCATCACCGGCGAGATCCGCCTCGCCCCCAACACAACCCCGCCCTCGGCGGGCATGGCGGTCTCCCCTGTGATGGCCGGGGCGCGACTTCCTGGAGGCGACCCATGGCAGCCCGTGACCCGGCCGAGGCCCTCGCCCTCTGGCGGTACCACCTGATCGCCGAGGCACTCGACCCCAACCTCACAGGGAGGGAGCGCGGCCTCCTGGTTCGGCGGATCGCCGGCGAGCATGAGGCCCCAGGAGGCGAGATCAGATCGGTCAGTCGCAACACGGCGGACCGCTGGATCCGCCGGTACCGATCGGACGGCCTCGCGGGCCCAACGGGGATGGCCTGCGCGCCGAGGTGTTGGTCGGCAGCCTGTCCGCGGGCGTCGCCGCCTACCTCTCGGTCCGCTTCCTCACGCGGTGGTTCCGGACACGAACGCTGCTCCCGTTCGCGGTCTACTCGATTGTTGTGGGGATCCTGTGCCTGGTGCGCTTTGCCTGACACGGTGGTCCAGCTCATCGTGCATTCAGGTCGAACCGCGATACTCTCCGGGCGCCTCAGCCACCTTGGAGGAACGGGACTGCGCATCCTGATCGTCGAAGACGAGCCGGCCATCGCCGAGGCGGTCAAGACCGCGCTCGCGGTTGACGGCCACGCCTCGGACACCGTGGGAGACGGCCGCGAGGCCCTCGAGTGGACCCGGTCCTATGACTACGACCTGGTGATCCTCGACGTGCTGCTGCCGGGCCTCGACGGCTTCTCCGTCTGCTCGGCACTTCGGGCACGGGGCCTCGCCGCGCCGGTGCTGATGCTGACGGCACTGGATGGAGTCGACGACCGCGTCACCGGCCTCGACCGGGGGGCCGACGACTACCTCGCGAAGCCGTTCGCGATGGATGAGCTCCGCGCCCGCGTCCGCGCGCTGGGGCGTCGTCGAGTGGAGGAGCGCGCCCCACGCATCGAGGTCGGCGACCTCCAGCTCGATCCTTCTACCCTCGGCGTCCGCCGTGGGCTACGCGAGGTCAAGCTGACGGCGCGGGAGTTCGCCCTCCTCGAGCTGCTGGCGCGCCACCCCGGCCAGATCTTCGCCCGCGAGCGCCTCATCGAGGTCCTCTGGGACGCCGACTTCGCCGCGGAGTCGAACATCGTCGAGGTCTACATCCGCAGCCTTCGGCGGAAGGTCGACGAGGGCCGACGCGACGGGCTCATCGAGACCGTGCGCGGGGCGGGCTATCGCCTGCGCGACGAGGCGCCCTGATGTTCCGGCGCGCGCGGGTCCGGCTCACCCTGCTCTACATCGGGCTGTTCGCGCTCGTCATGGGCGCGTTCAGCGTCGTCTTCTACATCGCCCTCTCGACCATCCTCGCGCCGAACTTCGACATCGCCCCCGACCTGACCAGTGAGCAGGTCGCCAAGTTGACCTACCAGGCGGCGATCGGCCAGATCGGGATCGCGATGCTCCTCGCCGACCTGCTCGTCGTGGCCCTCGTGGGCGTGGCCGCGTGGGTCCTGGCGGCGCGGACGCTCGGCCCAATCCGCGAGGCCCACCTTCGACAGCGCCGGTTCGTGGCGGACGCCTCGCACGAGATGCGCACGCCGCTCACGGCGATCCGGGCGACCGGCGAGAGCGCGCTCGTCGGATCGACCGACGTCGACGGACTCCGCTCGTCGGTGACGACCATGGTCGACGCCGCCGGGCGCCTCACCCGGCTCACGAACGACCTGCTGCTGCTCGCCCGGAGCGACGACGCGGCGCTCGGCCGGCGCAGCGAGCCGCTCGACATCTCCGTGCTCGTGGCTGAGACCGTCGAGGCCTTTGCAGCGGCCCATCCCGACGCGCCGCCGGCGCGGATGTTCCTGGCACCCGACGCCCGCGTATCGGCCGACGCGGACGAGATCGGCCGTCTCGTCGCCAACCTCCTCGACAACGCCTACCGTTACGGTCGAGGTCCCGGTGGGGGCGCGCCGCGGGTCGCGGTCCGCGCGGGCGACCGCGACGTCGAGGTGGACGTCAGCGACGCCGGTCCGGGGATCGCCGCCGCGGACCTCGACCGGATCTTCGAGCCCTTCTACCGCGTCCACGCGGCTGCCGACAGCCCCGAGGGCACGGGCCTCGGGCTCGCCATCGCCCGCAGCCTCGCCGAACGCAACGGCGGGCGCCTCGAGGCCACGAGCCAGGCCGACGCAGGCGCGACGTTCCGGTTCTCGCTGCCACGATTCAGGTGAGGTTCATCTCGGGGCGCGACGCGTCCGGCTGACCCGCCGGCCACGAGCCGGCCGACATCCGAGCGAGGTCCCATCCCCATGCGCCATCCCCCTCGCGGCAGCCTGCTGGTGCGGTTGCTCATCGTCCCGAGCGTCGGGTTCCTGGTCGCCGCCTGCGGCAACGCCCCCGGCTCGCCGGGTCCCGGTTCGGCGTCGCCCGACGCCGCTGCGAGCGGATCGGCGGCTCCGGAGACGGGTGGCGGCACGACCAAGGGGGACATTCCCGACAGCGCCGTCTTCCTCACCTACAAGGGCGGGGCGCCGGCCTTCTCCGTCCAGTACGTGGAGGGCTGGCAGGTCACGCCCCAGGCAGCGGGCGTCGTGATCCGCGACAGAGACAGCAGCGAGACCGTGACGATCGCGCCGGCGCCGGCTGACGTGGCCGCCTGGATCGCGGTCACCGACATCCCGGCCCTCCAGGCCCAGGCGGGGTTCAGGCTCGTCAAGCAGGACCGCGTCAGGGTCGGCGGAGCGACCTACGACCACCTCCGCTACCACCTGCCCGCGGCCCCTGTCCCGGTGACGCGCGAGCAGGTGCCCTCGACCGTGGACCGCTACTGGCGCGGGCTCTCGGCCGACGCTCGCCGCCTCTCACGCAACGACCTCACGCTGCGCAGGCTGTTGGCGCGGACCGTGGTCGCGCTCTCGTCGATGACCGACACCGGGACGCTTGTGCACGGGCTCGACGTCAGCCGCCCGACCGCGGGCGCCTACGTCGACGTCCTCGCGGCGTCGTTCGCCCTGATCGCCCTCTACCAGCGCGACGCCAAGCGCCAGGACGGGCCGGCCCTGCGCCGGCCGCGCACGCTCCACCTCGGCGACCCGGCCCTCGCTGCGATCCCGGGCGTCTTCGGCGGTCCGGCGCCCTCCGAGGAGGCGCTCGTGGAGAACGCGCTCGCGATCGCGCTCCTACGGGCCGACCGGGCGGCGCTCGAGGGTTTCGCGCACCCCGATCACCTGTACTACTGGCGCACCGCCGATGACCGGGAGGTCGACTTCCTCGTCACGGAGCCCTCCCTCGTCGCGGTCGAGTCCAAGTACGCGGCGCACCGCACCGGCAAGGACTACAAGAGCATGACCAAGGCGTTCGGACAGGGGATCATGGTGAGCCGGCGGGACGTTGAGCTCAACCGCGAAGTTCTGACCGTGCCGGCGGGCGTGCTCCTGGCTCTGTTCGGATGAGGAAGGCTGGCGATGACCCGTACCTGGTTGTCAATTCGCGTCGACCTCGTCGAGGGTCGAGGCGAGCGCCTGTGGCCGCGACCCGGACGGATCTTCGCCGCGGCCCGGAGCCACACGTTCGCCGCCCTCGCCACCGCGATCGACGACGCCTTCGCGCGCTGGGACCGCGCCCACCTCCACGAGTTCCA
>DAOTXE010000038.1:0-12874 GCA_034435355.1 Chloroflexota bacterium
AAATTCCCGACTGCTGCCTCCCGTAGGAGTCTGGGCCGTGTCTCAGTCCCAGTCTGGGTGATCGTCCTCTCAGACCACCTACCGATCGTCGCCTTGGTGAGCCGTTACCCCACCAACGAGCTAATCGGACGCAGGCCCCTCCCGAAGCGCCTTGCGGCTTTGGAGACACGAATGAACGTGGCACCACATGCGGTATTAGCCACCCTTTCGGGCAGTTATTCCCCACTTCGGGGCAGGTCACCTACGCGTTACTCAGCCGTCCGCCACTAACGAGTGAGCAAGCCCACTCGTCCGTTCGACTTGCATGTCTCATGCACGCCGCCAGCGTTAATCCTGAGCCAGGATCAAACTCTCCGAAGGTTCGCACGGCTTTCGCCGTGACTGACATCGCAGGGTTTGACCGCTCGCACATCCGTTTTCCGGATTTCCTGCCACTCTTCAGTTGTTAAGGTGCCGCCCACGACGCTACCCGGACTGACCCGAGGGAGCAGGCGCGACCACCAATTGTCGCGGTGCACGTCTGTGGTGTCAAGCGGCCCAGCCGGCCCGAGGGTCTCCGATCGCTCGGGACGCTCCCCGGAGGCTGGACAACTCGGCGAATGGTAGCGGTGACCCACGGGAGTGTCAAACGGGGCGTGTCAACGGGGCGGCGTCCGCCGCGAGCGGAGCGCGCTGCGTGGAAGTCAGATCGGGCTGGTCTCGACAAGCAGGATGAACGCGGCGCCCGAGAGCCAGGCCAGGAGCGCGAGCTCGGGCGATCCCGATGCACCCAGGGGACCCGTGGCGACGAGGTACACGAGGATCGCCACCACGAGGCCTGCGCCGGCCTTGGCGAGCCGGAGGAGGATCTCGAAGACGAGATTGCTCACGACTCGGACCGCCGCCGGCCCTGAAATGCCCGGATCAGCGTGATCTCGTCGGCATACTCGAGGTCACCGCCGACCGGCAGTCCGCGCGCGAGGCGGGTGATGATCCCGACGTGGCCCTCCAGCCGCTCCGTGATGTAGGCCGCGGTGACGTCGCCCTCCAGCGACGGGTTGGTCGCGAGGATGACCTCCTCGTAGGGCTCGCCGTCCACCTCGGCAGCCACTGCGCGCTCGATCAGCTCCCGGATCCGGAGCCGCTCGGGTCCGATGCCATCCATCGGGCTGATCGCGCCGTTGAGCACGTGATAGCGGCCCCGCCACTCGCCGGTTCGCTCGATCGCGAGGACATCGAGCGGCTCCTCCACGACGCAGAGGCGGCGGCTCTCGCGCGACCCGTCGCGGCAGATCGGGCAGCTCGGCGCGTCGCTGATGTTGAAGCACGTGGTGCAGAAGACCACCTCGTCGCGGACCGCGACGAGCGCCGCCGCGAGCGCACGCGCCTCGGCGTCCGGCGCCCGGAGCAGATGGTAGGTCAGGCGCTGGGCTGTCTTCGGGCCGATCCCGGGCAGCCGCGAGAAGGCCTCGATGAGGCGGGCGACCGGCGCGATGACCGCTGATGCCATGCCCGCCGCCGCCTACATCCCCGGGAGGCGGAGACCACCGGTCACGGCAGCCATCTTGGATTCGCTGAGCTCGCGAGCTGCGCGCAGGGCCTCGTTGACGGCGGCGACGACGAGGTCCTGGAGCATCTCCACGTCCGCCGGGTCGACCGCGCTCGGGTCGATCTCCACGCGCACGAGATGCTGCTTGCCCGTCACGACGGCACGGACGGTCCCGCCGCCGGCAGTCCCCTCGAGAACGGCCGCCGCCAGCTCCTCCTCGACACGCTGCATGTTCTGCTGCATCTGGAGGGCCATCTTCTGGAGATTGCCGAAGCTCATCCGAACCGTTCCTCCTCCGGCTGCCGCACGGCACCGCTCGTGGACAGAGTCTGCGACATCCCGCTGCGGCGCGCTGGATCGACCCGGAGGAGGATCCTCAGTCGACCTCGATCACCCCGCCCAGCTCGTCGCCCCACACCGCCCGCGCCGCGGCGATGACCGCGGAACCTTCTCGATCCTCGGCCGACACGACGTCCGTCTCGAGGTTGGTCGCCACGCAGCGGACCACGACGGGGCGCCCGAGAACGCGGGAGATGCCCTCTTCGAGCGTCGGACGGCGTCGGTCGGCAACGTCGCGCAGGAACAGCTGGCTCTCCGGGAACCCGAGCGTGACGAGAGTTCCCTCAGCGGAGAGAGGCCGGCAGGCCTCGATGAGCGGCTTCGTCGGGGGATGCCGACTGATCATGGCCACGATCTCTGGCCAGCGGCGGCGAAGCTCGCCGAGCGGCGTGTCGATCCCAGCTCCGGTGGGTCCCGGGTCCGGTGACCCCGGCGTGGCCGGCGTGGCCTGCGCGGCAGGTTCGGGCGGCTCGGGTGTCGCGGGCCCGGGCGGCGCGGGCTGGGCGGGCGTGAGCGGCTCGCGGCGCGCGCGGGGGGCAACCGCCGGGGCAGCAGCATCGAGCGCAGGAGTCGCGGGTGTCGCGGCGCGGTCCGGCGCCGGCTCGTGGGCCCGCGGCGCCGACATTCGCGGACCGGCCTGGCCCGCTTCCAGCAGGGCCAATTCGAGCCCGAAGCGCAGGCCCCCCGGAACGGCGCTGGCCGGGTCGATCCCCGCAAGTCGCCGCGCAGCGGTTACGAGAGCCGGGACCCCGAGCAGGGCGAGCGGGCCCCCGATCGGGGCACCGGACAGGGCTCCCCGCAGGGCACCTCGCAGCGCGTCGATCGCCTGGTCCGTGAACGAGCGGAGATCGCGGCCGCGGTCCTCCAGGGCGTCGAGGACCGCGATCCCGCTGACGGGGTCGCCGGTCGCAAGCGCCGACACGAACGTCGCCACCGAGTCGAAGTCCGCCAGCCCGAGCAGGTCCCGAACGGCCTCTGCCGTGAGCACATCGCCGCCACCGGAGAGCAGCTGGTCGAGGATCGACTCGGCGTCGCGCATCCCGCCGTCCGCGAGGTGGGCCACGAGCGTCACGGCCTCGGGCTCTGCCGCGCGACCGTCGGCGGCGAGGATCCGGCGCAGCTTCCCCTCGATCAGGAGCGGCGGCAGCGGCCGGAAATCGAACCGCTGGACGCGGGAGAGCACGGCGGGCCGGACCTGGCTCGAATCGGTCGTGCAGAAGATGAACAGAACGTGCGGCGGAGGCTCCTCGAGCGTCTTGAGGAGCACGTCCCAGCCCTGCGTGATTCGCTGGACCTCGTCGACGATGAAGACCTTCGTGGGCAGGTCCGCCGGTGCGGTATAGATCCGGGGCAGGAGCTCGCGGATATCGTCGACGCGGTTGTTCGAGGCCGCATCGAGCTCGACCACATCAAGTGCGCGGCCCTCCCGGACCGCGTCGCAGGCGGGGCACGCGTCGCACGGCTCTCCGTCCGCGAGGTTGGGGCAGTTGACCGCCTTGGCGAGGATCCGGGCCATGGACGTCTTGCCGGTGCCGCGCGGGCCGACGAAGAGAAACGCGTGCCCGGTGCGACCGGTGCGCACGGCGTTTCGGATCGTGGTCACGACCGGGTCCTGGCCGACGACCTCCTCGAAACGCTGGGCCCGCCAGCGCCGGTAGAGCGCCTGGTGCGTGGAGCTACCGCTCACTGGACTCCCGGTTCGGTTCGTGGCGACATGAAGAGAAGTGCCGTGCACCCTCCGTCGATCGAACGTTCCCCGCGCCCACCCACGTGATCGGCTCAGACCAGGCCTGGCCGCGGCACCCGGCGAGCCTCGCTTAGCGCTGCTTCCTTCCGGACCTGACGCGGTTCGCGTGTCGCCGCTGCGCGGGACCCGATCCTCGGCACCGTTCGCGCCGGCGGCTTTCGAAGACGAGGACCTCGGGAGGGGATTCAGCCCTGCTGGAGCGGATTGCAGGTACAGGGCACCGCTAGTTCCCCGCCTAGCACGGCATCGGGATCATAGCAGGGGGCCGGCCGGGCCTTCGGTCCCGCCCCGGGGGGCGTGGCGGAGAGGGAGCTCGGCTCGAGGCCGCTCCCAAGCCTCCCACTTCGCCAACCGTGCCGCTTGGCACTTGCTGCCGCCTCGAGGCGATGGAATGCTTGTGGCATATGGATGCCGATACTTACCCCAACTCCGATGCGCACCCTCACCACGATGACCATCCGCACCATCACCACGATGACCAGCGGGGTTGGGTCCGTCCAGGGGGACGGCGAGGGCGCTGGCTCGAGCCGTTCGTCCTGCGTCTCGTTGCCGAACGGCAAGTTCACGGGGCGGCGCTCATCGCCCAGCTGAACGAGCTCTGCTTGGCGCCTGGTGGGGTCGACGTGGGCATGGCCTACCGAACGCTGAGGGAGTTCGAGACAGAGGGTCTCGTGGGCTCGGCGTGGGTGACCAACGACGGGCCGCCACGGCGTACCTATTGGCTGACGGACGCAGGGCGGCAGGCGCTCGACGAATGGATCTCTGTGATGCATGAGCGAGCCCGACTGATCGACGCGTTCCTTGATGGAACGGATCGCATCGTTCGAGACGAAGGAGGTTGACATGAGCTGCTGGCATGGTGGGCATGGTTGCGGGCCCTGGCAGGGCGTTCCATACGGCCCGGGCTGGCACGACCCCAGGGACTGGTCCGAGGAGGCCGACTGGCCGATCCGCCCACGCTCCCGGCGTCCTGCGCGGCCGAACCCGGAGACCGCTGCCGACGATCTCGAGGCGAAGCTCGAAGCGTTGCGCGACGAGGTCCGACAGGTGGCGGCCGAGCTGGCGAGCCTGCGCGGCGGGGAAGCGGGGGTCCGGGAGCGGTAGCCATCGGCCGCAGGGTCAGGAGCAATCAGACAGTGGTGCCGTCGAGGGCCGAGAAGACGTTCCGAATGCTGCGGGCGACCGAACTGGAGGTCGCAGGGAGGTACCGATGCTGCCCCTGACCAAGGTCTCACACGAGCACCACGATCTGCTGTGGCGCTATGTCAACCAACTGAACGATCTGGCCGATTGCCTCGACTGCGACTGCCTCGACGCCGGCCAGCTCGTCGCACGGCTGCCGGAGCTGCGCGAGGTCTATGAGGGGCTGACGAACCGGCTGATCCCGCACATGGACACGGTCGAGGCGGCGGTCTATCCAACGCTCGAGAGGCTCGTTGCCGATCGACAGACGGGCGTTCCGATGGCCGCCGAGCACCAGGAGATCCGTCGTCTGGTCGCGGCCCTTGGTACCTTCACCACTGGCGATCCAGCCCACGCCAATCGCCTCGGGGTCCTTGCGCTACGACGAGTCCTGCTCCGCCTTTACATGCTGCTCAAGACTCACCTCTCCGAAGAGGAGCTGTACATCCCGATCCTCGAAGACCGCCTGACGCCTGTCGAAGAGGCAGCGCTCGCTCGCGCCCTCGATCACCTGGCAGCCGAGCGCCTGTAGGCCGGCGACGGACCCGACCGCGGCGTGGCCTCCGTCAAGCAGCCAACAGGTCGGCGGCCTCGATGTCGAACGCGACCCCGCGCAAGAGGCTGATCCAAACCTCTGGGTCATCATCGTCGCGATCACGGCGTCAGGACGCGCAGGGCCCACTCCAGCGCAGAATCCCGTGCAGTGCTCAACGGGTGGCGGAGAGGGAGGGATTCGAACCCTCGATGGGTTGCCCCATACCGCATTTCCAGTGCGGCGCCCTAGGCCTCTAGGCGACCTCTCCGCGGGCATGTCGGCACGCAGGCCGACGGACCGGGTTCGAGCTGCGTGGCGGAGAGGGTGGGATTCGAACCCACGGTGCTTGCGCACACCGCTTTTCGAGAGCGGCACCTTCAACCACTCGGACACCTCTCCGCGCGAGAGAATACCAAAGGCCAAGGGTCGCGGGATCCGATCCGACCCGCAGCGAAATCGGTCAGACGCGGGCCGCCACCGAGAGCAGGTCGGCGGCGTCGGCGCGGAGGATCCCGGAGACGAGATCCATGCGCCTCGAGAGCGCCGGGTGATCGGCGAGCTGGATGACCGACCCGGCGGCACCGGCGACCGGGTTCGGGACCGCGAAGACCAGGCAGTCGACGTCCGACTCGAGGAGCGCGCCGACGCACATCGCGCACGGCTCGACCAGGGAGAAGACCGTGACGCCCGCGAGCGACCGTCGCCCGAGGCGGGCGGCCGCTTCGCGCAGGGTCACCACGATCGCGTGTGCCGTCGGGTCCGTCCGAGCCACGATCTCGTCGTGGCCGGTGGCGACGAGCGCTTCGTCGAGCACGGCGGCCGCTCCGCGGGGCCGTTCGCCCCTCTCGACGGCTGCCCGAGCCTCGGCAAGCGCGGCGCCCATGAACAGCTCGTAGTGCATGCCGCCAGACTACCCCGCCGCGGTTCCCGCGATCACGCGTCCAGGCCCGAGAGGCCGCGGATCGCCCGGGCGAGGGCGGACATGTCGTCATCGGCGTGGCCCGTCGCGACGAGGCCGGACTCGAGCTGGGCGGCGAGCGCGGCAACGGGCAGGACGGCGCCCGCTTCGCGGGCCATTGCGAGCGCGATGCCGAGATCCTTCAGGTGGAGCGCGACCTTGAAGCCGAGCGGGTAATCGTTGGCCAGGATGCGCCCGCTCCGGTTGGCGAGGACCCAGCTCTGCGCCGCGCCGCCGGAGAGGGCCTCGACGACCTGGCCAGGGTCGAGGCCTGCCTTGAGGGCGAGGACGAGGCCCTCCGCGACGCCCAGGTAGGTCCCGGCGAGGATCACCTGGTTGACCGCCTTGGTGGCCTGGCCCGCCCCGACCGGCCCGAGATGCGTGACCGTCCGGCCGATCGCCTGGAGAACCGGCCGGGCCCGCTCGACGTCCGCCGGTGCGCCACCCACGAGGATCGCCAGCGTCGCGTTTCGGGCGCCCTCGCTGCCCCCGGTGACGGGCGCGTCGACGAACGTGACGCCCTGCTCGGCAAGCCGGGCAGCGAACCGCCGGGTGGCCGCCGGGTCGATGGTCGAGCAGTCGATCACGAGCATTCCGGCCGCGGCTCCCGCCGCGACACCGTCCCGGCCGAACAGGACGGCCTCGACATCCGGCGTGTCCGCGACGCAGACGAGGACGATCTCCGCGGCGGCGGCCAGGGCCGCCGGTGTCGCCGCGACCGCGACGCCGAGCGCCTCCAGCCCGGCCGTGCGGCCTGCGGTCCGATTCCAGGCCACCAGCGGGAAGCCCGCCCGGGCGAGGTTCGCCGCCATGGCGCCGCCCATGGTGCCGAGGCCGAGGACGCCGACGCGGGGCCAGGTTGGTTCCGCCATGGGCGGGAGTGTAGGCCCAACGGCACTTCCGGATCCGCTCGCGGGCCCGAATGATCCGGGACGACGATGCCGCGTCGCGGCAGACCAGGAGAGGAGACCGCGGTGTCCGACCGGAAGAAGGTCACCCTGCCCGCGCTGTTTGCCAAGGTGGCCGAGGGCACGCCGATCACCTGGCTCACCTGCTACGACTACCCGACTGCCTACCTCCAGGAGCAGGCCGGCATCGACATGATCCTCGTCGGCGACAGCCTGGGCATGACGATGCTCGGCTTCGACAGCACGCTGCCGGTCACCATGGACGACATGATCCGGCACACCGCGGCGGTCCGCCGGGGGGCCCCGACGGCATGGCTCGTCGGCGACATGCCCTACATGAGCTACCAGCCGAGCGTCGAGACGGCGATCCGGAACGCCGGCCGGTTCATGGCGGAGACGGGCTGCGACGCGGTCAAGCTCGAGGGCGGCGCCGAGATGGCAGATCGGGTGGCGGGCATCGCGCGGGCCGGGATCCCGGTCATCGGCCACCTTGGCCTGACCCCCCAGAGCGTGAGCGCCCTCGGCGGCTTCCGGCTGCAGGGCAAGGGCGCCGCGCAGGCGAAGAAGATCGTGGACGACGCGCAGGCCCTCGAGGAGGCCGGCGCGTTCTGCATCCTCCTGGAGCTCGTGCCGGATCGCGTCTGCCGGCTCATCACGGAGCGGGCGAAGCACTGCATCATCATGAGCCTGGGCTCGGGACCCGATGCCCACGGCCAGCTGCTCATCTACCACGACGCGTTCGCGCTCTACCCGAAGTTCACGCCGCGCATGGCGAAGGTCTTCGCGGATGCCGGGGCGGTGATCCGGACCGGCCTCGCCGCGTACGTCGACGAGGTGACGGGGCGGACCTTCCCCGAGCCGGAGAACTGGTTCGGCATGAAGGACGACGAATACGATGAGCTCGTGAGGCTGCTGGGATGATCGGGGACGTCATGGACCGGGCCACGGACCTCCGCAACCGGCTCGCGATCCCGGCGGATCGTCTCGACGACCTCAATGCATTCCTGCTTGACCCGGAGTCCCGGGTGGTCAACGACCTCCTCGCGGTCGTCGCGCGCTACGGGACGCCCGAGGAGATCAACCGGAGAGCGAGCGCCGCCGGCGCGCTGCCGGCCCTCCTCGATCGCGTCCGGGTTGCGCACCCGGACTACCTGGCCGACCTGGAGTGGCTGGCCGAGCAGCGGGACCGCGGGGCATTCGTGAGCGTGGCCGATTTCCGTCGCGGGGTCCTGGGCGCCCGCGCCGACACGCTCGAGTTCCTCGACGACATGGCCGTGACGCTGGAGGTCAGCTCACTGCACTACTTTCCATGGGTGATCGCGGCCGCTCGGAAGGCGATCGCGGAGCGCTCCCTCATGCCGGGCCGCTGGATCCGCGTCCGGAAGATGAAGGAGCAGGAGGCCGACGGTGACCTTCCGGCCGTTGCGGCCGCGATGCAGATCATCGGCGCCAGCGTGGTCGAGACCCTGGACACGAAGGGCACCGACGGCTCGAACATCCACCTCGGCGGCCCGGCCACGATCACGGGCTATTTCGGCGGGATCGGTCAGCCCAACGACCACCCGCTGCAATGGGTCGACGAATATCTCCACTACTACACGGAGTACGGCGTCCGTCAGGTGCTCAACGTCAATTCCGGCACCGTGCTGGCGGGTTACCTGCTGCACCGGCTGGGGGTCGACATCGAGTTCAAGATCTCCGTGTTCGTCGGCAACGACAACCCGTTCGCCGGCCTGTGGACGCTCCTCGGGGCGCGGCTGTTCGCGCGCGAAGACGGCACGGGGCCGCTGGTGGGGTTCAACTGGGGCAACTCCGTGAACAACGAGACGCTCGAGATCACGGCCCAGGTCCGCCGGGCGCTGGGCCTGGAGGATGTCGTCCGCTTCGAGCACCACGTCACCGAGACCTGGAAGAGCATCGTCCTGCAGCCCTACGACCGCCGCGCCGAGCTGGTCGCCCTGGCGGGAACCGTTCCCAACATCTCGGCCAAGCACGAGGGAGGCGATCCGGCAGTCGACGCGGCGCGGCCGCACCCCTCGGACATCCTCGACTACTTCCGGGACAAGGCGGAGATCGTTGCCAGCGGCGACTGGGACAACCTGCAGCTCAACTTTCTGGACAAGCTCGACGCGACCAACCACACGGCGCGGGCCCTGACGGAACACGGTCTCAGCTTCGTCGCCGCGCGAAACCTCCATCTGGCGGCCGCCGCCGACACCTCGGACGACGCAAGCCGGGGCGTGATGGCAGGATGACGGCTCACCGGCACCGATCCTCAGGCAGGCGGGTCGGCTGGACCGTCTCCGGGACCTGAGGAGACCGGAAGCTCGATCTCGACGCGGGCACCCGCGCCGGCCTCGTTCCCTGCCCTGACGTGGCCGCCGTGCGCCTCGACGACGGCCCGCACGATCGCCAGACCGAGCCCCGACGAACCCGTCGAACGGTCTCGAGCGGGATCTGCCTGGTAGAACCGCTCGAAGACGTGGGGCAGGTCGATCGCCGCGATCCCGGGACCCGAGTCGACGACGGCGATCAGCGCGGAATCGGGCTCCTTTGATGCAGCCTCCAGCCGGATCCAGCCGCCGGTCGGCGTATGTCGGATCGCGTTGTCCACGAGCGCCACGACGCCCTGTCGCACCCGGTCGGGGTCGGCCAGGGCAACCGGGTTGCCGGTGTGCCGTACCTCGATCGAGACGCCGGCGCCCGCGGCGCGGGCTTCGAAATCACGTGCGATCGAAGACAGGAGCGCGCCGATCCGGACTGGCTCACGCCGGAGCGGCAGGACGCCGGCATCGGCAAGGCTGACGGTCCGCAGGTCGTCCACGATCCGGGCCAGGAGGCGCGACTGCTCGCGGATCGTCCGGAGATGGCGTTCATCGTGGCCGTACACCCCGTCAAGGATCGCGGACGTGGTTGCATCGATCACCGCGAGCGGCGTCTTGAGCTCGTGCGCGGCATCCTGGAAGAAGCGACGACGCGCGACTTCGGTGGCCTGGAGATCGTTGGCCATGGCATCGAATGAACGCCCCAGCGATCCGATCTCATCACCCCGGCTCCCGACGCCCGAGCGGACCTCGAGCTCGCCGCGGGCGACCGCCGCTGCGGCATGCTCAAGACGCGCGAGCGGGCGAACCATGCGCGTCGCAAGAGCGAAACCGAGGAGCGAGGCGGCGCCCGCAGCGATGGCCGCCACCGCGATCAACGTATTGGTCGTGTCCGCCTGGACCTGCTGGGCGTGGAGGCCGGCCATCGGCCCGGGGCCGGGTCCCTGGCCGCGGGTGGTGCCGCTCATGACGCTGTCCGCTTCCATCGCCGCGAAGCCGCGCCCGACGATGGCAGGGGCCGCGACCGCCACCGCGACGGCCGTCAGCAGGGCCACGAGTGCCAGCGCGCCGGCCAGCCTGAGCCGGAGACTCATCGGCGCGCGGCGCGGTACCCGACGCCGCGGACCGTCTCGATGTACGGCTCCCCGTCGGGTCGCGTCCCGAGCTTGTGGCGAAGGTTCTTCACGTGGCTGTCGATGGTCCGGTCATATGCGTCGAACGCCTCTCCGAAGACGAACACCCCGAGGCGCTCGCGCGACATGGCGGTACCGGGGCGGGACGCCAGAACGGCCAGAAGATCGAACTCCGCGCGTGTGAGGGGAAGCGCCGCAGCAGCCCGGCGGACTTCGCGACCTGCCGTGTCGATCTCGAGATCGAAGAACGGTTCGGTGTCGTGGCCGTCGGGTGCCGGCACCGGCCGCGCGGACGGGGTGGTCCGGCGGAGCACCGCGCTGACCCGCGCCACCAGCTCGCGCGGCTCAAACGGCTTCGTGACGTAGTCATCGGCCCCGGCCTCGAGACCGGCGACGCGATCGATCACGTCGTCTCGCGCCGTGAGCATGACGACGGCAGCGGTGCTTCCCGCGCCGCGAAGCTCGCGGAGCACCTCGAACCCCGATCGGCCCGGAAGCATGACGTCGAGGATGATGAGGTCCGGCATCTCCGCCAGCGCCGACGCGAGGGCTGCGTCGCCATCCGGCGCGCTGGACACGAGGTGGCCGTCTCGCACGAGGTACGCGCGGACGACCTCCAGGATGTGCGGCTCGTCATCGACGACGAGGATGCGTGCCATGCGTGCAGTATCGCAAGGAGGCGGTCGAACCCGTCGCCGGGTTCGACCGCCTCCGTCTCCGCGATCCGCTACGGCGTCACTGCGCCATGCGGGCCGGTGCCATCGCAGCTGCCGTTGCCGAAACCGCCGCGATTGGCGGCTCCCCCACCGGCGCCCACCCCTGCGCCACCCGCGGCGCCGCGCCCGGCACCGACCGCGGCGCCGCCCATCCCGCCGACGGTGGCCTGGCCCACCATGGACGTCGCGCGGAGGGTGATCTGTGCCTTCAGCGCGTCGGCGTCGGCGGTGGTGAGCGCACCGTTCGTGACGCGGGCATCGACCCGCTCGGTCCACTGCGCGACGAGTGCGTCGATCACCTTCTGCGGGTTCACATTCTGACGCTCGGCGACCTGGGCAAGCGTCAGGCCGTCGTGGCGGAGGTCCATGACTGCTGCGCGCGAGAGACCGAGGACCGTCGGGATCGTGTCGCCGGCCCGTACCTGGGCACCCGCCTGGGTGGGCGTCGGGCTCGCGGCCGCGACCGTCGCGACAAGAGTCAGGATCGCGAATGCCGCGACCGTGAGCGAGATGGTGAGACGTTTCATTGTCGGCCTCCAGCCTGTGCGTGGTGCCGGTCATCCGGCGACACCGGCCTCGGTGCCGAGACCAATCCTCGTGGCCCGTAATGGAGGGACGATGAAGCCCGCGTGGAGATTGGGCGCAGGGTCGCGGCCCGGCGGTTCGCGGCAACGGAGATCCGGACCCGAGCGACGTCACGTGAGCCCTGCACGCTGGGCTCAGGATCCCGCGCCCGAGCTGTTCGGTCGGCGGCGTTCAGGCGGGAATCGTGGCGCGCCCGGCGGGACTCGAACCCACGACCTTCAGGTCCGCAACCTGACGCTCTATCCACTGAGCTACGGGCGCGCGATGGGTGGCGGAGAGGGAGGGATTCGAACCCTCGATGCAGGTTACCCCACATGGCGGTTTAGCAAACCGCTGCACTAGGCCTCTATGCGACCTCTCCGGGCCACGGCTGGCGGATTCTACCAGACGTCCGATCGAGCCAGTGACGGGTCACGGACCAGAAGCGGTCGTGTCCGTCGGCGCGGTCGCTGCCGTTGATGACCGCTCGGTGGAAGGGGTCGCGGATGACGACGACCCACCTCCCCTTCTCGCGCGATGTCGGGTACGCTTCGGCCTTCCAGGCGAGAACGCATCGAGGGGGCGATCGAGTGATCTGCTCGAACTGTGGGACGGTCAACCCCGCCGGCGCGAAGTTCTGCACGGAATGTGCGGCACGGCTCGCGGTTGCCTGCCCGACGTGCGGGACGACGAACGGCCCGGCGGCGAAGTTCTGCAGCGAATGCGCGACGCCGCTCGGCGCGGCCAGCACACCCGGAGCACCTCCGAGTCCCGTTCGCGCGCCCGCGCCGGACCGCGCCATCCCGGGCCCACCGTCACCCGTCCACGCGGCCAGCCCCGTCGCCGAGCGGCGCCTCGTCTCGGTCTTGTTCGCCGACCTCGTTGGCTTCACCCCGTTCGCCGAGGAGCGCGACGCGGAGGACGTCCGCGACACCCTGAC
>DAOTXE010000039.1:0-14659 GCA_034435355.1 Chloroflexota bacterium
GACGCGATCGCGAGGAGCTTCCGCCGCGAGTAGCCCAGGTCGTACGGATTCTGGTCGCTGACGTCTGCGAGCCCGACGGCCTCGAGCGCCTCGGCCACCACGCGGTCCAGCTCGGCGCCGCGCAGCCCCAGGTTGCGCGGCCCGAAGGCGACCTCCGCACGCGCGTTGCCCGCGAAGATCTGGCGGTCGGGGTCCTGGAACGCGAGGCCGACGAGCCGGGCGAGCTCCGCGACGTGGCGTCGCCCGACCTCCGCGCCGTCGAGAAGGACCCGGCCCTGTCCGGGCCGGAGGAGCCCGTTGAGCTGGCGAACGAGGGTGGACTTCCCGCTCCCGTTCTGGCCGATGATCGCGAGCGTCTCGCCCGGCCGGATGGCGAGGTCGATGCCGTCGAGCGCCCGGACTCCGGTCGGGTAGGTGTAGGCAACCTCGACGATCGCGATCCCGATCACGAGGCCAGCTCCAGGAGAAGCGCGTCCGTGATGCCCGTTCCGTCGAGACCAGCCGCCGCGATCGCCGCGCGGATCCGTGCACGGGGCGGCGGCTCCACGCCGAGCGCCGGGAGCGCCGGATCACCCAGCACCTCGGCCGCCGGTCCTTCGCGGACGATCCGGCCCTCGTCGACCAGGACGACGCTGTCGGCAAGCCGATCGAGGAGGTCCGTCTTGTGCTCCACGACGAGAATCCCCGTCCGGTTCTCGGCTGCCAGGCGCCGGAGCGCGTCGCCCACAAGCCGCGATCCCTGCGGGTCGAGCTGGCTCGTCGGCTCGTCGAGGATGAGGTAGCCCGGGCGCAGCGCGAGGATCGCAGCGAGCGCGACGAGCTGCGCCTGGCCGCCCGACAGGCGGGCCGGGTCGCGGGCGGCGAGGCTGGCGATGGCGAGCGTCTCCAGGCTCGACTCGACCCGCTCGACCACCGATCCGAGGGGAAGGCCAAGGTTCCGCGGGCCGAATGCGAGCTCCTCGAAGACCGTCGCGGCCGTTCCCGAGAGCTGGTCCTCCGGGTTCTGGAGAAGGATCCCGCAGCGCTGGGCCAGCTCGTGGGGCCGCATCGTGATCGTCTCGCGCCCGTCGATCGTCACGGAGCCGCCGAGCGAGCCGGCGACGACGACCGGAGCCAGCCCTGACGCGACAAGGCAGAGCGTGCTCTTGCCCGCTTCGTTGGGTCCGACCACGCCGATCACGCTCCCCGGCGCCAGCTCGAGATCGACGCCCTCGAGCGCGTTGCGGCGCGCGCCGGCGTAGCGATACGTCGCGCCCGCCAGTCGCAGCGTCATGGCCGCGCCATCACGGCAGCGGGAACCGGCCCGCGATCGACGCGGCGACCGCGACGAGCGAGCCGAGACCGAGCAGCCAGCGCAGCGCGCGCTGAGCGCCGTCGTCGGGGAGCACCCGCATGACCGTCCGCCGGACCGGGGCGGAGAACGCGCGGGCCTCGAGCGCAACCGTCCGCTCTTCGACCTCGGAAAGGGCGCCGAGCACCATCGGGCCGGCCAGCGGCACGATGCCGCGGATCCGGCGCCGAACGGACCCCTCGGTGTCGAGGCCGCGCGCTCGCTGGGCCTCGACGATCTCCGTCACCCGGGACGCCATCGC
The DNA here is from genome assembly GCA_034435355.1 of Chloroflexota bacterium. Lineage (GTDB taxonomy): Bacteria > Chloroflexota > Limnocylindria > Limnocylindrales > CSP1-4 > CTSoil-043. Next base: position 1,593 of record DAOTXE010000039.1, read on the forward strand.
GGGAATCGTGCCGATCGCGGAGCCGATGATGAACGTCAGCCGCCGGCCCGCGCCGCGATGGTCGAGGTCGGCCAGGAAGTCGTCGGTCGCCGTCGTCAGGCTGAACAGGGCGACGCTGAGCGCGAACGCGACGACGCGCAGGGTCGCCTGCAGCGCCACGGTCAGGCCCGTACCGGTGGCGGCGAACGGGCCGACCCGGACGAGCACGTCGGTCGCGCCCGGGTAGAGGAACGCGTTGATGAGCAGGATCGACACGACGATCGGGATGGTGGCGAGGACGAACCGGCGCAGGGCACCCGCGACCCCCGCGTACAGCGCGAGGGCTGCCGTCACGGCGAGCACTGCCACGGGCCCCGTCCAGCCCCGTACCCCGAACGCGACGGCCGCGCTCGCGATCGCGATGACGAACCTGGTGAGCGGGTTCAGCGAGCGGTACGGCCCGGTGGGGACCCGGAGGACGTAGTCGGGCAGGCGGGCGGCGATGCTCCCCGGATCGGTGATCGACGAGACGGACGCGTCGTCAGGCGGCACGGTTCCCGGTGAGCCGCTCGCCCAGCGGGAACCGTGCGAGGAGTCTCGGGGAGAGCCCGCTGAGGATGATGAACACGACGAAGCTCGTGATCGTCTTGTCGATCGGGTCGCTGAACAGGCCCTGGCCGAGCGATGCGTGGATGACGTCCGAGCCGCCCTGCCGCAGGGCCGCGACGAGAAGGTCGGTTCCGCCGCCCGTGACCCCACCGAAGACGATCGCGGAGATCGGCGCCGAGACGAACGCCGCGACGATGCCGGTCAGCACGCCGGCCACGGCGACCCAAAGGCCGGCGAGGTCGCGTCGGAGGTAGATGAAGCCGGCTACGACGACCGCGACGATCACCGCGATGACAGCTGCCGCGGTGTACACCCAGCTTGGATACCCGCCGACGTTCGGATCCGTGTAGGCGGGGTTGTTGAGGATCGGGACGACCACGACGACGGCGATCACGCCCGCCGCGATGGCCGCCACGATCAGCTGCGTCCCGGAGGCGGGCCTCGAGCGGTAGACCGCGAGCTGGCCCCAGGCGCCGGCGAGCAGCCCGATGACGCCGGCGGTGATCGCGAACGGCCCGGTCGTGCCTCCCCCGATCACCGGCGCGTACTGCCAGATCAGGTTCGACAGGATCCCGGTCAGCGCCCCGGCGAGGGGACCGGCGAGGACGCCCACCAGGATCGTGCCGATCGAATCGAGGTAGATCGGCAGCTTGAGGATCGTCTGGACCGTGTAGCCCAGCACAACGTTGATCGCGATCGCGATCGGCATCAACACGATCACGCGGGTCGTGAACTGGCCGGCGACCCAGCCTTTCAGGGCGCTCATCTCTCCTGATCTCCTGTCGAGGTCTGGTCCCGGAGCGGGAGCGCGGCCAGGTCGGATGGTCGGGTGCCGCGCGTGGTCAGAGTGGCAGGTTCGGCGGACGCGTGCGCGGCATTCGTTCAGCCGACGCGCTCGGCCAGCCCTCCGACCCGATCGATGAAGCGCGCGAAGAACGTCTCCGCGTCGCCGCTGACCGCCACGTCCAGGGTCGGCGGCCGGCCCCAGGCCCGGCGCCAGTCCGTGACCGTCTCGCCGCTCGTGAGCCTGCCGGCCAGCTCCACGTCCACGGAGAGCGCCTCCGTGCGGACCAGCGCCGGGTCCAGCGCCGCCGCGACGGCGAACGGGTCGTGGACGAACGCGCCGTAGAAGCCGTCGTAACGCTCGTGGAACTCCATGTAGAAGCGGAGCGCATCCTCGACATAGCGGACGACGGCGTTCGAGGCGACGCTCCCCGCGGCCGGATCGCGGGCCGGGTCCGGGCGTGACCCCGCCCGTGCCGCCAGGGCGGCGAGGTGGTGCGGCAGGAGCTTCGCGCGCTCGGTGACGTCGAGCCCGAGTGCGACCGGGAGCGGCGCGAGACCGGCAGCGACGCGGGCTTCGGCCACCGCCGGGCGTCCGAACGCCGCGATGCAGCGCTCGGCGGCCTCGGGGTCGACGCTCATGTTCCACTCGGTCGTGGGCGCGGTGTTGCCCGGGGAGCGGTAGCTGCCGCCCATCATCACCCAGCCCCGCAGGAGCGTCGGCAGGGCGGGCTCGCGGGCGAGGGCGACCGCGAGGTTCGTCAGGGGCCCCAGGGTCACGAGCGTGAGGGCCCCAGGACGACGCCGGGCTTCCTCCGCGATCACGTCGGGCCCGAAGCGCGGCGAGAGCGGCCGGCTCGCCCGGGGCAGGACGGCGTACCCGATGCCCCGCGGTCCGTGCGTCTCGGGCGTTGTGACGAGCGGCCGGACGAGCGGCGCCTCACGACCGAGCGCAACCTCGACGTCCGCCCGGCCCGCCAGCTCCAGCACGGCGCGCGTGTTCTCGGCCACCTGGCGGGCGTCGACGTTCCCTGCGACGCAGGTCACGGCGACGAGATCCGCCTCCGGCGAGGCGCACGCATAGAGCAACGCCAGGCTGTCGTCGATGCCCGTGTCGACGTCGAGGAGGATCGGAATGCGCGCTGGAGTGCCAGTCACCGCTCGATCCTAGCGCTCTCGCCCGCACGTGCCTGGCTGGTTCGACGGCTTGCCGCCCGAACGGCAGCGCTCACGACAAACCGAAACGACGCACCCGTCATGCCTATGCCATAGACGGGCGAGCCAACTGCAGGAGCATGATCGGTTGTTCATCGGTTCCGCCCACACGGACGAAGCCAGCGCGGTCGTACAGATGGAGCGCCACGGGGTTCTTGACGTTGACCGTCAGGCTGAGGGCCCGCCAACCGAGGGCGGCGACCTCCTCGACGAGCGCCTCCAACAGCCGCTGGCCGGCCCCTTCTCCGCGGCGCTGGGCGACGACGCCGATCGCGAGCTCCGGTACATCGTCCGCGACGAAGCCATAGCCGGGATCCGTGGCCGAGAAGAGCCGGCACCAGGCCGCCCCGATGTGGCCTTGGTCGTCCTCGGCGATGATCGCGAGGTCACCAAGGCGGCCCCAGGCCCGTAGGTAGGGGCCCGCATGCGGGTCAGCCAGCGCGGCGGCTGCCGTTGGCTTTGGATCCGTCCATGGCGGATATGCTGCCTCGACCAACATGTCAGCCAGAAAGTCCATGTCCCTCGGTTCGGCCGGCCGAAGATTCACCGATGGCTCCTCTTAAAGACATCAACAAAGAGCTACAGCCCAAGAGTCGGGACGACTAGGTTGCTGCCACTGCGGCGAGCGTCCAAGCATGCGCGCCGCTGCAATACGCAGTCCGCGCACCCACGACTACTCAAGTCATCGTGGGCGGCCCGGCGTTGGATCAGCGGCACGAGACACAAGCGCCGTCGCCCGCCGACCTCTGGAAGTCAGAGCTTCGGCTGCAGTGTCTTGATCAGGGTGATGGCGGCGTCGTCCGACTGCAGGTTCGATACCGTTATGGAGACGTTCCCGAAGAGGGCCTCCACTCCGGTTATCGCGGTGAACGCCTTGTCGCCGAGCCCGCTGATCTGCCTCGCGCCTGTGCTGTTGGCCTGCAGGGTGCTGTCGAAGCCGGCGGCGGCATCGAGCGCAAGCACGTTCACGTCCAGGCCTGACGTGCCATTCGCGCTCATGTAGGAGCACGAGTAGGTCTTGTAGTTCGGAGTGTCGTCCTCCTTGGCAACGGTGAGCGGCTCGCCACTGATCGAGGCCACCGTAGCCACCGGGAGCAGATCACAGATGTTGACGGCGTGACCGATGCCGTCTTCTACCGTTCCGCCGTTGCCGGCGGCCGCCTGAGATGCCCCGGCGCTCGCCTGGCCACCAGCCGATGCGCCGCTTTCCGCGGAGGCGGCCGGCGGCGCCGCCTGGGCATTGCCGCTGGCGGTCGCCGGGGCAGAGGTACCGCCGGCGGCGCTGCCCCCGCAGCCCGCGATCGCGAATGCGACGGCGACCAGGCCAATGGATGTCGTGACGATGAAACGCTTCATGGGTTCCTCCTGAGGACCGGAGCGGACGTAGCTACCCGCTGCGCGGGCGCCACCAGCAACCATGGATCGCCCCGATCGCAGATCGATCACATGAACTTGGGGCCGTCGGGGTGTGCGGGGACGCGCTCGGGCGAGCTCACGGCACTGTCCACGTGACCTGGTCTCCTTCCCCGCTGCTTGCCGCCGCGGTGTAGCCGATGCTTCGGACACCCCGGAGCGTCGCGGATGCGGATCGCAGATCGATCGCAAATTGGCTGCCCGTGCCCACACGCTGAATCCGGCGGCCACTCGAGGTGGCCCTCTCCGACCGTTGGGCGCCGATGCCGCTTGGTCGAGCCGTCCGCCCGGCTGTCAGCCGCCAACCGTGAAGACGTCCGTGCAGAGCACCCCAAGCTTAGCGGCGTAGGCCGCCGCAGCTCCGGCGCTGATCTGGTAGATCGGTCCGCTGCCGGTCTGTTCGATGGTGAGTTGGCTGGTATCTCCAGGCGGCTGGACCACGCACGTGAGCGAGCCCTGGTGCGCGATGACCTCCGGCGGAGCCGAGCTCGTGATTTGTTCCCAGACGGCGACGTCTCCGACGCCAGGCAGCGGGTTCGGCGTGCTCGCGACGGGGCCGCTGACCTGGTCGTTGTAGAAGTGCTTGTTGGCGTCGCCAGGGAAGACCGTGACGGTGATGTTGTCCCCGTTGAGGGCCTGGCCAGGCAGCACGAACGTGCATGATTCCGAACCACCGGTCTGGGCGGCGGCCAGCGTTGGCTTGGCCAGGGCCTGTGCGTCGGAGACCCTGATCGCAGCGCAATACGGGCCGTCCACGCCGCCCCCAGCGGCGCCTGGGCCGGCGCTCGCGGCGGCCGGCGCAATGCTTGCACCTGGCGACGCGTCGTTCGCGCCGTCGGGTGGCGTGGCGCTCGCACCCCCGTTAGCGGGAGCACTCGCGGCGTTTCCCGAGCAGGCGGCAAGGCCCACCGAAAGGAGCAGGGCAGCGACGATTCCCAGCCAGCGTAACTGGACGGCGTTCGACATGAAGGTCCTCCAATGCCTCTGCGGAGTGGTCCCGCTCGAGCATGGAGTTGGTCGATCGCAGATCGATCGCAAGCCGATCGCATCGAACGCAGGTGGCGACGCTGCTCGGGCAGCGGCCGCCGCCGAGTAGGTCGGGTCAGCCTGGTGCCGGACGTCGCCGAGGTGGTGCCGCGGCCGGGAGCGCCGCGTCCCGGACGAGGATCAGCGCCAGCGCGTGCGCCTCTGCCGGGTCGAGGTCCGCGGGCGGACCACCATCCGGCGGCGCGCCGGCCGCGTCCAGGGGGCTGCTCCGGGCGAGGGTCCACTCGAGGTCGCTGACCTCGGTCGGGGCCACCGGCTGGCGAATCGCGGCGCGGATGCTGCTCGCCGAGGCGAGCAGCTGACTGGAGCGGGTCCGGCTCGTGGCGACGAGGAGTCGTGCGACCGCCTCGAGGCATTCCACCAGGACCCAGCGGTCCGCGCCCGGATCGACCATCTCGAGCGCCCGGACGAGATGGCTCGCCGCGACGGCGTGGTCGCCGGCATCGAGGTCGAGGCGGGCCAGGTTGACCTGTCCGAGCGCGACGGTGGTGCGGGTGCTCGACAGCGCGCCGGCATCGATCGCCAGCTGGGCGTAGCGGCGCGCGGCGCGGGGATGCTCGAGGCCGCGGGCGACGGCGGCGAGACGATACGCCACGGTCCCCTCGGTCGGCCGGTGGCCCAGCTCGCGGAAGATCAGGAGCGCCTCGTTGCCCGTCTGCATCGCCGCCTCGAGATCACCGGCCTTCCAGTGCGCCAGCGTCAGCGCGGCAAGGACGTGCCCGTTCGCGAGCGGATCGCCGGTTTCCACCGCGATTGCCAGCGCCCGCTCGAGCACCGGGCGAGCCGCGTCCACGACCCCCTCGTCCGCCAGCAGCGAGCCCAGGTGGAGCAGCGTCGTGCCCGTCTCCCGCTCAACCCCGGCCCGTTCAAGGCGGGCGAGCGAGGTCTCCAGGAAGCGGCGGGCAGCCGCCAAGTCATCGGTCGCGGCCGCAATCGCGCCTCGACGGCGCAGGGCCCGACCCTCGCCGAGCGGGTCGTCCACGGAGGCGAACAGCGCCTGGGCCTCCTCCACGACCCTGGCGCCCAGGGCGAAGTCCGTGACCCAGTAGGCGAGATGTGCCCGGCCGAGTAGGGCAGCCGCACGCAGCGTGGGCGTCGGCGCGGGCGACGGCCCAGCCGCCGTGATCAGCCGACCGAGCCAGTCCAGGCCCTCGGCCGGGTGGCGGCCCAGCCAGTAGTCGGTCAGGCCGACGGCGATCTCCAGCCCCCGGACGACGCCCGCAGGATCGAGCGGCGCTGCGCACAGCTTGCCGAGAACGGCCCGGACATGGGGCATCTCCCGGTCCAGCACGCGCAGCGTATCGCTCCGGCCGGCCGTGGCGAGCTGGCCCGCGAGCAGGTCCGCCCGGGTCAACACCGCGTCCGCGTAGCGTTCCCAGGCTGCTGCCAGCTCCCCGTCGTCGAGTCCCTCCAGCGTATGCGCCGCCACGGTGTGGAGCAGCTCGTAGCGGGTGGGTCCGGGCGCGCTTCGGACCTGGACCAGGCTTGCATCCACCAGCCGGGCCACGACCTCGAAGGCGTCAACGGATGGGTCCGTGAAGCCGGCGACGGCCTCGATGAGCGCGATGTCCGCATCGGTGACCATCACGGCCAGCGCCCCGAGGGCCTGCCGCTCCGACGGGCCGAGCCGTTCGACGCTGGTGTCCAGCGCCGCCCAGAGGCCGGCGCGACCGCCCGCGGGCCTGCCTGCCCAGCGGCCCAGATCCGATTCGACCAGACGGACCACCTCGTCGATCCGGAGCATCTGGAGGTGGCGCGCCACGAGCTCGATGCCCAGCGGGAGGCGGTCGACCAGCGCGCACAGCCGGTCGGCGGTCGCTATCTCCGCGGGGCCCAGGCGAAAGCGAGGATCGAGCAGCCGGGCTCGATCGACGAGAAGGTCAATGGCATCACCGGCGTCCAGCGGGCCCACCGGGATCAGTGCTTCGTCGAGGATCCCGAGCCGCTCGCGGCTCGTCGCCAGCACGCGGATCCAGGGGCAGCCCGCGACCAGCTGGCTCACCTCCCGGGCGATTTCGACGGGGCGGCCCTCGCACCCGTCGAGGATCAGCAGGCCCGGAAGCATCCCCAGGGCGATCCGGACCCCTTCTGACGCATCGGTTGCCCGCGATGATGGATCGACGACGTCAAGGATGGCCGCCGCAACGGACTGCGAGGCAGGGATCTGTTCGAGCGCGACATACCAGGCGGGCGTCTCCGCCGCCCGGGCCAGCTCGAGGGCGAGACGGGTCTTGCCGGCTCCCGGTGGACCGAGCACCGTGGCAAGGCGAGCACGATCCCAGACCTCGGCCAGGTCATGCTGCTCGACGGCGCGGCCGATCAACCGGGTGGATGTGCCGGGGATCCGGGACGGCTCGACGGTTCGCCCCGGTTCCGGGCCAGCCTGGGCGGGGCCGGGCGCCGCCAGCGGCGTGGCAGGCTGGACCGGCGGCTCGAGGGCCGGGTCCTGGGCAAGCACGGCCTGCTGCATCCGCCGGAGCGAAGTGCCCGGATCAAGGCCCAGGTCGTCCAGCAGCCGACGCCGGCATTCGGCGTACGCGTCGAGCGCCTCCGCCTGCCGCCCGGCTCGGTACAGGGCGAGCATGAGCAGCTCCCAGCGCCGCTCCCGGTAGGGCTGGGCCGTCGCCAGCTGGCGGGCCTCGGCCACCAGCTCGGCAGGCCGCCCGTGGTCGAGCTCCAGGGCCAGCATCTCCTCGCGGAGGCTCTCGACCAGCTCCTCGAAGCGAGCCGCCACGACGGTCGCCTCGGGAAGGTCGTCGAGGTCGGCCAGGGGCCGGCCTCGCCAGAGTGCCAGCGCGTCGCGAAGCGCGCGGATCGCACGCGCGGGATCCCCGTCCAGGAGCGCACGCCGGCTCTCGGCAGCCAGCCGCTCCACGTCGCCGGCGTCCGTCGGCGTCTCCAGGACGTACCCGTCGTCGCGCGTGTTGATCTCCAGGCCAAGCCGGCGCAAACGGAAGACGTGGGTCGCGACCGTGTGCCGGGCCGCCACTGGCGCGTCATCGCCCCAGGCGGCCGATTCGAGGGCATCTGTCGCGACCGGCTTGCCGATGTCCATCGCCAGCCGGGCGAGAACGCGCCGCTGCAGGCGGCCACCGGCGGGGATCTCGGCCGTGCCGTCGCGAATGCTGAGCGGGCCCAGGAGGCACACCTGCATGCGCGGACTGTAGCCGAGCACCCGCGCCCTGCCCTGCAGTGTTCCCGCCTGCGTAGCGGAGCGCCGTGCACGAAGCCGGACGTCCGCCGCTGCTCCTCGACCCGATCACCACGGTGACCGTGACCGCGGCCGGGATCGGCGGGGAGGGTCAACAGTGCGTCTTGGGCACCGCGTCCAATGGTGCGGTCGACGTCCTCGTCCTGAGTGGGGATCTGGTGACAACGGGCTACGCGCAGGATGTCCCAGGGCATGACCACGCCGGTCAGCGTGCCCGGAATCGGGGACAAGGCGGCGCGTGACACCGGCGACGACCAACCCGACGCGATCAAGGGCGACGTGCACTGCTCCGTGAGCCTCGGCGCTGACGAGGGCGTTCCCGGTGTGGCCGCGCTGCAGCAGGCAGCCGGCGGCACGGCGAACATCGGCGACCGGGCCGAAGACATCATCGCGGCTGCGCTCGGCACGCTCTGCAACCGGATCCATCGAAGCGGGAACACGACGCCGGACGTGAGCGGTCTCGGCTCCGCGTCGCCCACGTCGCCATAGGTCTCCCACGTCGCCACAGTCGGTCGAAGGCCGTAGCCGGCGCCCGGGATCCCGGGCGCCTCGTCAGGCGCACGTCCCGCCCCCGGTGCGCCCGCGCGGCCCGGCGATGGGGCAGAATCCGCGTCATGCCCGATGGAGCACCGGACTCCACCGGGATCCCGCACAGGAGACCCGTCCCGATGCCAGGCCAGCCCCATCGTGTCACCGTCATCCCGGGCGACGGGGTCGGCCCGGAAGTGGTCCGGTCCGCGCAGCGGATCATCGCGGCGGCAGGCGTCGCCATCGACTGGGAGACGGCCGAGGCCGGCGCCGAGGTGTTCCGGCGCGGCGACACCTCCGGCGTGCCCCAGGCGACCCGCGACTCGATCGCCCGCACGCGCGTCGTCCTCAAGGGTCCGCTCGAGACGCCGGTCGGGTTCGGCGAGAAGAGCGCGAACGTCACGCTTCGCAAGCTGTTCGAGACGTACGCGAACGTGCGGCCGGCGCGCGAACTGCCCGGCGTCCCCACCCGCTACGCGGGCGAGGGCGTGGACATGATCATCGTCCGCGAGAACATCGAGGACCTGTACGCCGGCATCGAGCACATGCAGACCGCGGATGTCGCGCAGTGCCTGAAGATCATCACCCGCAAGGGCAGCGAGAAGATCATCCGCTACGCGTTCGAGCTGGCCCGCCGCGAGGGGCGCCGCAAGGTGACCTGCGCGACCAAGGCGAACATCATGAAGCTCACCGAGGGCCTCTTCAAACGCGTGTTCGAGGAGCTCGCCGCCGAGTACTCGGAGATCGTGGCCGAACACCTGATCATCGACAACGTGGCCCACCAGATGGCCAAGGACCCGGCCCAGTTCGACATCATCGTCACGACCAACCTGAACGGGGACATCATCAGCGACCTCGCGTCCGGTCTCGTCGGCGGCCTGGGCTTCGCGCCGTCGGGCAACTACGGCGACGACGTCGCGATCTTCGAGGCGGTGCACGGGTCCGCCCCGAAGTACGCCGGCAAGGACGTCATCAACCCGACCGCGCTGATCCTGAGCTCGCTGATGATGCTCCGCCACCTCGGCGAGTCCGACGCTGCCGACCGGATCGAGGACGCGGTCCTCGTGACGCTCGAGGAGGGCCGCGCGGTCACCCAGGACCTCGCCCGCCAGACCGGCGGCGACGTCGAGCGGGCAGCCTCCACTACCCGGTTCACGGACGCGATCATCGCGAACCTGGGCCGCCAGCCGGCGACCGTGCCGCCGCGAGGCGGGGCGGAGCGGCCGTCCGGCGAGGCCCGGCCGCGGCCGCGCTGGAGCTACGGCGCCGAGCGCTACACGTCGATCCCGGAGGAGCTGGTCGGCGCGGACATCTTCATCGAGTCCGACGACCTGCCGCCCGTGATGGGTCCGAAGCTGGAGCAGCTCGTCGGCGATGCGTTCCGCCTGCTGTTCATCTCGAGCCGCGGCACGGTTGCCTACCCGGTCGGCTCCACGGCAAGCGACCATGTCCGGCACTTCCGTTGTCGGTTCGTGGGGGCGCACGAAGACCGCCCCGTCGGCGACGAGGACATCCGTGCGCTCCTCGCCCGGGTCGCCGCCGTCTACCCGTCCTGGAACCACGTGGAGAAGCTTCGCCGCTACGGCGGCGAGGACGGCTTCACGAAGGCGCAGGGACAGTAAGCCGAGAGGGACCCAAGCCGCGGCACGCCAGGCCGCGGCGCCCGGCGTTGGAGCGGGTCCGCCGGGAGGCGTCGCGAAGGCGGCGCCTGCGAAGGCGGCGCGTAGAATCGGGTGCATGGATGACGCCCGCCACGAGCCGGGGATGCCGGTCCTCGACCGCCAGGCGGTTCCGGCTGCCGCGCCCGGTGCGACGGGAACGCCCCGCAGCGTCCCCGAGACGCGCCCCACGCCGCTGCAGAAGCACTACGTCCTGCTCTCGGCGCCTGCCCTGGTCCTCGGGACGGTTGCGATCACGGCGCTGGAGATGGGCGCCGCCCTCGGAAGCCCGCTCGTCAAGCTCTGCGTGATCGTGGCCGCGCCGCTCCTCGCGGTCGCGAACGCGGACGCGATCGTCCGCATCTGGCGGTCGGCCTGGGCCTGGATGCCGGTGGATCGCGGCCGCGGACTCTTCCGGCTTGCCTGGACGCTCGCCGGTGCGATCCTCTACCTGCTCCTGGTGGCGGCCGCGTGGCTGGTGGTGACCGCATGAGCCACGGGACGCGCCAGCCCGCGAGCCCGCACGGGCTGTCCGACCTGCGCAGCTCCGGCCCCGGCTCGCCGCCCCCGGAGGCGTTCGACCCGTCGGCGGGACGCGGCGTCCCGATCTGGCTCGCAGCGACCCTCAACTACTGCTCCCGCTGCGGCGGTGCCCTGGAGCTCGGAACGCTCGAGGGTGAGGACCGGGAACGGCTTGCCTGCGCCGCCTGCGGGTTCATCGCCTACGTCAACCCGCGCCTCGTCGTGACCTGCCTGCCGATCACCGAATCCGGCGAGGTCCTGCTGCTTCGCCGGGGGATCGAGCCCGGCCGGGGTCTGTGGGCGCAGCCGGGCGGCTTCATGGAGGTCGACGAGACCGTGGAAGCCGGGGCGGCCCGCGAGTGCCTCGAGGAGACCGGCCTCGTCGTCGAGCCCGGCGAGATCGTCGGGCTGTACACGCGTCCGGAGGCGGCGATCGTCGTGATCGCGTTCGCGGCCCGCGTCGTGGGCGGAGTGGCGGCAGTGACCCCGGAGGCGTTGGAGGTGCGACCGTTCCGGCCCGAGGCGATCCCCTGGCCAGAGCTCGCGTTCCGCACGACCGAGTGGGCGCTCCGCGACTGGGTTCGCCGCGTCCGGCCGGACCTGGAGCCACCCGGCCGCTGACCCGGCCGGACCTGGAGCTCCCCGGCCGCTGACCCGGCCGGCCGGGTTCAGTAGATCTGGGCCGCCTCGGCAGGCACGTGCAGCGTGAGCGCGTTGTCGGGGATCGGGGCGTCGGGTGCCAGCTCGGTCGCGGCGACCCGGCGGCTCGTCACGCTGCCGTAGCGTTCCTCGAGGCGAGCGACGACCCCGGTCTCGCGATCGACCGCAAGCACGAGGCGGTGATCGGGACGGTCGCCGGCCATCTCGATCGTCCGCGGGTGCAGGGATTCGAGCACGATCGCCTCCCGGTCACCGACGAGCTCGACGCCGAGGATCCGGCATCGGCCCGTGGCGAGGACGTTCTGGCAGTAGCCCGCGGGATGCACGAACGTGTCCAGGAGGGAGTTCGCGGGAAGTCGGGTCCGGGGGTGATACGCGCGCGACGTCCCGGGGAGGTCGCGGCCGTCGAGCCCGGCCACCCGGGATCGCGCCGGCCGGACCGTGCCGAACCGGTGACCGGCGTGCCACGTCCGGACCGTCTCGCCGTCGGAGAGCCAGACGTCGTGGTTCGCCGGGGTCCCGGCCTGCGGGTGGATCGTCGTGACGCGTGCGCGCCCCGGGTGCCTGAGCAGGAGCTCGTGGATCGTGTCGGTCTCGCCTCCCGACACCCAGGTTCGCTCTTCGAGGCGGAGGCGAAGCGTCTCGAAGCGCAGCTCGGCATCCCGCATGAACGCGAACAGCGTCGCGACGTCCGGCTGTCCCGCGGGCAGCTGGGCGATCTCGGGACTCCGCTCCCCGCCGACGGAGAGTGTGAGCGCGGCGTCGGCCCAGCGGGCGGTCGAGGACATGCGCGGAATAGTATCGTGCCCGTCGCCGCGTGCCCGCCCGACGCGACCCGCCTGCGGTCAGTCGATCGCTCGCCCCATCGGAGTCCAACCGCATGCCGGACCTGCCGAGCACACCGTTCCCCGGCGTAGCCGGCGCGCCCGAGCACGAATGGACGGCCGCCGCCGCGCTCCTGTTCCCGATCCTGCGCCCGGCAGGCACGCCTGGCACGCCGCTGAGTAGCCTGGCCACGCCCGCGAGCGCGGCGGGCGACACGAAGCCGCTGGTCGACCCGGGGCCGGCGGGTCTCGTGGTGGCCTATGCGATCCCGGCGGCCGGCTTCGACATCCTGGCCAACGGCGACCACCTTGCCGCCTGGTCGGTCACGCCGGCCGCGCTCCGCGACGCGGCCCTCGGGAACCTGGCCGCCTGGTCGGCCGCGGCGCCCTGGTCGGAGGAGGTCGACGGGCGGCGCCGGATCCTCTCGTCCGACACGGGCGACGGCTGGGACGCTGCCCGGATCCTCCTGCCGGACGTGGCCGCCCACCTCGCACGGGTGCTCGGCACGGCTGGGGCGCGCGTGCTGGTCGGGCTCCCGGCGCGCCACCTGCTGCTGGCCGGCTCGCTCCAGCCGGACGACCCGGAGTTCGCACCGCTGTTCGCGGACTTCGTGCGGG
>DAOTXE010000040.1:0-9973 GCA_034435355.1 Chloroflexota bacterium
AGGTGCTCGCGGATCTCGGCCTCGAATCGCGACTCGTAGGTGACCTCGACGCCGAACCGGACGCGCAGCCCGCGGTCCGCCCAGCGCGCTGCCGCCTCCCGGACCTGGCGCTCGCGCTCGGCGAACGTGGAGAACGCGTAGGCCTGGTCGCGCGGGTCGAAGTCCACGTGGTCGGTGATCGCGATCTCCGGGATGCCCCGGGCGACCGCTTCGGCGCAGTAGACGTCGATCGGGACGTCGCTGTCGGGCGACAGGTCCGTATGGAGGTGCGCGTCGAGCGGCAGGTCGCGGTCCGCCTCGGGTCCGGGGGCTGGAAGCGCGGAATGGGCGGGCAGTTCCGACCCCGCGGTCGACTCGTTCGGCCCGCTCATCCGGCGATCAGCCCCAGCTCGCGGCCCACCCGCCCGAACGCCTCCAGGCAGATGTCCAGCTCCTCGTCGGAGTGGGCCGCCGTGACGATCGTCCGCAGCCGCGCGCCGTCGAGCGCGACGGTGGGATAGACCACCGAGGTCGCCCAGACGCCTTCTTCGAGCAGACGGTCCGCGAAGCGGATCGCGGCCGCCGAGTCGCCCACCATCACCGGGGTGATTGGTGTCTCGGAGACGCCGGTGTCAAAGCCCATCCGGGCCAGCTCGGCCTTGAAGCGCCGGGTGTTCGACCAGAGCCGCTCGATCAGCTCCGGCTCGTCCTCCAGCACGTGGATTGCCGCCAGGCAGGCGGCCGCGACCGCGGGCGGGTGCGACGTGGAGAAGAGGAACGGGCGGGAACGCTGGACCAGGATCTCCCGCAATTCCTGCGAACCCGCGACGTACCCGCCCAGGACGCCCATCGCCTTGCTGAGCGTCCCGACCTGGATCGCGACCCGGCCGTGCAGGTCGAAGTGGTCGACGCTCCCGCGGCCGTTCCGGCCGAGCACGCCGGAGGCATGCGCGTCGTCGACAAAGACGGCCGCGCCGTGCTCCTCGGCCGCGGCCACGATCCCGGGGAGCGGCGCGATGTCGCCGTCCATGCTGAAGACGCCGTCCGTTACCACGAGGATCGCCCGGTACGGCTGCCCGTCGGCGCGTCCCTCGCGGCGGGCGGTGGCAAGCAGCTCGCGCAGGTGCGCCACGTCCTTGTGGCGGTAGATGACGCGCGGCGCCTTGGAGAGTCGCATCCCGTCGATGATCGAGGCGTGGTTCAGCGCGTCGGAGACGATCAGGTCCGGCTCCGATGCGACGACCGGGATGACGCCCGTGTTGCAGGTGAAGCCCGACTGGAACGTGAGCGTCGCCTCGACGTGCTTGAAGCGGGCGAGCTCCGCCTCCAGCTCCTCGTGAAGCGCCATCGTCCCGGAGATCGTGCGGACCGCGCCCGACCCGGCCCCGAAGCGGCGGACGGCGTCGAGCGTCGCCTCGATCAGCCGCGGGTGCGTGTTGAGGCCGAGGTAGTTGTTCGAGGCGAGCGTGACCGCCTCCCGGCCGTCGACCGTGACGCGGGTCCGGTTGGCGCTCGTCATGACGCGCAGCGGCCGGTACAGGCCCTGCGCCCGAACCTGGGCCAGGTCGTCCGCGAGGTGGCCGAGCGGGTCGCGCCCGGGCGTCGTGCTGCCCATGCTCGACATGGTCGTGCTCATCGTGGGGTCCTCCGTCCGGCCGACGGCCGCGTCGTCATGCCGTCCAGTCCAGGATCACCTTGCCGGCAGCGCCCGAGCGGGCGGCCTCGAACGCCGCGGCGTGCTCGCGGAACGGGAACCGGTGGGTGATGGCAGGCGTGATGTCGAGCCCCGACTGGAGCATCACCGTCATCATGTACCAGGTCTCGTACATCTCCCGGCCGTAGATGCCGCGCAGGGTGAGCATCTTGAAGACGATCTCGTTCACGTCCAGCGAGATCTCCCCGGTGGGGATCCCCAGGATCGCGATGCCGCCGCCGTGGGCCATGCTCGAGATCGCGGCCCGGAGCGCAGTCGCATTGCCCGACATCTCGAGGGCGACGTCGTAGCCCTCGGTCATCCCGAGGCTGGCCCCGACCTCGCGCAGGTCGCGCTCGCGCGGATCGACTGCGATCGTCGCGCCCATCCGCTCGGCGATCGCGCGGCGGACCGGGTTCGGCTCGGAGACAACCACGTGGCGGGCGCCGGCGTGGCGGACGACGGCGGTGGCCATCAGCCCGATCGGCCCCGCTCCGGAGACCAGCACGTCCTCGCCCAGGACGGGGAAGGCAAGCGCGGTGTGGACCGCGTTCCCGAACGGGTCGAAGATCGCAGCGACCTCCTCGTTGATCCCGCGCCAGTGGTGCCAGATGTTCGTCATCGGCAGGACCACGAGCTCCGCGAACGCGCCGTCGCGGCCGACTCCCAGGCCGATCGTGTGGGCGCAGAGGTGGCGCCGGCCGGCGAGGCAGTGCCGGCACCGCCCGCAGACGACGTGGCCCTCGCCGCTCACCAGGTCGCCGGGCGCGAAGCCGGTCACGTTGGAGCCGACCTCCACGACCTCGCCGACGAACTCGTGCCCGATCACCAGCGGCGGCTGGATGTTCTTCGCCGCCCACGCGTCCCACGACTCGATGTGGAGGTCCGTGCCGCAGATGCCGGTCCTGCGGACCCGGACGAGGACGTCGTTGATCCCGACCTCAGGCTCAGGCCACTCCCGGAGCTCCAGGCCCGGACCCTCGGCGGTCTTGACCAGCGCGAGCATGGCGGTCTCCTTCGTTCGGTTGGCTCGGTGCTTCCGGGCCTGGCGTGTCGGCCGACGTCTCAGCCGACGGCTCGGCCGGCGTCTCAGCCGACGTCTCAGCCGACGTCTCGGCCGGTGGCGACCGCGGCCGCACGTTGGGCGAGCAGTCGCGCTGCCGGGGATCCATCGGGCGCCGCGCCGTCGGCGTCCACGATGGGGTTGGTGATGCTGCCGATCCGGTCGACCTCGACGCGGACGACGTCGCCGGGGACGAGGAAGACCGGCGGGGTGCGGAAGACGCCGACGCCCGACGGTGTGCCGGTGATCACGAGGTCCCCGGGCTCGAGCGTGATGCTCGCGGAGATGAAGGCGATGAGATCGGCGACCCGGAAGATCATGTCGGCGGTCGCGCCATCCTGTACCCGCAGCTCATGGCCGGCGTCCGGGCCCGCGGCCGGGGTGTGCCAGCCCTGCAGCCGGAGCGTCGCGGGGTCCCCGATCTCGTCGGGCGTCACGATGCACGGCCCGAGCGGCAGGAACGTGTCGGAGCCCTTCGCCCGCAGCCACTGCCCGTCACCGCGGGCTCCCGGCGCCAGGGCCGGCTTCGAGCCCTGGAGGTCCCGGGCACTGATGTCATTGGCGGTGACGTAGCCGGCCACGTGGTCCAGCGCCTCGTCGGCCGCGACGCGGCGGGTCCGCCTGCCGATCACGACCCCCAGCTCCGTCTCGAGATCGAGCGCCTGCGTCGTGGCCGGGCGGATCACCGGCTCCCCGTCGCCGACGACGGCGTTCGAGAACTTCGCGAAGAGGAGCGGGTGGTCGGGGATCGGCTGGCCCTGCTCCTCGACGTGGCTCCGGTAGTTGGAGCCGACGCAGACGATCTTGCCGGGCTCGAGCGGGGCGACGAGGCGCAACTGACCTGCGGGCAGGCCGCGAAGGCCTTCGCGCACGGCGCGCGCCACGGCGGCCCGGGTTTCCGCCAGATCCTCGTCCTCGGCGAGGAGGCCGCGGACGTCGAGCAGCGCCAGCTCCTCGCGGAGTCCGGCCCGCTCGACGAGCGCGTCGAGCGTGATGACCCGCCCGTCGGCCAGCACGCCGGCGACCGGAAGGTCGAGCTCGTCTAGGTAGGCGACGATGCGCATGCAGCTCTCCCGGCCCAGCTACGGGGCCGTCCGCGCTCGGCGACGCGGTCTCGATCGACCCACCTCAAGGGTAGCCCAGAGTGGCCCCGGGAGCGGCTCGGCCGGGTGGGTGGAGAGCCGTGGAACCGGCGCCGGGCCAGCGGTCCGCGCCCCCGGTGCAGCCGGCGTCTCCAGCGCCGCTCTCGCCGCCCGAGCCGGTGCAGCCGGCGTCGACAGCCCCGCCGATCCGGTCACAACTCGCTCAGATACGCGCGCGACGCGGGCCGGCGGAGCCCGGCCCAGAGCAGGAGACCGAGAAGACCCGGACCCAGGGCGAGCAGCGGCGCCGGGCTGAACAAGAGGAAGACCGCCAGCGGCACGGTGAGCGTGCTCAGGCCGATCGCCAGGCCGCGGGCCGCCTCCTTGCGTTGCAGGGTCAACGTGATCGTGAAGATCGTGTAGGCGAGAAGGACCATCGCGACGAGGCCGGTCAGGCTGACCGGGTTGTCGATCGCCTGGTCCACGACCCAGGGGAGTGACACGCCGATGCCGGCCAGGATCAGGAGGCCGTAGGCCAGGAAGAGGAGCAGACCCGGCGGCGGGATGCGGGGCGAACCGGAGGGCATGGTCCGATTCTGCCACGCTCGCGCGCGGCGGCTGGGCTGCGGACGCGGCCGCGACGGCGCGGCCGCGGACGTCCTGATCGCGCCGGCAGGCCCTCCGGCGCCCGCCCGCCCGGATCTTCCGGGATACGCGTGGTGTTCGTCGTATGGGAGTCCTCGGCCGACGAGGGGAGGTCCTCGACGACCTGGTCGGGTCCGACCCGTGCACAGGAACGCCCGCCACGCTCGTGGAAGCGGCCCGACGGCGCGCCCGCGAGCCGCCCCGGGGCCGATTCGTCGCATAGCACGAATCCTGTGCGTAAACCGGAGAAAGGGGGACGTCGCAACCGGGGGGGACGTCGCAACCGGGGCGCCCCGCGGAGGCGTTGCCCCCCGCCAGCGCCCGGCGGAGAGGATCGCGGACCGCGCGTCGGCGACCGCGTACTTCGGACCGCGCGTCGGGGACCGCGTACTTGGGACCGCGCACTTGGGGCTTGACACGGCGCAACCTCCCCGCTACCTTCCACTAAACCGGTTTGCTAAACCGGTTTGCACCGCGCGGCGGAGTCATGGGGCAGGCACTCCGCAGGAGCCGTGGAGGGCTGGTGAGGCAGGAAACCCGCGATCGTCCCCGGATCGCCGACGTCGCCCGCGAGGCGGGCGTGTCGAAGACGGCCGTGTCGTTCGCGTTCAACAACCCCGAGCGGCTGAGCCCGGACACCGCGGCCCGGATCCACGACGTCGCCACGGCGCTCGGATACCGGCCGCACCCGGTGGCGCGCATGCTGACCCAGGGGCGAACCCGGACGCTCGGCGTCCTGACTCCCCAGGCACTCTCGGTCGTCTTCGCGAACCCGTACTTCGCAACGTTCAGCGAAGGCGTCGCCGCGGTCGCCGAGGAGGCAGGCTACGGGCTCCTGTTCGTGTCGCCGGTGTACGGCTCGCTGGCCCGGGCCGTGAACCGGGCAACCGTGGACGGTTTCGTGGCGATCGGTCTGGCCAGCGATCACCCCGAGGTGGAGCAGATCCGACGGGCCGGCCTGCCGATCGTGATGGTGGACTCGGCAGCCGCGTTTCCCGAGCACGCGGCCGTGGACGTCGACGACGAGGGCGGGGCCCGGCTCGCTGCCGAGCACCTCCTGTCGCTGGGCCACCGCGACTTCCTGGTGATCGGCGTCGAACCGCCGACGCCAGGCGCCTCGGCCGACTCCGGGGGCGTGGTCGGGCGGCGCCTGAAGGGATACCGGGACGCCCTCGCCGCGGCCGGCGTCGACCTGCCGGATGATCACGTCGTCGTCGGCCCCGCCAGCGTCGAGGGCGGCAGCGCCTGTCTCACCAGCGCCTGGGAGGACGGCCGGCGTCCCACGGCGGTCCTCGCCATGGCGGACGCGATGGCGATCGGCGCGATCAACGCTGCCCGACGCCTGGGGCTCGGCGTCCCCGCCGACATCAGCGTCGTCGGATTCGACGACATCGAGCTCTCCCGTCACATCGAGCCCCCGCTGACGACCGTGCACCAGCCAGTCAGGCGCAAGGGCGAGGAGGCCTGCCGCCTCCTCCTCTCCGCGATCGAACGGGACGGCTCCTCGCGGCCCGATCACCGGCGCCTCGAGACGCGGCTCATCGTCCGCGGCTCGACGGGGCCGGCACCCACCGGGAAGGAGGTGGCGGGGGCACGCTGACGGACCGGAGGAGCGGGTCGCACCGGGCGGCCCGGCGCCATCACCCGACCGCAGAATGCGGCCGGACCTGAACCCACCGGCCGCATGGCGCGGCCGGAGCAGCGCAGATCGGCCGCCGAGGTGCGGCCACAGCAGGAGGAACGCAGAGACAGATGCACAAGACAACCAGGCTGGTGAGCCTCCTCGGAGCGCTCACCCTCGTCGCCGCCGCGTGCAGCGGCTCCGCGACGCCGACCCCGGCCGCCCCGTCGGCCGCCGCTCCCTCGGCCGCAGCGTCCGCAGCGGCGTCGATGGCCCCGTCCGCGGCCGCGTCCCCGGCTGCGGCCGCGCTGACCGGCTCGCTCACCGTCTGGGAGGCGTACGGCGCCTCCGGGACCTCGGAGAAGGACGCCTTCGACAAGATGGTGGCCAACGTGATGGCCGCCAACCCGGGCCTGAAGGTGACCGTGACCGACGTCCCGTTCGCGAACCTGTTCACGAACTTCGAGACGCAGGCCGGCGCGGGCTCCGGGCCGGACCTCTACATCGCCCCGAACGACAACCTGCCCAAGGAGGCCCGCGCAGGGCTCCTCGCCGACGAGAGCGCCCTGATCCCGACGCTGCAGGCCGCGCCGTACAACTCGTCCAAGGTCTCCATCGACGCGTCCACGGTCGACGGGAAGCTCTACGAGATCCCGGAGTCCATGAAGGCCGTCGAGCTCTTCTACAACAACACGATGATCACGTCGGCGCCGGTCACCACGGCTGACTGGATGACCAACGCCAAGCAGCTCGGCTGGGTCTACGGCGCCAACGGCGGCGGGGCCTACTACCTGTGGGGCCTCTTCAGCTCCTTCGGCGGCACGATCATGGATCCGACCACCGGCAAGTGCACCGCCGACCAGGGCGGCGGGGTGGCGGCAGCGCTCAAGTGGCTGGCGGACATGAAGGCCGCCGGCATGCACTTCTACCAGAACGACGGCGACGCCAAGGCCGATCTCCTCTCCGGCAAGATCGCGGGCTTCATCGATGGCCCGTGGCAGTCCGGCGACCTCACCAAGGCGCTCGGCTCCAAGCTCTCCCTGGTTGCCGGCCCGTCCGGCCCCGGCGGGGCGTGGGCTCCGCTCACCGCTCCGGATGGCTTCTACATCAACGCCAGCTCGCCGAACGCGGCCCTCGCGGCCCAGTTCGCGCTCCAGATGCTCCAGCCGGCCAACGAGCAGCTCTTCGCGAACGTCGGCCACCTGCCGGCGAACACGACGCTTCAGCCCACCGATCCGATCGCGCAGGCCTTCGCGGCGCTCATGCCGAAGGGCTTCGCCCGGCCGACGCTCAAGCAGCTCGACAACTACTGGGGCAACTTCGGGAACGCCCTCGTCGCCGTCATCGACAAGGGAACCGACCCGACCAAGGCCGTCGCCGACGCGTGCGCGGCCATGAACAAGGCCAACGGGCTCTAGTACTCTCCGCGTGGCGGAGGAAGGGACGCCGGTTCGACCGGCGTCCCTTCCGATCCCGGGCATCCTGCAGGAGCATGCGATGACAGTGCGCGAGGCAGGCCGATGACAGCGATCGCGGCGACCGCTCCAGCCCCCCGCCGGTCGCTCTGGCGACGCAGCCAGAACGCCCGGACCGCGTACATGTTCCTGCTCCCCGCCCTGATCGTGATGGCCGTCATCACGTTCTACCCGCTCGTCTTCCAGGTCTGGATGTCGTTCACCGACTACGGGCTCAAGAACCTGCGTGCGACAGCGCCCGCGCCGAACTACGTCGGCCTGGCCAACTACGGGCGGATCCTCGACAACAACATCGTCATCCCCAACTTCGACTTCGTGCGGATCCTGGTCTTCAACCTGTGGTGGGCGTTCTCGAACGTCGTGATCCACGTCGTGCTCGGCGTGATCGTGGCCCTGATCCTGAACACGAAGGGCCTGCGCCTGAAGCGCTTCTACCGGGCGATCTTCATCCTCCCCGTGGTGATCCCCCAGATCATCGTGGCGGCCGTCTGGCGAAACATGTTCGACCCGACCCACGGAGCGATCAACTTCCTGCTCCAGGACACGATCGGGATCCTGTTCAAGCTCCCGCCCGACACCTTCAACATGGACTGGCTGAACCAGCCGAACCCGATCATCTCCGTGGGGCCGTTCATCCTCCCGCTCGCCTACTTCGCGCTGCTCACCGCGAACGTGTGGCTGGGCTGGCCGCTCAACTCGGTCGTGGCGACCGGCGCGCTCCAGAGCGTGCCGAACGACCTGTACGAGGCGGCCGAGATGGACGGGGCGGGCTACTGGGAGAAGTTCAAGACGGTGACGCTTCCGTACCTGCGGCCGGCGATGCTGCCGTACGCGATCTACGGCTTCGTCATCACCTTCAACCTCTTCTACCTCTCGTACTTCATGTCGGGAGGTGGTCCATTCGGGCAGACCGAACTGCTGGTCACCACGGCCTACCGGCTGGTCAACGAACAGCAGCTCTACGGTGTGGCCGCCGCGTTCGCCGTCTTCCAGTTCTTCATCCTGCTGGCGATCACCCTTGTCACCAACCGGCTGGCCAGGGCAACGGCACAGTTCGATGCATGAGCGCCGCCGGTTCCACGGTCCGACCCGGATGAACCCGACAGCCATGAAGGGGGACGCGCGATGACCAGCCAGGCCGGCACCGTTGCCGCTCCCCGGGTGGCCGTGCGCGCGAACCGCCGCGGTCGAAGCGACATGACGTTCCGGCGCCAGGCGGGCCTTCAGCTCCTCTGCCTGGCCATCACTGCGACGGTGATCTTCCCGATCCTGTGGATCATCAGCATCGCCGTCGACCCGCGCAACATCGCGCGGCCGGACGGGCTGAACCTGATCCCGCCCGGCGCCACGCTCGACGCGTTCGCGCAGGTGATCCGGCAGCCCTCGCTGAACCCGGTCTCGTTCCCCCAGCTGGCCTTCAACAGCCTGGTGATCGCGCTGCTCGTGGCGACGGCGAGCGTGACGATCGGCGTGCTGGCCGCCTACTCCTTCTCGCGCCTGCAGTTCCGCGGCCGCGAGTTCCTGATGATCGCCGTGCTCGCCGTGCTGATGCTGCCGGCCGTGGCAACCATCGCACCGCTGTTCGTCTCGCTCAACAAGGTCGTGATCGGCTCGTTCAACCTGCGCGCGTCGCTGTTCGGAGTGGCGCTCGCGGTCACCTCCGGGCAGCTGCCGTTCGCGATCTGGAACATGAAGGGTTACCTGGACACGATCCCCCGCGACCTGGAGGAGGCAGCGTCCGTCGACGGTGCCAACCGCTTCCAGATCTTCCTGAGGATCATCCTGCCGCTGTCCAAGCCCGTGATCGCCGTGACTGCGTTCTTCGGCTTCATTGCCGGCTGGACCGAGTTCTACTTCTCCTGGATGTTCCTGACCGGCGACCCGAAGCTGTGGACGCTGGCGATGACGCTCAACGGCATGGTGGGCCAGTACGCGGGCAGCACGCCGTGGTCCCAGTTCGCGGCGTACTCGATCCTCGTCGCGCTGCCGGTCTCCGTGGTCTACCTATATCTCCAGAAGTACATCATCTCGGGGCTCACCATCGGCGGCGTGAAGGGCTGACGAAGGGTGTTGACAGGGGGCCCGTGCGTCCGCGTTCGCGGCTCGACGGGGCCGTCCAGCGGCGGGACGGCACGCCACCCGGGGGGCGCGTGCCGGTGACGCCCTCCCCGCCGGCCTGGGTCCGCGACGCTGTTTTCTACCAGGTCTTCCCGGACCGCTTCGCGCGCTCGTCGCGGGTCGCGAAGGCGGGGCCACTCGAAGCCTGGGACGCCCCGCCCACCGGCCACGGCTTCAAGGGTGGCGACCTCCTCGGGATCGCCGAACACCTGGACGAGCTGGCCGGCCTGGGCGTGACGGCGCTCTACCTGACTCCGGTCTTCAGCTCCGCGTCCAACCACCGCTACCACACGTACG
>DAOTXE010000041.1:0-45310 GCA_034435355.1 Chloroflexota bacterium
TGGGTGCCGGAGTCGACGCGGGTGTGGCCGCGGACGAACAGGCGCCGAGCGCCACGCCGGCGGCGACGAGGAGAATGGGAAGGGAAACACCGGGGACGCGCATTGCAGAACCTCTTAGGAAGGGCCCGAGTAGCCGGGCTGATGCAGACGGTACGTCGGGGTGCGCGAGTTGGTTCTCGAGCGAGGCACCCCGACAGCGTCCTTGAACCTCCAGCCACCCCCGGGCCGACGGCTCAGCGAGCATCAGCGCGAAGTCGCCGCGACACCCGACAGGGCAGTGCCCCCGGCCGCCGCCTTCCTTTTGGGGAGAAGCGGCGGTCACTGAACGCCCGGACAGCCCGGGCCTCTCGGGGCGACGGCTCGCGGACCCAGTAGGTTACGGGCCTCGCGCTCTCCGGCCCTACGAGTACAGCGTCCCGGCGTTGACGATCGGCTGCGTCTCATGCTCGCTGCAGAGGACGACCAGCAGGTTGCTGACCATCTGGGCCTTGCGGTCCTCGTTGAGCTCGACAACCTTCCTGGCCGAGAGCGCCTCGAGCGCCATCTCCACCATGCCCACGGCGCCCTCGACGATCTTGGAGCGAGCGGCGACGACCGCGGTCGCCTGCTGGCGGCGCAGCATCGCGTTCGCGATCTCTGGCGCATACGCGAGGTGGCTGATCCGGGCCTCCATGACCTCGATGCCCGCCCTATCGAGGCGCGCCTGGACCTCGGCCCGCAGCTCGTTCCCGATCTCCTGCGGGTTCAAGAGCAGGGAGATCTCGCCCTCCACGTGCGCGTCGTACGGATGGGTCGTGGCGAGACCGCGCAGGGCAGCCTCCGTCTGGACGTGAAGGAAGTTCTCGTAGTCGTCGACCTCGAAGAGCGCCTCCGCGGTGTCCGTGACCCGCCAGACGACCACCGCAGCGATCGCGATCGGGTTCCCGTTGTGGTCGTTGACCTTGAGCTGGGAGCTCTCGAAATTGCGGATCTTGACGGAGATCCGGCGGCGCTCCGTGAACGGATTGACCCACCAGGGACCCTGGGCGCGGAGGGTCCCGTAGTAGTTCCCGAACAGGATCAGCGCCCGTGCCTCGTTCGGGTGGACGATCGTGAGGCCGTTCAGGCAGATCAGCACCGCGAACAGGACGGCGATCACCACGACGAGCCCCAGGACCTGGAGCAAGCCGACTCCGGAACCCGTCATGACGTTCGGTACATACCAGATCAGCGCACCCGAGACGACGACGACGAGTCCAAGCAGGACGAGAAAGGCCGGGATCCCCGGGACCGACCGAACCGAACGTTCCTTGATCATGGCGTTGATCACCTTCCTTCGAGACGAAAACGAGCTGGCTTTACCGAGACGTCGCACGGAGGCCGGCGTCGAGGCCCAGCGTAGGCTCCGGTCATCAATGTCCTTGAGCTCATCGGTCACCTCGTTCGGGATCGTCCGTGTCGACTCGGTCCGGCAGTCACCCTGCCCCGTAGCGTCTACGTGGGGACGGCACGATCGGTTTCCTCGACAACCGGCCCACGGCACGAAGACCGGCGGCGCCAATGCCCCGTTGAGCAGGAACGTTGTTCTCCGCCCAACGCCGAGAGGGCTCTTGCCTCCGGGTCGCAGCGCACCAGGTGCCGGGAACGCACCGGGCGAAACCGCCGGGCGGGCCCCGACGTAGTCACCCGCAACCGCTGCGATCAGCGTCGTCGGTCGCCAGGTCGACCGTTTGCCTTGCCAGGGGGGTCGCATTCATGAACGGACCGATCTTCGCCCGGCGCATCGTCGTGTCATCACGGGCCCGAGATTCCCTCCGCCGTTGACGTTGGCCCATCTTCCCTGCTGCTCACCGTCGAGCCCGCCGGCGGCCTGACGTGAGCACCACCTCGGTGATCCCCGTCGGCGCGTCTGGGTCAGCGAGAACCGGTGGGCGGTTCCACCCGTACATACTGGTGAACGTGCTTCCGATCTCCATGAGCGATGCCGATCTCGTTGCTCGCGTCGTCACCGGGGACGAGCGGGCGTTCACCGCCGTGTACGACCGTCATGTCGCCACCGTCTACGGTGCTGCGCTGCGGCTCCTCAGGGATCGCGAGGCTGCCGAAGAAGTGGTCCAGGAGACGTGGCTCGCGCTGTGGAACCGGGCGGAGCATTTCGATGCCGCGCGGGGATCGCTCATCGGCTGGTTGCTCACGATCGCCCGGAACCGGGCGCTGGACCGCCTCCGCGCTGCCAGCCGACGCCCACAGCTCGTCTCGCTCGAGAGCGACGAGAGGGATTCCCCCCTGTCCGACGTCCTCGACCGGGCGATCGCGGCTGGGCAACGCACGGGGGGTGGGTCGCCAGAACGCGACGAGCCATTGGCCGCGGTGGTGCGAGCGTGGGAGCGCTCCGTCGTGCGGGCTGCGGTGGCCGCCATGCCCGAGCTCGAGCGATGCGCGATCGAGCTCGCCTACGACGAAGGACTGACGCAGGTGGAGATCGCAGAGCGACTCGGCTGGCCGCTGGGCACGGTGAAGACGCGAACCAGGAACGGCCTCGCGCGCCTGCGTGCCGCCCTCGAGGACGTGCTCGACCCGTTCGAGCCGGCGGCCCTCGCGGCGGTCCCTGATCGCCTCACTCTGGGGAGGGGATGATGGAGCACGCCGAGGTCCAGACCTGGCTTGAGCTCGCGGCGCTGCAGCCGAATGGCCTGATCGCGGTCGATTCGCGCCGATCAGATTCCGATGAGGTCCGAGAGCGAGCGAGCGACGGCGATGCGTCGCTGCACGCGGTCCTGGAGCATCTCTCGGCCTGTGCTGCCTGCCGGGCGGAACGGGACGCGTGGCTTCTCACGGTGGAGGCGCTGCTGCGGACTCCGCCGGAGCCACCGCAGGGCCTCCGGGACCTTCCGTCCGACGCACTGCGTGATCGGACCCTGGCGTTCGTGCGGGCGGTCGGCGTCCCGCGCGGCATTGCAGTTCCGGGCCCGACCCCAGGTGCGACGTCCTCCATTGCCTCCGCAACGCCGCACGCGGAGTCTGGCCCGAACGCTCCGCTTCGACGCTTCACGCGCCCGTGGCTGTTCCGCGACAGGCAGGGTGGCCGACCGCTGCTGACGCGCCGCCTGGTGACGGTCGCCGCCGCGGCCGCGATGGTCGTGCTCCTCCTTGGAGCCGGCGCCGTGACAAGGGACGCGCTGCACCAGAGCGACGTCGCCCGAGCACAGACCCAGGACATCGCAAGGGTCACGGCTGCCCTGGATGCCATCCTTCGTGATCCGCAGCGGCAGGTCGTTTCGCTCGCGCGCCCCGACGGAACACCGGGCGGGACGGCGGTCTGGAGCGCACGGTCGGGCCAGCTCGTCGTGCTCTCCGCGGGGCTCTCCTCGCCGCAGGGCGGTTCCTATCACTGCTGGGTCGAGTGGGCCGGCACGCGGTCGGCCGGATGGACGATGCAGTATGCCGACGGGATCGCCTACTGGACCGGCAGCACGGCGGACTGGGGCCCCATCCTGCCGGGTTCGACTGTCGGGGTGAGCCTGGTATCCGCGTCTGACAGGACGAGCCAGACGGTGCTCACCGGCACGAACTGACGGGCTTTCATCGCGTCGCAGGCGGACGAGCAGGAGGGTTGCCGTCGTGGCTGCGCAGAGCCTTGGCGTGGGAAGTCACCGTGCGATCCTGGTGGGCACCTGCTCGGCCACCGCGAGGCCCATCGGTGCACGTATCGGGGCGAAATGAGGCTCCGCAAGCTCGAGACCAAAGATCTCGAGCGCTTCCAGCCCAACCCGACGCTCGCGTTCGAACAAGGCCTTGCTGCCGCGGTGGAACGAGTGCCCATGTTGGTTGGCCGGATCGCCCGGAACCCCGGTCGAGCAGCCGGTCGCGGGCGATCTTGCCCCGGCGCGATGCCCGTCAGCAGCAGCGAGCGACGCTGGCGACCGGGAGACCCTGACCACCTTGCCTGATCGAGGTCTCGGAAGCGGTGGGCTTGTTCGCCTTGATGATCGCGCTGTGCATCCCGTCGGCAACGGGGTGGGTCGGCTCGACAGAGATGTCGGCTAACCCGACGGCCCGCAGACCAGCCTCCCACTCTGAGAAGGAGAGGGTGCCCGCGATGCAGCCGGTGAACGAGCCACGCTCGGCTCGCTCGGCGGGCGTCAGCCGGTCCTCCGCGACGATGTCGCTGATCCCGACCCGGCCACCGCGCCGCAGCACGCGGGCGATCTCGGCGAACACGGCGGGCTTGTCGGCCGCGAGGTTGACGACGCAGTTGCTGATCACCACGTCGATGGAGTTTGCCGGAAGCGGGATCGCCTCGATATGGCCCTTCAGGAACTCGACGTTCCGTGCACCCGCCTCGGCCGCGTTGCGCTGCGCGAGCGCGAGCATCTCGTCGGTCATGTCGAGCCCGAAGACGCGGCCTGTGGGACCGACCCGCTTCGCCGAGAGCAGGACATCGATCCCGCCGCCCGAACCGAGGTCGAGGACCCGCTCACCCGCGTGGAGGTCGGCCACCGCCGTTGGGTTACCACAGCCGAGCGAGGCGAGGACGGCGGCGTCGGGAAGTTCGTCGCGCTCCAGCGTCGAATACAACTCCGCCCCGTACCGGCTTGGCTCATCGCCACAACACGATGGACCCGCAAGGACCTGGAGCGCCGACTTCGCGTAGTGCTCGCGCACGACCTCGTGGATCTCGTCGGTCATCCTTCGCTCCCTCTCACGCCCGCCACGACCGTCGCGCCGCCCGTCGGCTGACTGCCACCGGGGACGCGACAGCCCGGTACAGGTCGGTCGGGGTGGGGTCTTCACGAAGGAGGAATGGAGCCGACACTCGGATTTGAACCGAGGACCTGCTGTTTACGAAACAGCTGCTCTACCGCTGAGCTATGTCGGCCAGGAGGGCATTCTAGCAAGTGCCCTGCCCCCGCACCACCACCCTCCTGTGGCGCGCGGACCCGGCCTGGTCAGGCGGCGAGGTTGACCACGACCCACATCGCGGCGACGCCGCCGAAGGTGCTCGCCACCGTGAGCAGCGTGGGATGCGAGGCGTGCGCCTCGGGGAGGTCGAAGCCGACGACGCCGAGCATAATCCCAGCGGCGAGGCCCAGGACGAGGTGGCGCCGGTCCCGGACGTGGAGCGCTGTCCAGCCCCCGAGGAGCGTGGTGCCAAACGAGCCGA
Organism: Chloroflexota bacterium; assembly: GCA_034435355.1. Lineage (GTDB taxonomy): Bacteria > Chloroflexota > Limnocylindria > Limnocylindrales > CSP1-4 > CTSoil-043. The sequence goes on from DAOTXE010000041.1 coordinate 5,144, forward strand.
AGGCGACGAAGACGGGCATGCGTGCTATTCCTCGGGGAGGACCGGGTAGGCGCGGGCCACGCCGGCAGGTGGGGTGATCTCGGTTCGGAGCGCCTCGGGCTCGCGGACGTCGTCCTCGCCGGCGGGTCGCCGGTCGAGCGCGAGGACCGCGAGCAGGCCCAGCACCGTGAGGGTGCCGAACACCACCAACCCGGCCCGGACCCCCCACACCTCGGCGATCCCGCCGAGCAGGATGGCGCCGATCGGCGTCGTGCCGCCCATGAGGAGCACGAACAGGCTTGACACGCGGCCGCGGTAGACGTCGGGTGTGAGCAGCTGGAGCCTGGTGTTGGTGGTCACGGTCGCGGTGATGCCCGTGATGCCGGCGACGAACATGAGCGCGAGGCTGACCCCGTATGACGAGGACAGCCCGAGCAGGACGATCACCGCCCCGAGCCCGAGACCGCCGATGGCCAGGCGGCGCTCGGTCGCCTCGCGAACGCGCATGAGCAGGACCCCCGCGATGAGCGAGCCGGCGCCGAACGCCGCCATGAGCGCCCCGAAACCGGTCGGGCCGGCGCCGAGGGCGACGGTCAGCAGCGGCAGAGCAACCCCCCAGTTGAAGCCGAGCAGCCCGATGATCCCGAACAGGGTGAGCGTGGTGCGGATCCTCGGCGTGCCGAGCGCGAAGCGGATGCCGGCCATGATCTCCCCGGCGACCGCGGGCCTGGGCCCGCCTCCCGCGATCCGCGGGCGCGCGTGCGCCGGCCGGAGCGTAGCGAGGACCGCGATCGCCGGCAGGTAGCTCGCGGCGTTGAGGAACAGGGTGGGCGCGATGCCGAGCGTCGCCACCGCCACGCCGCCGATCGCCCCGCCGGTGAGCCGGGCGACATTGAACTGGATGCTGTTGAGCGCGACCGCGTTGCCGACGAGGTCGCGTCCGACGAGCTCGGGCACGAACGCCTGCTGGGCCGGGTTGCCGAAGGCGTTGGTCAGGCCGAGCGCGAAGGCGAGGACGCCCACCTCCCAGTACGCGACCGTTCCCGTCAAGACGAGCCAGCCGAGGAGGACGGCCTGGACGAGCGCCCCGAGCTGGGTGGCGATCAGGAGCTGGCGCCGCGGCAGGCGGTCCGCCACGACGCCGCCGAGGAGGGGGAAGACGAGCATCGGCAGGAACTGGAGCATCGTGATGGTGCCGAGGGCCACCGCTGAGTGCGTGATCTGGAGGACCAGCCACGACTGGGCGATCGACTGAGCCCAGGTACCGACCCCCGAAACCAGCTGGCTCGACCAGTACCAGCGGTACGCCGGCACCGCGAACGCGGCCCCGCTGGTGCGCCGCGGACCACCGGCATGCGTGCCAGCCGCCGGGGTCACCCGCTCCCTAGCCACGGTCGGCCTCCTCGTGGCTCGGCCCGGCGACCGCAAGGGCCGTGACCCCGTCCTCGAGCCGGGTGAGGGTGGCGGACAGCCGCGCGGCATCCGCACGGCCCAGGATGCCTTCCAGGGTTGCGCCCCAGGCGATGGCCCGGACCTCGAGCTCCCCGCGGACCGCCATCCCGGCGTCCGTGAGGCGGAGAACGCGCCGGCGGCGATCGGCCCGGTCGGTCACGGACACCAGAAGGCCCGCTGCCTCCAGCCCGTCCGCGAGACGCTTGACGTTCATCGGGTCCGTCCGGAGCCAGCGGGCGAGCTCCCGGAGGCAGATTCCGCGCGGCTCGACCACGGCTCGAAGCACGCCGGCCTGCGGACTGCTGAGGTGCAGGTCGGCGATCCGGGTCTCCCATGCACCCCGGATGGTCCGGTGCGCGCGGCCGAGCCGGAAGGCGAGGTTCTGCTCGAGGGAGAAGGCCGCGGCTTCCGGCGTCGGGCCCGGTCTCCGGTCAGGGATCTGGTTGTTATTGGCCATATGGTGGTCGTCGTCCTGTTGCTCGCGTCGTGGATTGATCGTAGCTATGACTACAATACACGGGACGGCGTGGGGGCGCGATTCCAGCACGCACGGCCAGCCGCCTGGGCGCGGTCCGGGGTTACTCGAGTCTCCACGCTCCCTCCATCGTCCCTCCATCGAAGCGACCGAGGCTGGACCGCGTCATCCGATCGGATGGCTCCGGGATATGCCCGGAACGCACGAGACCGGCCATCTGCCGGGAGGCAGACGATGAAAAGACTGATTCCTTCCCTCGGGGGCGCGACGTTCATCGGGCTCGCGATGGCGGCGAGCGTCATGGCCGCCGGTCCGATGGCCGGTGGGGGCCCGGGCGCCACGACCGGCGCCGGGACGGTCATCCCCAAGACCCTCGGGCTCAGCCAGGCACAGGTGCAGGACCTTCGCCAGGAAGGGCTCTCGCTGGCGCAGATCGCCGACCGCCAGAAGGTCGACCTGCAGAAGCTCGTCGATGCTCTCACGGCCCGCTGGACCGAGCGGATCGACGCGCGGGTGACCGCCGGCGCCCTGACAACCGCTCAGTCGACTGCGCTCACGTCGCAGGTCGCGCTGCGGGCGAAGGACATGGTGTACGCGACGACACAGGCCGGGATGCGCGGGGCCGCGGTCGGCGCGGGTGGCGGACGAATGGGCGGTCAAGTCCGGCGCGTGAGCGGCACGGGGACCGGGACGTGTGGCGGGACCGGGCCGCATGGTCCCGGTCGCCCCTGACCGAACGTGACGACGAGGGCCGGATCGCTTCGATCCGGCCCTCGCGTATCCTCGAGTCCATGGCACGAATCCTGGTCGTTGACGACGAGCCTCATATCGTCGAGGTCGTCCGCGCGTACCTTGCCCGCGAGGGCCACGAGGTCGTCACGGCCGCCGATGGTGCGTCCGCGCTCGATCGCGTCGCGGCAGACCGTCCCGATCTCGTCATCCTCGACGTGATGCTGCCGCGACGCTCCGGGTTCGATGTCCTGCGCGAGCTCCGCGTCGGCGGTCCGATGCCGGCCGTCATCATGCTGACTGCCCGCGACGAGCTCGTCGACCGGGTCGCCGGTCTCGAGATCGGCGCGGACGACTACATCGCCAAGCCGTTCGAGCCTCGCGAGCTGGTCGCCCGCGTTGGAGCAGTCCTTCGTCGGGCGGCCTTGCCCGTCCCCGGAGGCGCGATTGCGGCCGGGGATCGTGGGCGCCAGCTCTTGGATCTCCGGATCGATCCCGAAGCCCGCGAAGCGGTCCGTGGGGACGCGCGGCTCGAGCTGACCCGGGTCGAGTTCGACCTGCTCTCCGCACTCGCGGCGAGCCCCGGCGTGGTGCTCACACGGGAGCAGCTCGGCGAGGCCCTCTTCGGGAGTCATTCGACGCATTCGACCGGACGATCGACAGCCACGCCAAGAACCTCCGTCGGAAGCTTGGCACCCGGCCAGACGGGGGTCAGTATGTCGAAACGGTCCGTGGCGTCGGCTACCGCGCCGCACGCCGATGAGCCTCCGGGTCCGCCTCGGCGGAACGTTCGCGCTCGTCGCGCTCCTGACCGGACTCGCGGTGGCCCTCGCGGCGCCGACCATCGTCGGGCGCGGGTTCGCCCGCCTGGAGGGCGACTCCGCCTCACCTGCCGCGGGCGGCGGCATGAGCCAGGGAAGCTCCCTGGGCGGCAGGAGCCGGGCGGGGCCTGGGCCGATTGCCGGCGCGCACGCGCAGCAGATCCAGCAGGAGACGACGCAGACGATCGTCCTGGTCGCTCTCCTCGCGGCAGCCGGCGCGTCGCTCGTCGGCTTCATCATCGCCGGCCGGATCGCCGGACCCCTCCGCCGACTGGAGGACGCAGCCGGCGCGGTCGCCGGCGGGGATCTGTCTCGGCGATCCGGGATCGCCGACCGTCGCGGCGAGATCGGCTCGCTCGGGCGGTCGTTCGACGCGATGGCGGCCCAGCTCGAGTCTGTCGATGGGTCGCGGCGGCGCTTCCTCCAGGACGCGGCGCACGAGCTGAAGACGCCGCTGGCGGTGATCGAGGCCACCGCGACCGCGATCCTCGACGGCGTCTACGAGCACGACCGGACGCACCTCGAGACGATCCGTGGCCAGTCGCGGATCCTCGCCCGGATCGTCGACGACCTTCGGACGATCAGTCTCGCCGAATCGGGATCCCTGCCCCTGCGCAACGAACCGGTCGACGTGTCCGAGGTCGTGTCGGGCGTTGTCAGCTCACTCCGGGTGCGAGCGGAGCTCGCCGGTCTCACGCTCTCGAGCGACGTACCGTCTCACATGATGGTGCTCGGCGATGGCGATCGGATCCGCCAAGTCCTGGTCGCCTATCTCGACAACGCGACTCGCCACAGCCCGGCGGGTGGGCAGGTGTCGGTATCGGCGACCGGCCCCGCTGTGGGTGCCGGACCTGCTGGACGCTTCCGCCTGAGCGTCACCGACGCCGGGCCCGGGATCCAGCCCGACGCGCTGGGCCACGTCTTCGATCGCTTCTTCCAGGCGGACCAGGCGCGATCGGACCTCGGGGACGTCCGGGCTCGGCCTCTCGATCGCGAAGGCGCTCGCCGAGGCAATGGGCGGGGCTGTCGGGGTCGAATCGACGCCGGGCGCCGGCAGCACGTTCTGGATCGAGCTGCAGGCGGCCGGCCGCCCGTCCCCTGCGCGTCGGCCCGAGTATTGACATCAGATGTGTGAGATGAGAGCATCACGCATCATGGCGCGCACGACGATCGACCTGGACCCGACGGTCCTTCGCCAGCTGAAGGCTCGGCAGCGCCGCGAGGGCAAGAGCCTCGGCCGCCTCGCCTCCGAGCTGCTGAGCGCGGCGCTGGTGGCCGACGGCGACGCCCTTCGGGCCCCGGCTCCGCTGGCCTGGTCGTCACGGCCAATGCGGGCGCTCGTCGACCTCGACGATCCGGAGGCCCTCCGTCGCGTGCTCGACGGCGGATGAGCTACACGATCGACGCCAGCGTCCTCCTCTATGCGTCGGACGAATCGAGCACCGTCCACCTCCAGGCCCGAGGGTTCGTCCAGCGGATGGCGGCCGGTCCCGAGATCGCCTACCTCTTCTGGCCGACGGTGATGGCCTACCTGCGGATCGCGACCCATCCCTCGGTGTTCGCCCACCCGTTGACCGCGGTCGAAGCCATCGACAACGTCGATCAGCTCCTCGCTCGCGCCCACGTCCGGACCACCGGGGAACAGGAGCGCTTCTGGGACCGCTACCGAGCGGTCTGCGACGACGCGGCTCCTTCCGGGAACCTGGTGCCCGACACTCACGTGGTGGCACTCATGCTCGAGAACGACGTCCGGACGATCTGGACCCGCGATCGCGACTACCGTCGTTTCGCAGGGATCGAGGTCCGCGACCCCTTCGCATAGCGCCGGCTTCCGGCTCGGTTTGCACAACCCCTGGCAACGACGAAGCCCCGGCCGATGTGGCCGAGGCTCCGCCGTCGCGCGGTGACCGGATCTCAGGTCAAACCGGCACTGCCATCGCCCCGGCACCGGCCGCGGCGTACTCGTCGACCGAGGTGAGGACAACCGGGAAGGCCCGGAGCGTCGCCCGCATGTCGATCGGATCGCCGTTCGCATAGCAGCGCATGAGCCCGGTGAAGGACTGCTGCATCGGGTCGGTCGCCGCCGACTGCTGGGCGACGAGCGCGTCCGAAGGCACGTGAGCGACCTCGAACGGGCGCCCGTGAATTCGCTCGTAGATCCCGACCACCTGCTCGGGAGTCAGCGCCGCTGGCCCGCCGAGCTCGAGGATCGCGTTCCGCGCGGCCGGGTTGTCGAGGCTCCGCACCGCGAACTCGGCGACGTCGCCGAGCGCGATCCACCTGATCGGGTTGTTCCCGTTGCCGTAGATCGTGGCCTTCGCGTTGGCAGCGTCGAAGCCGACCGCCGGGCTGAGCCACACCTCCATGAAGTAGCTCGGGCGGAGGATCGTGTAGCTGAGTCCGCTGAGCTTCAGGTAGGCCTCGACCGTGCGCTTCGCGTTGCGGAGCGGGAAGTCGAGGTCGATGTTCCCGGAGAACGACGTGTAGACGAACCGCTCCACGCCGGCCGTCTTGGCGGCATCGATGAGGTGGAGCGCGCCTTCGAGGTCCGTGGTCGCGATGTCGTTCACGCCGGGCTGGTAGGCGAACGGCATCGACGAGGCGGTCGCGATGACCGCCGACACGTCCCGGCAGGCTTCGGCAAGCGACGCGGGATCGCGCAGGTCGCCCGTGACGACCTCCATGCCGAGCGCGCGCAGCGCGTCGACCTTAGCGGGGTCGGACGTGGCCCGGACGAGCGCCCTGGCCGGGATTCTCCGGGCGGCGAGCCGGCGGCAGACCTCTCCGCCGACCGTGCCGGTTGCTCCAGCGACAAGGATCATGGCTGGCTCCTTCGTAGAAGGCCGTCTCAGTTCAGGTGATCCATGAAGAACTGGCAGCCGACGGTCCAGGTCTGAATTGCCGGATCGAAGCCGCCGCGGTAGATCGGGTGGCGCCCGATGAGCGACACGGCGGTCTCGGACAACACGGGGGGGAAGGTACCCGGCCGTCCGAGCTCCCACCTGGTGACCGCCACGCCGCTGTCCTCCAGACGTGCCCCGTCCGAGGCGACGAGCGACCAGAGAAGGCCTGCTTCGCTCACTCGCTCGAACTGCGGCCACCCGAACTGCCACGGCCCCTCGTACGTCCCCCAGGCGGGGTTGTACGTGTCCGTGTAGAGGCCGACGGATTCCACGCGCGCCGTGACCGTCTTGCCGTTGGGACCGGTGAACACGTTCAGCCACTTCTTCATCAGCGAGTACTGCACGACGTTGCCGACCCGCGGGCCGTCGTACTCCTCGGTCACGCCGGTCGTCTCGGCCTTCACGGCGCCACAGAAGCCGCCATCCCAGGGGAACTCCTGCGTGCCGGTGTTGGGCCAGGTGTAGTGCATCCACGGCGCCGTGCGGGCCGCGACCGGCGGCACGAGCGCAGCGATCAACAGGAGCGCGGCCCCCAGGGCCACGAGCTTTCGTTTCATTGGAAGACCTCCTTGGTAGTGCACTGACTTTGCCTACGGAAGCGGTTGCCCACGCTCCCCAACGTCGAGGGCGATCACATCGCAGTTGCCGGTGTTGAACGAGCCGTTGACGACGTAGAGGGTCGTGCGGTCACCAGGCCGGGTGCCGAATGCGGGCTCGCTCGGGTAGTCCAACCAGCCAGGATCGCTGGCCACGACCTGCAGCCGGCCGTTGCGACCCATCCGCACGAGCGCGCCGCCAACGTCAAGGTCGCCGTGGTTGACGGTGATCCACAGGCCGCCGTCTGCATCGAAGGCGATCCCGTCCGCGCCGACCAGCGCGGGATCCGTCGCGAGGATCGACGCCGTGCCCGGGGAGCTGTCGCGGCGAACCGGGATCCGCACGACGCTGCCGGTGTCGGCATTGACGGCGTAGAGCGCGTCACCCTCGAACGCGATGCCGTTGACGCCCTCCCAGCCCGTCTCGCTTGCGACGGCGAGGAGCGGATTCGAGAGCCAGGGCGTGGCGAGCGTCACGATTGCGCCGGGTCGCGGATGGGCTCGCCAGACCGACCCGTTCCAGCTGTCGGACACGTACAGGTCGCCTCCGCGGAAGGCCAGCCCGTTCGGGAAGGTGCCGGCTGGAAGCGTGACGGCGCGGGTCGCGCGCCCGTCGCGATCGATCCGAATCACGCCCGACGGGACGCCGTCGTTGTCGAAGGTGATCAGGCCCGCGTAGAGGTGCCCATCCCCGTCGAAGGCAAGGCCTGACAGGATCCCGACATCGAGGTTCGGGCCGAGCTGGCGCATCCTGCCATCGGGCGTGATCTTCCACACCTGGCCGACGTTCCACGTCGCGTCCTTCCAGATGGTCACCGTGACGAAGATGTTGCCGTCACGGTCGATCGCCGCGCTCTCGGCGAAGGAGTTGTACTCGTACCCGGTGGGGAACGTGGCGACGACCCGCGGGACGAGCGGCCTGCCTCCCGGCGAACCTCCACCTCCCGGGCCTGTTGCCGCAGCCGGGCCTGGCATGATGAACGCCACCAGCAGAATCGCGGCGGTGACGACAGCCGCGATGCGTCGGTTCATCGGCCGACCTCCCTCGAGCGAGCGGGTCGGTCTCGCCAGTCGGCTCGGCGCGGTCCAGGCGGCCGGGATCGGGGCCGCGCGTCGGTGCCACCCGCTTCGTCGGGAGGTTGGCCCCCGACCGTTCCCCGGGCGTTCCCGGGGCGATCGTCAGCCCACGGCGACGGGCATCATCCGCGGCGCCCACTCCTCAACCGAGGTGAGGCGGACCCCGAACTCCTGCGCGGTTGCGGCCATCTCCATCGGCGAGTCGAAGGTGTCCTGCGTCGCCAGCATCTCCGCCATGAATGGTGGCAGGCCGGGCACGACGGCACCGGGCGCGACGCCCCGCTGCGGGATCGATTGACCGAGGACGCGCTCGAACGTCGCCACCGCGTCGCGGATCGAGAGTGCCTCGGGGCCTCCGATCGGCAGGTATCGGTTGGCCGCCGCCGGATGGTCGACCGCCGCAAGCGCGAACGCCGCGACGTCTCGGCTGTGGACGAACGAGTGGCGGCGCGCACCCGAGCCGACGTAGACGACCTCGCGGCCCGCCAGCGCAGGCCCGGCGACCACGGCGGCCAGCCAGATGTCCATGAACGCGTTCGGCGCCAGGATCGTCCAGGCCATGCCGGCCGACCGGAGGGCCGCCTCCGTTGCCGCTTTCGCCGCTACGAACGGGTTCGGGCTGTCCGGCGCGACCCCGAGCATGGACGTGAAGATGAAGTGCCGGACTCCGGCCTCGGCCGCGGCTGCGACGAGGCTCCGGTTGCCCGCGAGGTCCACCGTCTCGATGGTGTCCGCGCCGCCGCGTCCAATCGAGATCGCGGTGGTCATCAGGGTGTCGATGCCGCGACACGCGAGGTCCAGGGACCGGCGGTCCTTCAGGTCACCCAAGACCGGCGCGGCACCGGCGTCGACGAGCGGTTGGTACCCAGAGCCCTGTCGGACCAGGATTCTGACGGGGCGGTGCTGCCCCAGGAGCCCGCGCGTGATCTGGCCACCGAGCGAGCCCGTGGAACCGACGACGAGGATCATGTCCACTCCCTCCACGGCGGGACGAGGGCCGCCGCTCCCTCACGATCCGAGTCTCTGTGCTCAGTGTTCCCCGGCCGTTCCGCAGACCGCAACACGCGGCTCCGGTGTGGCTTAGCCGGTTTCGAGGTCGGACCACCGCTCGACCGCCAGCGCTTCCTCGATGCGCGCCGCATAGGCCGCATGTGGCGATGCCGCCGCGAGTCGCCGCGCCTGCGCCGCCTCCGCATCGGCCGTCGTGCCGTCGCCGGTCAGACGGGCGAGATGCGCGAGGTGGGCGTGCGAGAGCGCCTCGTTGTGGGGGTTTCCGCCCATCGCGGCGAGGAGCGAAAGCTCGCGCGCGCGCATCTCTTTCGCCGCCGTGTAGTTCCCCAGCGCGTCCTCCATCTCGGCAATCGCCCAGGCAGTCACGGATTCCAGGTATCGGTCACCCATCTGGTGCGTGATCTCGAGGGCGCGCTCAAGGTGCGGCCGGGCGCGCCCCGGGTGACCTGAGCGGGTCAGGGCGGTCCCGAGGTGCGTTCGCATCGCCTCACCCTTGAGGTTCCTGAGCTCCAGGGTGATCGCAAGCGACCGCTCCAGCCATTCGATCGCCTCGTCGGAGCGGTGGACCATCTCCAGCATCATTCCGAGCTGATCGAAGACGCGCATCGCGCCCTTCCGATCGTCGGAAGCACCCAGGATCCGGGACGCGTTGCCGAGGTGCTCGATCGATTCGTCGAGCCGGTGCAGGCGTCCCAGGGTCCAACCGACCCATCCGTCCAACCTCGCACGCGCGACCGTTGCCTCCGCCGGAAGCCGCGCAAGCGCTTCCTCGAGGAGCGCGAGGCCGCCTTCGAAGTCGCCGTGGCGGTACGGCAGCCAGTAGTAGTCCGTGTATGCGCTCGCAAGTTCCTCGGGCGTCCGTGCCGTCGAGATCGACTCGAAGAAGCCCGCGCGTGCGGCCTCGTCGTCGCCGGCGAACATCCGGAGATTGGCCAGGTGCGCATACGCGTTGCTGGAGTCGAACGCCGAAGCCTCTGCCGCGGGAAGCTGGCGCCAGGCGGCGAGTGACCGTTCGAGCAGCGCCGCGGCCTCCGGGTCAAACACGCTCATGGCCCGCTCCGACGCCGCGAAGCCGAGTGCCACGGCGACCCGAAGGGCTCCCGCTGCGCCCAGCTCACTGGCCGTCAACGCGTGCTCGGCGGCGGTTGCGAGGTCGGCGCAGCTCGCGGCGCATTGCCCAAGCTCGGTGGGGGCCTCATCGCCACGGCAGCTAGCAAGCGCGAGGGCAATGGCCAGGTTGGTGCCGCCTCGTCGCGCCGACCCGGCCGCGCCGCGCACGGCCAGCCGGTAGAGCGGATGCGCAAACGCGTAGCCGCCGCCCCGCTCTACGAGGAGCCCGGACGCCAGCGCCGCATCGAGCGCCGCCACGAGCCCGCCCTCGGGATCGGGCAGGACGGCCTGGAGCGTGGCGAAGTCGATCTCGGATCCGAACTCCGCGGCGGTCCCCACCAGCTCGAGGGTCGGGCCGGACAGCTGCGCGGACCGGTCGGCAACCAGGCGCCGCACGGTCTCGGGCATCGCGTCGAGCGCCACGGCGGCCTCGCCCACGCCGGCTGCCTTCGAGACGGAGGCGCTCCCGCGAGCGGGCTCCGGGTTCACGACCGTCCAGCGCTCGCCCGCCAGCCGGACCCTGCCCCGATCCCGCCCCGCCCGGACGAGCTCGAGGCAGAAGAGCGGGTTTCCGTCGCTCAGGTCGAACGCGCGCTGCGCGAGCTCGGGCTGCACGGATGCGCCGCCGAGGTTGCCGACGATGAGCGGCTCCATGTCGGGGAGCGTCAGGGGCCCGAGCGCGAGGTCGACCCCGCCGGCCCGGCGAACCTGGTCGAGGAAGTGTCGCACCTGGTCGGGGACGGGCTCGTCGTCGCGGGCGGTCGTCGCCACGAGGATCGGCGCGTGGATCCGAGCCGCCACCACACGCTGACAGAGCTCGAGCGTGGACGTGTCGAGCCAGGGCAGGTCGTCGATCGCAAGCACGAGCGGGCGCTTGCGCGCGGCCTCGGCCAGTGCACATGAGAGCGCATCGAGGAGGGCGGCGCGATCGGCGAACGTCATCGTGCCCTGCAGCGCGAGGCTCGGTGCCACGGCCGCGATCCCGCTCCGGGCCGGCTCGGCCCAGGTCTGCACCTGCTCGACGGTCAGCCCCTCCGCCAGACCGCGGCCGATGGGTCCGTAGGCGGGTGCGCTCGCCGATTCGACTGCCTGCCACTCCACGATCTGCCAGCCGGCTGCCCGACCATACCCGGAGACCTCGTCGAGCAGCCGTGTCTTGCCGATCCCAGTTGGTCCGTGGATCACGAGTGCCGCGACGCGTCTCCCCGCCACACGGTCCAGGAGCGCCTCGATGCGCTCGAACTCCGACTGCCTGGCCACGAGGCGCGGCATGTTTACGGTGCTCCCCACCGCGCGCGAGGCCGCGCGCTCGGCCGCCCCGAACGTCGCCACGGTTTTGTCCGAAGGGTCGACGTCGAGCAACTGCCGCAGTGCGTGACGGCACATCTCGAACTGGCGCCGGGCGGCGTGATGGCGTCCTTCCGCCGCAAGCAGCTCGATCACGAGGCGGTGCGCAGCCTCGTCAGTCGGGTCGCGGTCGAGCAGCTGGTCGGCGATCGCGCGGGCCTGGTCGGTCCGGCCGCACGCGAATGCGCGGCGCGCGGCCACGATAGCCACCTGCTGCCATCGCGCCCGCAGCCGCTCGCGCGGCGCGACGAGCCAGTCCTCGTACGTGTCGTCCGGGAGGAGCTCGCGCGGCCCCAGCTCGAGGATGACCGCGATCGCCCGCTGCACCTCCCCGTCCGCGGAGGGCGGCGTCGCGCCGAGCAGGTCGAATGCCGCCCTGAGGCGATCCAGGTCCGGGACCAGGTCGCTCCCCTCGAGCGCCACCCAACCCGGCCGGGAGGTCAGGTCAGCCGTGGATCCGAGCGCGCGACCGGCGAAGTGGAGCGCCTTGCGGAGATTTGCTCGACTTGCGTCGGGCTCGGCGCCCGGCCAGAGACTCTCCGCGGCCACCTCGCGTGACACGGCGTGGCCCGGTGTGACGAGAAGGAGCTTGACCAGGCGTTCCGCTGAAGCGCGCTGCCAGTCGGCCCGGACGAGGCGGCGGCCGCCCGCGATCACCTCGAACCCGCCCAGGACGCGGGCTTCGATCCTGCCGGAGATGCCCCGGGATGCTGCGTGGGGCCGGACCAACGTCCCGACCATTCCGGAAGCGTGGCCACTTCACGCCGGCGATGCACGTGCCGAATGGACTGTCGCCGGCCGCGTCCGTGGACGCCGGTTTTCGGTTCGGCACGTCACGCCTCGGAGGCGATCTCCTCCGGGAGCCAGAACCAGCGCAGGTGCTCGAAGTCCGCACCGACGTCGAGCGGCTCCGGGCTTCCCGCGGCCGGCGGCGGGCCCGCGAAGATTCGCCGTGCCTCCGCCAGGTGGTCGGCAAGGCGCGACTCGGGCTCGCGGTGGCGGTGCGCGGTGTAGCGCATGGCGCCGTCCTCGTAGCGGATGAAGCCCAGCGACAGCGGCGGCTCCACGACCCCGCCCCGGTGGCTCCACAGGCCGCTCGCCGGGTCGAACCGATAGGCCGGGAGCAATCGCCAGCCTTCGGCGGCGGCGAGGTCCACCGCGTCGAGGACGTAGGCGAAGACGGCCTCGCTGATGAAGTAGTTGAAGTTGACCCGGACCCAGCCGGGCTTGATCCCTTCGCAGCCGCGCGCGATCTCGCGCTCGAACGCGTGGGAGTGCTCCAGGTCGATCCCCAGCAGGCGGTGGCCGTACGGCCCGGCGCAGGAGCAGCCACCCCGGGCCTGGATCCCGAACAGGTCGTTGAGGAGCGCCACCACGTAGTTGTGGTGGAGGTAGCGGGTCGGTCCATCGGCCTGCCCGTGGCGCACCACGAACGAGACGATCGAGAGCCGGTCCGCGCGCGGGTTGCCCAGGATGTCGATGTCCGGGTTGGCCGACCAGCGGGTGATGGCCCGGTGGATGAACGACTCCTCGCGCCTGCGGATGGCCTCGAAGCCGACGGCCTCCTTGAGCCCGAAGACCAGGCCCGCCCGGATCGACTCGACGATCGCGGGCGTGCCGCCCTCCTCGCGGTGCTCGATGTCGTCGAGGTAGAGCTGCTCGGACGGGTTGACGTACGCGACGGTGCCGCCGCCCGGCTGGGTCGGGACGCGGTTGCGGAAGAGGGTCTTTCGGGCGACGAGCAGCCCGGGCGTGCCCGGGCCGCCGATGAACTTGTGGGGCGAGATGAAGATCGCGTCGAGGCCGTCTCCCGCCATGTCGATCCCGACGTAAGGCGCGGCCGCGGCGTAGTCCCAGCAGGCCAGCGCGCCGTGGGCATGGAGGATCGCGCTGATCCCGCGGACGTCGGAGAGGATGCCCGTCACGTTTGAGGCCGCCGAGAAGGAGCCGATCTTGAGTGCCCGGTCGGCGTGGCGCGCCAGCTCCGCGACCAGGTGGTCCGCGTCGATCCGGCCGTCGCGGTCCTCGTGGATCACGACGACGTCGGCGAGGGACTCGCGCCAGGGAAGCTCGTTGGAGTGGTGCTCGTACGGGCCGACGAAGACCACCGGCCGCTCGTCGGGGGGAATCTGCGCCCGGAGCCCGTAGCGATCGTCGAGGTCGGCCGGCAGGCGGATCTCCAGGACGTCCACCAGCCGGTTGATCGCCCCGGTGGACCCCGAGCCGACGAAGACGACCGCGTGCTCGTCGGTGGCCCCGACGGCCCGCCGGATCAGCTCGCGCGCCTCGGCCCGGAAGCGCGTCGTCTGGAGGCCGGTCCCGCTCGACTCCGTGTGCGTGTTCGCGTAGAGCGGCAGGACCGCGTCGCGCAGGTAGTCCTCGATGAAGGTGAGCGAGCGGCCCGACGCCGTGTAGTCGGCGTAGGTCACCCGCCGGATCCCGAACGGGCCGGCCACGGCCTCGTCGTCGCCGATGACCGAGCGCCGGATCGTCTCGATGAGCGCGTCCGCGGGATCCATGCCGCGATCGTACCCGCTGTGCGGCCGCCCGGGGCGCGCCGCGACGGGACGTGCTCGACGGTACCCTGAGGAACGTCACGCCCGATGCCCCCACCGGAGACCCCCGCCGCCCATGAGCCTCCAGATCACCGACCTTCGGAAGCGCTTCGGGGAGACCCAGGCCCTCGACGGGATCACCTTCGGGGTGGAGCCCGGGCAGGTCTTCGGCTTCCTCGGCGCAAACGGGGCCGGCAAGACCACCACGATGCGGATCGTGCTGGACATCCTCCGCGCCGACACGGGCACGGTGACCTGGCAGGGCCGGCCATCCACGGACCTCCCGCGCCGAACCTTCGGGTACCTCCCCGAAGAGCGCGGTCTCTACCCGCGGATGCAGGTCCTCGAGCAGCTCGTGTTCTTCGCCGGCCTGTACGGCGTCCCCCGGAGGACGGCCGCCGCCGATGTTCGGGGCTGGCTGACGCGCTTCCGCGTGCCCGAGTACGCAGACCGGCGTGCCGAGGAGCTCTCCAAAGGGAACCAGCAGAAGGTGCAGTTCATCGCGGCGGTGCTCCACGACCCGGACGTCCTGATCATGGACGAGCCGTTCAGTGGCCTTGATCCGGTCAACGTTGCGCTCCTCAAGGCGGCCTTCCTTGAGATGCGCGGGCGGGGCAAGACGCTGATCTTCTCCACCCACCAGATGGAGACTGTCGAGGAGCTGTGCGATGCGGTCGCGATCATCGATGCCGGGCGTCTCGTCGCGAACGGCCCGACGGCCGAGGTGAAGCGGGCGAGCGGCAAGCGCGTCGTGCGCCTCGGCGTGGCCGGCGACCCGGGGCTGGCCTGGCTGGCCGGGCTGGACGGCGTCCACGTCGGACGGGCGGGCCTGGACTACAGCGAGATCGAGGTGGTCCCGCCCCGCGACCCAGAGTCGATCCTCCATGCGGCGATCGAGCACGGCGAACGCGTGACCCGCTTCGAGATCGCCGATCCGTCGCTCGAGCAGGTGTTCGTGGACCTGGTGGGTCGGAAGGCGGCGCCCGACGAGGAACGCACCCTTGCCGGCCTTCCCGTGAACGGAGGGGTCTGAGCATGCGCTTCCGCCACGCGAACATCGTCACGGTCGCCCGGCGTGAGTACCTCGTCCGCGTCCGGACCCGCAGCTTCCGAGTCGCCACGCTCTTCCTGGCCGCCGTCGCCGTCGTCGTCACGCTGGCGCCCCTCGCCGTCCGCTGGCTCGACCACGACTCGACCGCGAAGGTGGGTGTCTTTGCCGGCACGAACCTCTCGTTTGACCCGATCGCGCGCCTGAACACGACCGTCAACCTGCCGGCGACGCCGGACGGCACGGGTCCCTTCACCTTCAGCGCGGTGGCGGACTCCGCGACGGGTCGCGCGGACGTCGCGAATGGCAGCCTCGCCGCGGTTCTCGACATCCAACGCGGCCCATCCGGCGATCTCGCCTTCACGATCATCTCCAAGGATGGCCCGACGCTCCGCATCCCGACGCTGCTGCGCCAGGCCGCGAGCGTTCTCGCCACAACGGATCGTCTCCTGCGCGGCGGCTACCCGGCCGAGCAGTTGGGCGCGCTGAGCATCCCGCCCTCGGTCGACGTCGTCGGCCCGGCGCCGGCCGCGCCCGGCGAGAAGCCGAAGGACTTCGCGGGGGAGGTCGGAAGCTCGCTGACGGGCCAGGCCCTGGTCATCTTCCTGTTCGTTGCGATCATCCTCTACGGCCAGTGGGTCGCGATGTCGGTGGCGGAGGAGAAGAGCAGCCGGGTCATGGAGATCGTCCTGAACGCCGCGAGCCCGTTCGACCTCCTGGCCGGCAAGGTGCTGGGCGTCGGTGCGCTCGGCCTGACCCAGTACGGGGCCGCGATCGTGCCCGCCGTGATCGCGTTCCTCCTGCAGGACCGGATCGCATCCCTGCTGCTGGGGGCATCGTCTGCGGCCTCGGGATCGGCGGCGTCCGGCCTGACGCCGTCCCTGCTGGCCGCGTTCGCCGTGCTGTTCGTGCTCGGGTTCCTTCTCTACGCAGTCCTGTACGCCGCGGCCGGATCCCTGGTGAGTCGGATGGAGGACATCAACTCGGTGGTCGCGCCCATGACGATGGTGGGGATGGCGGGCTACTTCGTTGCGGTCTACACCTCGTCTGGCCTGATCCCGGCCGACGCGAGCTGGGTCGTGATCCTGTCGTACGTCCCGTTCGTGAGCCCCTACCTGATGTTGTCCCGGTTCGCGACCGGCACAGCCGGGGCGCTCGACCTTGCGCTCGCATCCGGGCTGCTCCTGGTGGCGATCGTTGCCTGTCTCTGGGTCGCGGCACGCATCTACGCCGCGGGCGTGCTGACCTACGGGCAGAAGGCGGGCCCGCGGGCGCTCTTCACGGCGGCGTTCGCGAGCCGGAGGTAGGGGCGGGGAGAGCCGCGGGCCGGAACACGGGCGGAGCGCCGGGGGCGGGCGCGGCGCGTGCCTCTCCAGGATGCCTCGCTGGGGCCGTCTCCGCCGTTTCGGAAGGACGCCGCTCCCACATGCGGTCGCCGGTTCGAGGCCGGTCCGCTCGGGGTGCGGGGTCGTTCCCGGCGAACAGATGGCCCGAATCCGTGGGTCGCAGGCCGGGCGTGTGCGGCCCCCAGTGGATCTGTTCGCCGGCGACGAACAACCCCGCCGGACTCGGCCCGGCCGACCCAGGATCCCGCCCTGCCACCGGCGTTCCGTTCGTTCCTGGCGACGCCTCGACGGGATCGCCGCCTGGGCGTCGATCGGCCTCGCAAAGAGCGACGATTGATCGGGGACATCGATCGCACCCAGGCGACGGTGCGCCACATCCGCCAGCACGCGGAAGCTCAGGGTCTGCCGGTGTCAGCGATGGGCTGCCCGGACGACCCTGCCAGGCGGACCGTCGTGGTCCATCTCGATCGGATCGACCCACAGGCGACGTTGGGCACGCCGGCCTCTTGCGCCGGATCGTCCGTGATGCCGGCGGGGGCGTCTGAGCGCGTTCTTCGCGCCCGTCCCGGCGATCAGTACCGTCTGGGCCGCAGGTCCGACGAGAAGTCGACGACGCCGCGGAGCCAGGCGAGCGCCTCTCCCCAGCCCTCGAGCGCTTCGGCGTAGGCGTCGAGCACGCCCCGGACCCGCAGGTCGAACGGGCCGTCGGTGAGGGTGAGGAGCGTCCCGTAGCCCGCCCGCTCGAGTCGCACCGAGACCGTCGTCTCCCACGACTCGTCCGGCAGCCACGGCCAGCGGAACTCGAAGCGGCGGTCGCTCTCGAGGACCGTCACGTCCCACCAGACCCGCTGATCGGGGAAGACCAGCGTGCTGCGGGTTCCCACCGCCAGCGAGCCCTCGATCCGCTGCGGGAACCAGCGGATCAGCTCCTCTGGCACCGTCCAGGCGCGGTAGACCCGGGTCGGCGGCGCGTCGAGGCGGCGGACCATCCGGATCGTGCGGGCTTCGAGCGGGTCGGCCGCCCTGTCCGGCGTGTCGTCAGGGTGCATGGGATGAGGCTACCACCACGCGACCGTCGCGCATGTCGGCCTGTCCCGCATGTCGGCCACCGGCACGGGTCAGCCTTCCGTCGGTGACTCGGCCGGAAGCGTAAGCACGAACGATGCGCCGATGCCGGCCGGCGATTCGCCGAATCCGGACGCAGTGCCGGCCTGTCGATCAGCAGGACGCGGCGTCCTCATGTCCAGTGCCAGGTCTCCGCCGTTGGCCCGTGCGAGCTCGCGCGAGACGTAGAGGCCCAGGCCCGTGCCTTCGGCGGCGGGCAAGGTGCCGCGGGCATAGCGCTCGAAGAGGCGCTCGCGATCGCGATCGGCGATCCCCGGACCCGCATCGGCGACGCGGATGCGCAGCGTGCCTGCGCCGGACGCGGCCCCCATTCCACCGCTGGGCGCGAGCTCGATGCTGACCGCGATCGGCGCGCCCCCGCCGTACTTCACCGCGTTGTCGAGCAGGCCCCAGATCACCTGGTCCACCTGGTCGGGGTCGGCCAGGGCGAGCCAGCCGCCGGACCGATCGTCGAGGGTGAACGGAACACCGGTCGCGCCGAGCGCCTCCCAGGCACGTCGGACCAGACCGGCCGGTGCGACGACCTCCGGCACCGGGCGAAGCACGCCAGAATCGAGCCGGCTGACCGTCAGGAGCTGGCGCACCATTCGGGAGAGCCGG
This sequence comes from Chloroflexota bacterium, assembly GCA_034435355.1. Classification (GTDB taxonomy): domain Bacteria; phylum Chloroflexota; class Limnocylindria; order Limnocylindrales; family CSP1-4; genus CTSoil-043. The sequence goes on from DAOTXE010000041.1 coordinate 23,318, forward strand.
TCGCTCTGCTCGGCGATGATCCCCAGGCGACGGTCGGGCGCTTCGGCGGCCAGCTGGTCGGCGTAGGCACGGATCCGGGCCAGCGGCGTCTGGAGGTTGTGGCTGACGCCGCGCAGGAAGTCGTCCTTCGCCGCGTCCAGCTCCCGGAGGCGCTCGTTCTGGTCGGCGACCCGCGCGAAGAGCTCGGCGTTGCGGAGGCCGACGCCCACGACCGCGGCGAACAGGTCGAGCAGGTCCTGGTCGGCGCGATCCCAGCGCGCGGTTGCGGGGGCATGCCCAAGGAGGACGCCGAGCGGCTCGGCGCCTGCCCGGAGGTCTGCCCGGACCGGAAGGGGATCGCCGGGAACGCGCTCCTCGACCGGGATCGTCGCGGGCTCGCCGAGCATGATCCGGGCGTCGATCATCCCGAACGCGGCCCGCGCGTCGGTGATCGCGAGATCCACCAGGCGGTCGGCGCCTTCGCGCGGCGAGTACGTGCCCACGGCGTCGACCACCCGCGCCACCTGCCGGTTGCGGCGGACAAGGTCGCCGGCAAGCTGGTTCTGTCGCTCCGCCAGGCGCCCCAGCTCGTCGTCGGCGAGGGCCGGGAGCGGCGTACCCGTGTCGCCGGCCGCAATCCGGTCGAGCGCGACGGCGAGCGCCCGCAGCGGCGCAGTGAGACTGCCCGCCACCACGAACGCGATCCCGACCCCGAGCAGCGCCGCGATGACGAACGCGGCCAGCAGGAGCCGGAACAGGCTGCCGTCCGGATCGGCCCGGCCGGAGAGCACGAAGAGCACGCCGAACGCGGCGAGCGGCACCAGCGCCGCGATGAGCAGCGCCGCGGTGATCCGAACCCGGAACGGGATCACGTCGGGTCCGCCTCCAGGCGGTAGCCGATCCCGCGAACGGTGATGAGGTGGCGCGGCCGGTTCGCATCGGGCTCGATCTTCTGGCGGAGGCGTCGCATGGTGACCCAGACATACGACGGATCGGCGCCGTCCGTGTCGGCCCAGCCGCGAGCCAGCAGCGTCTCGGTCGGGACGGTCTTGCCCAGGTTCGCGGCGAGCGCGTACAGGAGGCGCGACTCGGTCGGGGTGAGCGAGACCTCCGCCCCGTTGACGGTCGCCGCCCGCCGGCCGAGCTCGAGCGCGAGTCCGGGACCGAGCACGATCCGCTGGCCGGGCAGGCGGTCCCCCAGGCGCCGGAGCACGCGGTTGATGCGCGCCCGCAACTCCGGGTAGTGGTAGGGCTTCGTGACGTAGTCCTCGGCCACCTCGTCGAGGAGCTCCGCCTTCGAGTCAGCGATGTCGATCGCGGTCAGCACGATGATCGGGAGATCGGCCCGGGACTTGATCTCGCGGGCGAGGGAGATCCCGTCCAGGCGCGGCATCATCATGTCGAGCAGGACGAGGTCCGGCCAGGCGTTCTCCAGTCGGCGCAGCGCCTCCACCCCGTCGCGGGCCGTCGCCACGTCGTAGCCGTCCGCGCGGAGCTGCTCGGCGAGTACGACCAGCAGGTTCGCGTCGTCGTCGACGAGGAGGATTCGCGCCGGGCGCTCACGGCCGCCCGGCCCGCCGGGGATCAGCACGCTTCGAGGATAGCCCACGCTTGATCGGGCGATCGAGGCTCAAGGCAATCCTGGGGCCGGCGATGCTGGGGCCGGCGACCGTCTTCCGCCCCAGTTGATGCCGTCTCCCATTCGGTCTGGAAAACGAGCAGGGCTTGTCCTCCGTCGGCTATGCGACTTGCGGGCATACGGGCAGCGGGTGGCCTGTCGGTGCCGTGCCCGCGGCCATCGCTATTCGCGGCCCATCGCAATTCGCGGCCTGAACCGTCCGGGGTTTCGATATGCCCGCTACGGGCATATCGGACGGAGGGTGCCTCCAGGCCGTATGCGCCGAGGAGCGGCCGCCCGCATACGCCGGGTCCGGGAGGTCGCCCCCTTGCGCCGGGACAGGGAGGTCGAGTGCCGCGGCCTCACGCCGCTCGCGGGTCGAAGAAGCGGCAGCGCGGAGCGATCGGACAGCGGTCGCAGGCGGGCCGGCGGGCGTCGCAGGTCCGTCGCCCGTGCTGGATCAGCAGCACGTGCGCGGCGTAGAACTGGTCGGGTGCCAGCAGATGCGCGTAGATCTCGTGCTGCTCGTCGGGGCCGGCCGCGGGTGGCGCGAGGCCGATGCGGCGGCTCACCCGCTCCACGTGCGTGTCGACCGGCATCAGCGGCATCCCGAAGCAGAAGAGCAGGACGATCGATGCGGTCTTGCGGCCGATCCCCGGGATCGCCGTGAGCCAGTCGCGTGCCTCGCGCGGTGGCAGCCCGGCGAGGAAGCCCAGGTCGTAGCCTCCGCTCCGTTCCCGGATCGCGCGCAGGGCGGCCTGGATCCGGGGTCCCTTCTGGTTGGCGAGGCCGCCGATCCGGATGACCTCGATCAGCGCGGCGACGTCCTCGCCCTCGACGGCCGACCAGTCGGGCGGTGCGCCGGGCGCCAGCCCCACGCCGCCCCACCCCTCGGGAGGCGCCTCGGTGCCGTCGGGGCGCAGCACGCGGTGGGTCGTGACCGGCCCGCCGGACGGGTAGGTCGCGCGGAGCGCCTCGAACGCCCGCTCGGAGTTCAGGTCGGCGGTGTTCTGCGACAGGATCGTGAGGACCAGCTCGCTCACCGGGTCCAGGCGCTGCGCCGGCGCCGGCACGCCGTACAGCCCGCTCAGGCCCTCGATGACGAACTCGACGAGCCCGGGCCGACGGCGCCGAAGGCTTCGCGTCCAGGCGACAGCGGGATCGACTCGGCGGCGAGCCGTGGGTCGTCTCCTGGTCGCAGCGCCACTCGAAGGCGGAGAAGGCTCTCGACGTCGGCTTGGAATGGGACTCACCAGATGACTTCGACGTCGTATCGCGAAATGGCAGGATCGGACGTGACGATCGGGATCCCTTCGACCTGTGCCTGGGCCACCAGGAGGCGATCGAATGGATCTCGATGGATCGCCGGTAATCGGCCGGCCCGCAGTGCGTGCGCCAGCACGACGGGCATCGGCGAGAACCCATACCGCTGGATACGTTCGGGAACCCATTCCTCGGGATCGCCGTCGATCTCGAGTCGCCCAGTGGCAGCCTTGATCGCGATCTCCCAGGCCGATGCCACGCTCAGCATCGCATCGGTGGACGAATCGATCAGGAGATCGCGTGCCCGATCGGACAGCCGCCTGCCGTCTTCGGACGTCCACCACAGGAAGGTGTGCGTGTCCAGGAGCACGCGCACGTCACATGTACTCCTCGAACTCCGGAAGCGGTTCGTCGAAGTTGTCGTGGATGACGACTCGATCATGGCCGGGAACACGTGGCGTCCGCTCGTGTGCGATCGGGGTCAGCTCCGCGATCGGGTGCCCGGCGCGGGCGATCACGATCCGCTCGCCTGCCTCGACCCGCGCGAGCAGCTGCGAAAGGTGCGTCTTTGCTTCGTGGACGTTGACGGTCTCGACCATGCCCGAAGGATGACTTAGTCCCCGGACTTAGTCAACGCTCGAGTATCGTGTCTGCCGCTCAAGCGACCGACGACAAGGTCTGCCCGATCCCGATCAGCCGGGCGAGGCGCTCGCCGCAGCGTTCGACGGGTGCGGCGCCGGCAGCCATCGCCTCCTCGACCGCCTGTGGTCGCTCGGTCACCGGGACAGCGATCGCACCAACGGCGGCGAGTGCCGCGATGCCTTCTGGCTCGACCCCGCCGCCGACGGCGATGCATAGCAGGCCCGCGTCGGCAGCCCGCCGTGCCACGCCGAGCGCCGTCTTGCCGAAGGCGGTCTGGGCATCGATGCGGCCCTCGCCGGTGAGTACCAGGTCGGCCTCGGCGAGCCTGGCATCGAAGTCTGCGGCCTCCATCACGAGGTCGACACCCGGGAGGATCGCGAAGCCGGCGAAGCGGTCGCGCAGACAGGCGAGCCCGAACGTCGCACCGCCCGCGGCGCCCGCGCCGGGTGTGTCGCGCTCGCGGCGGCCGGTCGCGTCCTCGAGCGCGTCGGCCCAGCGGGCAAGCGCTCCGTCGAGCACGGCCACGTCATCGGGGCCGGCGCCCTTCTGTGGGCCGTAGACCGCGGCCGCGCCGTTCGGTCCCAGCAGCGTGTTCGTCACGTCGCAGGCGATCCGCAACGACACCTCCGCGAGGCGCGGGTCGAGGCCCTGGAGATCCACGAGGAGCTCCGGCCCGGCGGTCGAGCGGAGCCCGAGCCCGATCACGCGCAGCCCGAGAGCGCTGACGATCCCCCGGCCGCCGTCCGTCGTCGCGCTCCCGCCGACCCCGAGGTCGATCCGCCGGACTCCCGCGTCGAGGACGGCACGCAGCACCTCGCCGGTCCCGAAGGTCGACGCGCCGATCGGCTCGCGCTCCGACCCGGCGAGCCGCGAGAGGCCGGACGCGGCCGCCAGCTCCACCACCGCGCGCGTCCCGTCGAGGTTGAGCAACCAGCGGGCGACGATCGGCCGGCCCAGCGGGTCGTGGGCCGCTGCCTCCTGCCACGTCCAGCCGCCCGCGGCCTCGATCGCGACGAGCGTTCCCTCGCCGCCATCGGCGAGCGGCGCGAGGACCAGCGTGTCATCCGGGCGGGCACGCGCCCAGCCGGCGGCGAGCGCGCGCGCGACCTCGACGGACGTGAGCGAGCCCTTGAACGAGTCGGGCGCGACGAGGATCGTGCGTGGAACGGTGCGCGACCCGCCGGGCACCCCGCTACCCTCCCGTGCGCCCGGAGCGCTTCTCCAGGTACTCCGGGATCCGGATGATCGGCGGGCGCTCGCGATCCGCGAGCTCGATGATCTCCAGGCCGAGGCGGTCGGCGCCGGAGCGCGGGAGCTTCATCGTGGACCCGATCTCCGCGAAGAGCCGGGCGCGGCCGCGCTCCTCCAGCCGCTTCATGACGGCCTGGATGATCACGAAGCTCATCCGCGAGAGCCCCTCGAGCTCCTGGTTGCGGTGGAGGCGCCGTTCCAGGTCGACCTGGCCGAGCGCCCCGAGCCCGCCCCGCTCGGCGATATCGATCAGGTGCCCGATCTCGACGGCGTAGCCGGTGAAGAAGGGGATCGTCTCGAGCAGGCTGCGCCGGCCGGCGTACTCGCCCGCGAGCGGCTGGATGAAGCCCGACAGGTCCGGGTAGAAGAGGTTGATGAGCGGACGCGCGACCAGCTCGGTGACGCGGCCGCCGCCGCCCTCGCGGAGGACGCCGCCCTCGACGATCGGGCGCTGGTAGTAGCCCTTGACGTACTGGATCCGCGGCTCGACCAGGAGTGGGCCGAGCGTCCCGTACGCCATCCGCGGGTGCCAGTTGTGGACGTCCGTGTCGCACCACACGATGATGTCGCCGCTGGACTCGAAGAGGCTCTTCCAGAGCGCCTCGCCCTTGCCGCGGTAGGAGCCGTAGCGGGCCAGCACGTCCGGGTGCTCGACGACCCGCGCGCCTTCGCGCGCCGCGATCTCGCGGGTCGCGTCGGCGGACGCCGAGTCGATGACGATCAGCTCGTCCACGAGCGGCACGGCGTGCATCAGCATCAGCCGGGCGCGGCGGACGATCGGGCCGATCGTGGCCGCCTCGTTCAGCGTCGGCAGGACGAGGCTCACCGTCAGGCCCTGCTTCTCCTTGAGCGCGACGAGACGGCGCAGGTCGTGGAACTCGGAGTGGTGGAAGTTGGACTCGGCGAACCAGCGCTCGACCCGGGCCGGCACGGCCCGCGACTGCTCGACCGCTCGCTCGGCCGCCGCCAGGGTCTCGCCTCGGGAGGCCAGCGCCTCGAACGTGGCCGTGTTGATCCGCTCGCGGGTCTTCACCACGATCACCGGCGGCCGGGAACGCGCGGCGATGGTCTCGGGCAGGATCCCGAACAGGAAGCTGGCGACCGCCGATCCCTCGGGGGCCGCCGAGGCGCCCATGATCACGAGGTCCGACTTGTCCGCCTCGCGCAGGATCGCGTTCCGGACGTTGGTCGCCTCGCGCAGGATGCCGTCAGCGCGGCCGCGCGCGTGGAGCCGCAGGAACGCGGCAAGTGCCTGCTCCGCCTGGGCGCGGACGCTCGGTGTCAGGCCCGGTGGCACGACGTGGAGCACGGTGACGTGGGCCCCGTGCCGGCGCGCAAGCGCGTCGGCGAACCCCAGCGCCAGCTCCGCGTGCGGGCCGCCGCGGACCGGGACCAGGATGCGGTGGATCTCCGCGATCGGCCGCTGCTTGACGACCGCGATGTCGCAAGGGGACTCGCGCACGACGGCATCGATCGTGGGGCTGAAGACGGAGGTCGCCCCGGCCGGCTCGGCACCTTCGACCCCGGCGCGAGGGCCGGGCCGGGCGCCTCCGGCTCGTCCGAGAGGCCGGCCGCCCCAGCCGAAGATGACGAGGTCCGCCTCGAGCTCGACCGCCGCCTCCACGATCCCCTGGGCGGCATGGCGCCCGATCCGGACCACCGGGCGAACCTGGGTGCCCTCCGGCGCGTAGTCGAGCACCTTCTGGAGCAGGCGGCGTGCCTGGCGGGCCTTCGTGGCGCCCTCCGAGAGCGGCATGTCTTCCGGAACCTCGACGATCCCGAGGGCCGTGAGCTCGCCGGCGCGCGGGTCCAGGAGCGCCGCGCCGATCCGGATCAGCTCCTCGGCGGTGGCCGGGTTCGCGACCGGGATGAGGATCCGCCCGGGAAGTGGCGGCCTCGGCGTCACGGCACCACCGCTGGCGGGCGAGACCGCCCCTGCGCCTCGTTCCAGCGCTCGACGAGATACGGCTTGCGAAGCTCGAAGGCGCGGGCCTGGCGCTCGACCCGCTCGTCCGCGTCGGCCTGGTCGAGATGGCGCGTCTCGACGATCAGGCTGCCCACGCGCCCGAAGTAGAGCGGGACGAGCGCGGCGACGAGCGTCTCGAGGGGCACGATCTCGCGGTGCGCGGCCACCACGAGGTCGTAGACGATGCCGGCCCACAGCTCGTCGGGGAAGCTGTAGGCGGCGACCACCTCCGACATCTCCTCGGTGGTGACGTGGTCGCCGGACCCGCCCTCGCCGCCGAGGCCCAGCCGCCTCGCGGCCGTCTCGGCGAGCCGTCCCGCCTCTCGCGAGAGCTCGATCGCGGCCGCCGCATGGACCGGAGCCAGCATCGCCTGCCAGGTCGAGGCGAGCGTCATCCGCCCGGCGTCGAACTCCGAGAGGAGACGCAGCGTGTTCACGTTGAGCGCGATCGGCTCGACCATGCGCTCGAAGCCGTAGGCTGGGATCTCGTGGCTCGCGTGGACGTCGAGCCACGCCTCGGGGTGGCGGCAGGCCATCGCCAGGAGCGTGCCGACCACCTGCCGGAACATCGGCCCGAGGTCCGACGACGGGTCCTTCGGGTCGTGGATCTTCGCGCCCAGGCGCGCCTCGCAGACGGCGAAGCCGCCGGTGAGCGCGTGGGTGGTCATCCAGATGTCGATCCCGAACCGGCTCACCTCGGGGGTCCAGTCGTCCTGGGCGAGGTAGTGGCGCACGAGGTCGCCCGAGACGCCGAAGTCGCCGCCGATGGGCTGGCGGATCTGCCGGCCGTACAGCGCCCGGGTCAGCGGGTAGGTGACGGTGTTCGTGATCGTGCCGTCGTACTTGTGGCGGGCATAGAGGGGCGCCACGAAGTCGAAGCCGCCCTTGAGAATCGGCCCGGCCAGGAGTTCCACCCACTCGGGACCGATCGATCGAAGGTCCGAGTCGACGACCACGAGCGCCCGGACGTCGAGCGCGGCGGCAATCTCGAAGATCGTGCGCAGCGCCGCGCCCTTGCCGCCCACGCCGTCCACCTCGGGGTAGGTGAGCGTCAGGCGCTCGAGGCGGTTGGTGGGCCGGACGAGCAGGATCCGCTCGACGTAGTCGGGTGGCTCGGTCTCCGCCACGACGCGCTGGGTCCCGTCCGATGAGCCGGCGTCGGCGTTGACGAGGAGCGGCCGGAGGTCCGGGAAGTACTGGACGAGGCCGGCCTGCGCGGCGCGGACGACGTAGCCGATGGTCGACGCATTCTTGAAGCTGGGGATGCCGACCATGATGTCGGCGTGCCCCAGCCGCTGGAGCTCCGACTGGAGGGCCGGGGTCAGGAGCGAGGCGACCACGCTCCTACCCTACCACGGCAATCAGGCCGCCCGGCCGCCGGGCCGCCCGGCCGCCCGGCCGCCCGGCCGCCCGGCCGCGCCCGGCCGTCAGCGACGGGGCATCCGCGCCAGGCACCACTCGTCGTTCCGTGCGCCCGGGAGGTAACGGCTGTTCGCGGCCTTGTAGGCGAGGCCGCCGAACCCAAGCGAGCGCCAGGTCAGGATGAAGGGCGAGGCGGGCGGGCGGACGTAGGGTGTCCGGCGGACCAGGTCGCCCTCGCCGAGGACGCTTTCCATCAGCCGCTTGCGCTCGAGGAGCGGGATCCGGACGAGCGGCTCGCCGTCGAGCGCGAGGAGGTCCACGGCGACGAAGGCGATCGGGGACTCTTCGGGCTTCCCGCCCACATCCTCGAGCGTCCGCAGCCGCCCGAGATCCTCGGCCATCAGGCGGCCGCCGATGAGGTCGCGTCCCTGGCTTCCCAGGAACATCTGGCTGGCCTGCTGGCCGAACGAGGGGACCTCGGTGTCCACGATCGGCCGGCCGACGCTCGAGCGCGTAGCCTGGTCTGTGAGGTAGCCGTCGATGACGGCGGTCTCGGCCGCGAGGGCGGCAAGCAGGGCCTGCGCGACGGGGGCGTGGTCGGGGGCCAGGTCCTCGCCGTCCTCGTCGAGGATGACCGCGCGAGACGCGGCGGCGTCGAGATGGGCGAGAACCCGGACGCCGCTCCAGGCCGGCTCGATGACGGGGTCGGCGACATCGCTCACGCGCCGCCGTCCGAATCCCTGTGGCCGCCAGGTGCCGGGATCTGCGTCCATGCTCCCGATCATACGCGCCGGGCGTGCCGGGCCCAGTCGCGCGAACGCCCCGGTCACGGGGCCGGGGCGTTCCGCCTGCGTCGGGGATCGCCGGCGGCCGGGCCGGCCGCGGTTCAGGCGAGGCTGTGGGGCATCTCCGCGCATGCGACGGTGCACCCACGCGCGTCGCGGCCCGCGTTGCCGGCGAAGTGCCGCCAGCCCCGGTCTGCGCTGTCGCTGGTGTCGTTTGCGGTCAGCCGGCAGCCGCACGCGTCGCAGACGACCGTACCGGACGCGAGCCGGCTCGCGCTGGCGGCCCCTCGCGGAGCGTGCGGGGTCGAGGAGAAGGAGGTATGCAGGTCGAGTGCGCTCATCGGTACGTCCTCAGCTGGGCGGGTCCCCGGGCCGGCGGCGAGGCCACCTCGTCCGCCACGCGGGACGCGGTCCCGGGAGCACGAACCTACGCGCACGCCGGCGCGGGGGTCAGTACCGCCGGAGTCCCGCTTCCGTTTCGATTCGGTTGCAGGCAACCAGGCGGTCAGGCGCGGTAGCCGCCCGGGTGCGCCTGTCGCCAGGCCCAGGCCGACGCGACGATCTCCACGATGTCGCGGTGCTCGGCCCGCCAGCCGAGGATCGCCTCGGCGCGCCCGGCATCTGCCACGAGGATGGGCGGGTCACCGGCGCGGCGCTCACCGGTGGCGTGCGGGATCGGGCGGCCGACGACCGACTCGGCGGCCGAGAGGACGTCGCTGACGCTGAAGCCGCTGCCGTTGCCGAGATTGATGGCACGGGCGGTGGCCCCGCCCGGATCCGCCCCCGCCGTCCGCGGATCGTCCGGCGAGGTCGCCTCGAGGGCGAGAACGTGTGCGCGCGCGAGGTCCTCCACGTGGAGGTAGTCGCGGATGCATGTCCCGTCCGGGGTCGGGTAGTCGGTCCCGAAGACGGTCAGCGCGGCCCGTCCCTCGGCGGCGGCCAGCACGTTCGGTATGAGGTGCGTCTCCGGGTCGTGCACCTCGCCGTTCCTGCGAGACGCGCCGGCCACGTTGAAGTAGCGCAGGCTCACGCTCCGCAGGCCGTACGCAGCGGCGTACCAGCGCAGCGCGCCCTCCACCGTTCGCTTCGTCTCACCGTACGGGTTGATCGGCGCGAGCACCGCGTCCTCGCGGATCGGGACGCTCGCCGGCGTGCCGTAGACCGCGGCCGTGGAGCTGAACACGAACCGGCGAACGCCCGCCTCGCGGAGCGCCTCCAGGAACGCGACCCCGCCGGCGACGTTCTCCCGGTAGTACAGGGCGGGGTTGACCACCGATTCGCCGACGAGCGAGCGCGCTGCGCAATGGAGCACCGCATCGACCGGCGTCTTCGCGAGGAGCGGCCCGACGACCGCGCGATCCCCGTAGCTGCCCACCACGAGGGGGATGCCATCCGGGAGGGCGTCGCGATGCCCCTTCGACAGGTCGTCGAGCACGAGCACATCGTGGCCGGCGGCCACGAGCGCCTCGACGGAGACGGAGCCGACGTAGCCGGCTCCCCCGGTGACGAGCACACGCATCTCAGGACCTCCCGGTGAGCCGGCGCAGGAGGCCGCGCCGCCGCGGGGCGGCCTCCGGACCGACCGTCGACGCTGGTTCGGGGATCGCGTCGCCCCGCTCGCGGATGACCTCTTCGAGTCGATCGACCATCCGGCCCGCCTGCGCATTCTCCGGGTCGATCGAACGGGCCCGCCGAGCGTGCTCCAGCGCCGCCGCCTCGTCGCCGCGCTCGAGCGCGACGCGCGAGAGCCCGACGAGCGCGATCGCGTTGGCCGGGTCGTGGGCCAGCGTCTGGGCGTAGATCTGCTCGGCCTGGTCCAGGAGTCCCAGCTCCATGGCGTTCTCCGCCCGGAGGAGCTGCTCGATCACGTCGGCTCGCCCTGCCCCGGCTCGGCTGCGACCAGCTCGCGCGCGCGCGCCAGCAGGAGCGACCGGTCGTTGAGCATCGGGTCGACCAGCACGAGCTCGAGGAGGCGGTCGAGGACCGCGCCGACTGCGGGTCCGGCGGGGATCCCGAGGGTGGCCATCAGGTCGTCGCCGTTCACGGCAAGGCCCGAGAGGTCGAGCGCCACGCGGGCCTCCAGCTGCGCGTGGCATCGCGCCCGCAACGACTCCAGACCGTCCGCGTCGGGTGACAGCCCGCTGCCGACGTTGTCGGCCGCCCGGAGGTCGAGGAGGTCGTCGACCGCCGAAGCCCCGCAGCGCCGGATGAACCGGCGCACCGCGGCGTCGGTCCAGCCCGGGTCGTAGGCGAACATGTGGTGGCGGACCAGGTTCGTTGTGTCGACGGTGAGGAAGCGCGGCGCGTGGAGCGCGGTGAGCCAGGTTTCGGCCAGGGTCGCGCCGACCACCTCGTGGCCCACGAAATGGCCGTCCGCGAACGTCGCCGGCTTCCCGATGTCGTGGAGCAGCGCCGCCAGGCGGAGCAGCGGCGGCTCGTCGGGGCCGGGCCGGGGCGCGGCGTCGACGGTCCGGCACGTGTGATCCCACAGGTCCTCGCCGAGGACCTTGCCCTGAGGCACGCCGCGCTGGCGCGCCAGCTCGGGGGCGATGGCCGCCAGCAGGCCCGTCTCCTGCGCCATCCGCAGCCCGATGGACGGCACGGGCGCAGCGAGCAGGGTGAGGAGCTCCGCGAGAACCCGCTCGCCGGAGAGCGACCGGGCGAGGGGCGCGTTCTCCGCGATCGCGGCGGCCGTCCCCGGCTCCACGGCGACCCCGAGCGTGGCCGCGAAGCGCACGGCGCGGAGCATGCGCAGGGCGTCCTCGCGGAATCGCGTCGCCGGGTCGCCCACCGCCCGGAGGATCCCGGCAGCGAGGTCTGCCCGGCCGCCGAATGGGTCGTGCACCGCGCCGACGAGGGCTCCCGGGCCGGCCGCGTCGATCGGGCCGGGAGAGTCTGCGACGATCGGGCCGGGAGCGCCTGCGCCTTCGACGCCGTCGGCGCCCGGCTCCGGCCCGACGGCGAGCGCCATGGCATTCACGGTGAAGTCGCGCCGGGCAAGGTCGTCTTCGAGGCGCTCGCCGAACACGACCTCGTCGGGCCGCCGATGATCGGAATACGCGCCATCGTGGCGGTACGTCGTGACCTGGTAGGTCTGGCCGCCGACGTCGATCTCGACCGTCCCAAACCGGTTCTCGTAGAGCGCACCGGGGAACAGCGCCACGAGCTGCGCCGGCCGCGCGTCCGTGGTCATGTCCCAGTCCGCGGGCTCCACCCCGCGCAGGAGGTCACGGACGCAGCCGCCCACGAGATAGGCCTCGTGCCCGCCGGCCCGGAGGGTGGCCGCGATCGCGCGCACCCCGGCCGGGATCGGGCGGGCGTGCCCGGGACGGGAGCCACGGTCTCGATCGGCCGTCGGCCCGCCGCGTGCCGCGAGCTCGGACGCGCTCGCGGCGTCGCCCTCGGACTCGGGCGTGGGTTGGGCCGGGTGCGTCAATTCTTGCCGAGGAAGAGGTAGTCGCGCCACGGCTCGTTCCGGGCATCCGCCAGAAACGGCGTGAAGATCGAGTACACGTCGCTGCGGGGCTCGAACGGGGCCCGCAGGAGGCGGAAGCGCGCTTCGTCGGGGGTTCGGCCGCCCTTGCGGTGGTTGCAGCTCCGGCAGGCGGTGGCAAGGTTCTCCCACGTGTGGGTCCCGCCGCGGTGGCGCGGGATCACGTGGTCGAGCGTGAGGTCGGTGCCCTGGCGGCCGCAGTACTGGCACGTGTGGTGGTCACGCGTGAAGACCTCGCGTCGGCTGAGCTTGACGCGCGGGCGCGGCCGGCGAACCTGGTGCTGGAGGCGGATGACCGAGGGCGCCCGATACGCGGCGCGCGGCGTGTGGAACGTCTGGTGGTCGTACTCCACGACCTCCGCCTTGAACCCGAAGACCAGGCGGAAGGCCCGGGGCACGTTGCAGACGTTCAGCGGCTCGTAGTTCTGGTTCAGCACGAGCACCACGCCGTCCATGCCCGGCGATCGTAGCAGGAGCAGGCTCCGGGCGAGTCGGCCAGTTCCCGCGCGGGGAGGGGCGCGCGGGCCCTACCAGCCGGCGGCCGGCGAGGCGATCCGGTCCCGGCGCAGCCACACCCAGAGCGCGATCAGGAAGCGCAGGACCAGGCTGATCCCGTATGAGGCGCACCACACGCAGATCGCATCGATGACGAAGACCTGGAGGTACGAGAAATACACCTCGAACGTGACCCCGGCCAGGCTCAGCCCGTAGTGCGTCGCGAGCAGGCGCCGGTCGCCGGTTCGCCACCAGGCCAGTGCCGCAGCGAGGAGGACCACGCTCAGGCAGACCCCGAACACGGCCACTGGGACGTCGCCGATCCGGCTGTACTGCGAACGTGCGACCGTCTCGCAGCCGTGGACCGGGCCGCACACGGGAACGCCGCCGCCGAGCTCGACGACGGAGAGATAGGAAGCGACCGTGAGCCCGAACAGGTCGAGCGCCGCGAGGATGAGCGCCGGGTGGAGCCGGCGCAGGCGAGTGAACATCCCTCGAGGGTGGCGAACGGCCCTGCTGTTCGTCATGGGCCGAAGGGCACGGGCTCCCGGGCCGCGTGGCGCAACCGGTGGGCGGGGAGGGGCGCGCCGGGACCTGGGCGCCGCCGCCCGGGGCGTGGGCCCGCTCAACCAGCGGTGGGGAGCACCTCGACGAGATCGCCCTCTGCCACCGGCCCCTCGACGATCACCCGCGCGTACCAGCGGGCATCCTCCGGGTGAACCTTCGGGCTGATCCGCGCGATGCCGCGATCCACGAACCAGTGGGCGATGGTCTGGCACGGGGCGACCTGCTTCGTGAGCTCGAGGAGCAGCCCGCCCCGGCCGATCGCCAGGCGGTCGCCCACACCGAGGGCCGCCCAGTCGATTCCCTGGAGCGTGAGGTTGTCTCCGAAGGCGCCCGGGAATGCCGCGTGACCATCGGCCGCGACGCGGGCGAGCGCCTCGACCGAATAGAGCGAGACTGCCTGCATCTCCCCGCCGTGGGTCGGCTCCGGTGTTGCGTGCCCGTCGCCGTCGAGACCCAGCCTGCGGACCATGGTGCCGGGAACGGACAGCTTCGGCACGCCGCCCCTCGACACGTTGACCCGGTCGACGCGGCCGGTCCGGCTCGGGGCGGAGCTGTTCATGGCGGGGAAGGGTACCCGAACCCGGTCGATGCGAGCTCCAGCGCACGGGCCAGCACGGCGTCGAGCATGGGTGCCGTGAGCCGGCCGGTGAACGTGTTCTGCTGGCTCGGATGGAATGTCGCGACGAGCACAGTGCGACCGACGGCTCCCTCCGCCGCGTGCCCGAAGCGGGGCAGCGGACGCGCCAGGCGGCCGTGGGTCGCCTCGATCGCGCGCAACGCGGCTGCCCAGCCGAACGCGCCGAGCGCCACGATCACCCGCGCGTTCCCGAGGAGTGCCAGCTCCCGGGCGAGGAACGGCGCGCAGCGGTCTCGCTCCGCCGGGCTGGGCGTGTTCGCGGGCGGCGCGCACCGCACGGCAGCGGTCACGTAGACGCCGCGCAGCTCCAGGCCGTCGCCCGGCCGGGTCGAGGTCGGCTGGCTCGCGAGCCCGGCCCGGTGCAGCGCGGCGAACAGGAAATCGCCCGACCGATCGCCCGTGAAGACGCGCCCGGTCCGGTTCCCGCCGTGCGCGGCCGGGGCCAGCCCGACCAGCACGATGCGCGCCCCGGGGTCGCCCCAGCCGGGCAGCGGCCTCGCCCAGTACCGCTCGCCACGGAAGCGCGCCGGGGGGTCGGCCGCGGCCGCCTCACGCCATGCCACGAGGCGCGGGCACGCGCGGCAGGCGACGATCTCGGCGGCGAGCGCCGCGAGGTCCGTGGGCGCGTCAGGGCCGGGGTGCATGAGCCCGAATCCTAGCGAGCCGCGGGCTGCCGAGGGTCACCCGAGGGCCCCGTTCGGGCGCCGGCGACCCCTCGGCTATAATCGGGTCACGCGCGCGGGCGACGGCGTGACCCACGGCGGGCATGACCCCCCAGCCGGTTGCTCCCGGAACCTGCGCTCATCAGACCAGGGAACCCTGACAGACATGACCGTCGAATCGTCCACCTGGGCCACCAAGAAGGGCCTCGCACAGATGCTCAAGGGCGGCGTCATCATGGACGTCGTCACGCCCGAACACGCCAGGATCGCCGAGGACGCCGGCGCGGTTGCCGTGATGGCGCTCGAGCGCGTCCCGTCCGACATCCGCGCCACGGGCGGCGTCGCGCGCATGAGCGACCCGGCGATGATCGAGGGGATCATGGCCGCGGTGAGCATCCCGGTCATGGCGAAGGCCCGCATCGGCCACTTCGTGGAGGCCCAGATCCTCGAGGCGCTCGGGGTGGACTACATCGACGAGTCCGAGGTCCTCACGCCGGCCGACGAGGCGAACCACATCGACAAGCACGCCTTCAAGGTCCCCTTCGTCTGCGGCTGCCGCGACCTGGGCGAGGCGCTTCGCCGGATCTCCGAGGGCGCCGCGATGATCCGCACCAAGGGCGAGGCCGGCACGGGCAACATCGTCGAGGCGGTCCGCCACATCCGCACCGTGAACGCGGAGCTCCGCCGGCTCGCCTCCATGCGCGAGGACGAGCTGTTCGTCGCCGCCAAGGATCTGCGCGCCCCGCTCGATCTGGTCCGCGACGTTGCCCGGGCCGGCGCCCTGCCCGTCGTGAACTTCGTGGCCGGTGGCATCGCGACCCCCGCGGATGCCGCCCTCGCGATGCAGCTGGGCGCCGACGGCGTGTTCGTCGGATCCGGCATCTTCAAGAGCGAGGACCCGGCCCGGATGGCAACCGCGATCGTCCAGGCGACCACGCACTTCGACAACCCGAAGATCCTGGCCGAGGTCTCGAAGGGGCTGGGGGCCGCCATGCGCGGAATCGCGCTGGAGGCGATCCCCGATGCCGAGCGCCTCGCGATCCGGGGCTGGTAGTCGACGAGACCCGACGCGCGCTGCGGCGGAACCGGCCGGTGAGATCCACCGCCCGGACCCGTCGCGACGTCCCGCCGACGACCCACGACCCGTGACCGGAGCCCACGCGTGAAGATCGGCGTGCTGGCGGTCCAGGGCGCGTTCCGCGAGCACATCGCGACCCTCGCCGCGGTCGGCGTGGAGGGCGTGGCGGTTCGCCTGCCGGCCGACCTGGACGGGGTCGCGGGCCTGATCCTCCCCGGCGGCGAGAGCACGGCGATCCGCCGGCTGATCGAGCGCTGGGAGTTGCGCGACCCGATCCTCGCCCTGGGCCGGTCGGGTGCGCCGATCCTCGGCACGTGCGCCGGGATGATCATCCTCGCCACGGAGATCACCGGCAGCGAGGAGCCCGTGCTCCCGCTCCTCCACATCGTGGTGAACCGCAACGCGTTCGGGCGCCAGCTCGACTCGTTCGAGACGCAGGTGAAGGTGCCGATCCTCGGCGACACGCCGGTCCATGCCATCTTCATCCGTGCGCCGGTCGTCGAGGAGGTCGGCCCGGGGGTGGATGTGCTGGCCCGCCTGGACGACGGGCGGATCGTCGCCGTGCGCGAGAGGAACGTGATCGCGACGGCGTTCCACCCGGAGCTCGCCGGCGAGACCCGCTTCCACCGGCTGGTCGCCACCATGGCCGCCGAGCACGCCAGCCCCGGCGAGGGAAGCGGGCGTCGACCCCACCCAACCCGTCGCGCCGGTGCCGGATCATGACCGGGCGGCAAGGGTCCTTCGCGGGACGGGGAGGCAGGGTTCGCCCCGCACGCCTGACCGACCTGTCCGCGCTCGGGGAGCTGTCCCGGCTCGCCCAGGCAGATGACACGGGCGCGCGGTCGCTCGGGTTGCCGCTGGCCGGCCCGCCGATCGGCGTCTTCACCCTCTTCCGGCTGCCGCTCGGCGCCTTCCGGCCGAACGACCTGCTCTACGTGCACGAGCTCGACGGGCACCTGGGCGGGCTCCTGCGCGTGGAGCGCGACAGCGCCCGCGACGAGTGGACGGTCGTCGAGCTCGACGCGATCGGGCTGGCGGACGCGGGCGACATCCGCTATCGGATGCTCCAGGCGTGCCTCCGCGACGGCGCGAAGCGCGGCGCCAGCCGTTTTCACGTGGCGTGCGCGGACGTCGACGGGAACGTCGAGCTCTTCATGCAGGCCGGCTTCATGCGCTACGGGAGTGAGCTGGTCTGCTTCCGGCCGTCCCGCCTGCCGCCCCCCGAGCCGCTCGGCGACGACGAGGCCGCGGCGCTCGGGATCCGGCCCGTCAGCCCGACCGACGCGGTCGCGCTCTTCCGCCTGTACAGCGTGGTGACGCCGGCGCCCGTGGCGCGCCTGGAGATGCACCGGATCGCGGACTGGGAGCGGAACGCCTCCGGGTCGCTCATGCCCCGCTCGAGCCTGACGCCGATCCTCCGCTTCGCCGACGTGGAGTCATTCGTCCAGGAAGCCAAAGAAGGCGCGGCCGACCCGACGCAGCTCCAGGGCTTCGTCCAGGTGGGCGTGGCCAAGGAGGACCAGCCGCACTACCTGCGGGTGCTTGCCCGGCCCGGGACCGACGCAGCGCCCCTCGTCCGGTTCGGCCTGGGCGTGATCGGGGCGCGGGCGGAGAAGCGCGACCACGGCCACGACCACGGGGTGATCTCCCCGGTCCGGACGTACGAATCGCCCCTCGAGCACCGCATGGAGGACGAGGGGTTCACGACCATCGCGACCGTCACGCTCCTGATGAAGGAGACGCTCGTCCGCGTCGCTGAGCCGGCCCTGGTGCCGGCAATCCGCTGAAGGGGAGGGCATGGCCGACCATCCGACCCGCGAGCTGACCGACGACCTCGACGCACTGCTCGGCGCGCTGCCCCCGGAGATCGTGGCCGCGATCCACGCACTGCCGAACCGGACCGAGCTCATCGAAGTGGTGCTGGACCTCGGTCGCGTCCCGGAGGCGCGCTTTCCAGACAGCGAGGTGATCCTCCTGGACCGCGAGGTCACCGAGGCCGACATCGCGGAGGTCGTCGACCGGATCGGGACGTTCGGGGACGACAACCGGGCCGGCATCGAGCGGACGCTCCACCGCATCAGCGCGATCCGCAACCGGGCCGGCAAGATCGTGGGGCTCACCTGCCGGATCGGGCGGGCCGTCTACGGCACGATCGAGATCATCGGCGACTTCGTGGAGTCCGGGAAGTCGATCCTGATCATGGGCCGGCCGGGCATCGGCAAGACCACGATGCTGCGCGAGGCCGCGCGCGTCCTCGCCGACGACCTGGGCAAGCGCGTGGTGGTGGTCGACACGTCGAACGAGATCGCGGGGGACGGCGACATCCCCCATCCCGCCATCGGCAAGGCGCGCCGGATGCAGGTGCGGACGCCCTCGCTCCAGCACGAGGTGATGATCGAGGCGGTGGAGAACCACATGCCGCAGGTCATCGTGATCGACGAGATCGGGACGGAGCTGGAGGCGGTCGCCGCCCGGACGATCGCCGAGCGCGGCGTCCAGCTGATCGGCACGGCCCACGGCAACAACCTTGACAACCTGATGCTGAACCCGACCCTCTCCGACCTGATCGGCGGCATCCAGAGCGTCACCCTCGGCGACGAGGAAGCCCGCCGCCGCCGGAGCCAGAAGAGCGTCCTGGAGCGGAAGGCGCCGCCGACGTTCGACGTGATCGTCGAGATCCAGGATCGCGAGCGGGTCATGGTTCACGCCGACGTCGCCGAGACGATCGACGCGATGCTCCGCGGCGACCCCGTCGCACCCGAGCTGCGCTGGAAGGACGAGGGCGGTGTCCACCGGACCCAGTCGCGGCCGCGCCCCTCGCCGCGCGAGCAGCTGGGCCGCGAGCGGTTCGCCGGGCTCGTCGGCGCGGGGAGCGGCGGCTGGCGGCCGGAGCCGGGCTGGCGCGGCGAAACGAGCTACAGGGGCGCGACGTGGGACGGGGAGCGGGGGGTGACCTCGCGTCCGGCCGCCTTCCGGCCGGGCGCAAGCGGCGGCTGGCGCGAGACGCGGGGCGGGCGCTCCTCCGTGGGTGCCGAGCGTGGCACGGAGCGGGGCGCAGAGAGGGGCGCCGAGAGATCCGGCGCCGAGCGATCCGGCGCCGAGGGCGGCGCCGGCGGGGATCCGTCCCGGACCCTGCCCGGCGAGAAGATCGCGCGCCACGACGAGCCGGGGGTCGCCGGCCGCAGCCCGAATGGCGGGAACGGCGCCCGCGGCAGGGGCAATCCGGACGAAGGAGGCTTCGGGGGTCCCGCTGCCGGTGGCGCGAACGGCGGCGCGGGCGGGGCGATCCTGGGCGGAGCCGGCTCGGCGGGAATTGGCGGTGCGTCCGGTGCGGGCGGCATCTCGCCGCGCGCGGGTTTTCCCAGCCGCTTCGCGATCACGGACATGCCGTTTACGGACGCGCCGTTCGTGGCCGGCGAGATCGCCGATCGGGGTCCGCTGGAGCGGCTGGGGACGGCCGCCGCCGCGGTCGAGGTCCGTGCGCGCGAGGCGCGCGAGCTGGACCGGCACCGCGAATGGCGCGACCAGGCCAGCCGCGCCCTCCAGGCCTTCAAGGCAGAGGAGGGGACCGGCCCGGTGA
Organism: Chloroflexota bacterium; assembly: GCA_034435355.1. GTDB lineage: Bacteria > Chloroflexota > Limnocylindria > Limnocylindrales > CSP1-4 > CTSoil-043. The sequence continues at coordinate 42,696 of DAOTXE010000041.1, forward strand.
ATGCCGCGGACCTCGCCGCTGCCCTCGCCGCCGACGACGAGGCGCTCGCCGATCGGACGATCGCGGCGGCGCGGGACGAGGATGGCCCCGCGCTGCGCATCGAGCACGGCATCCTGCCCACGCTCCGGGTCTTCCCGTTCGGGATCAGCCGCAAGCGGCTGGAGCAGGCGATCCGCGAGCTCCAGCTGCCGGTGATCATTGCGCGCGACATCGACGAGGCCGACGTCGTGATGACGCTTCGCAGCGAGTACCGCCAGAAGGGCCCCACAATCCGCGACGCCGAGAACCGGGCCCTCCCGGTCTATGTCCTGAAGGCGAACACGACGGTCCAGATGCAGGCCAGCCTGACCTCCGTGTTCAGCCTGGAGGTGGACCCGCGCCAGGTCGCGCTCCTCGAGACCGAGGAGGCGATCGGGATGGTGGTCCGCGAGTCGCAGGCCGTCGAGCTGGCGCCTCAGAGCGCCTACATCCGTCGGCTCCAGCACCAGATGGCCGAGCGGGCCAACCTGGTCTCACGCTCGCGCGGGCGCGAACCGTATCGCCGGGTCCGCCTCTACCCGGACGAGGTCCGCGGCTGGCGGTAGTCGGCGAGGCCGGGCGCGAGCAGGTCGGGAGGACCGGGCGGGCGGACCGGGCGGGTCGGGCGCGGTGGCCAATCGGCCCTCAGGTGGCTCCGTCCGACGGTTCGCGCTCGCCGGATCCCCTTGGCCGCGAGGTCGCCCCCGCCGCCAGGTCGCCCCTGGCGAACAGATTGCCCCTTGGCCGCCGGATCCCCCTGGCCGCCAGGTCGCCCCTGGCGAACAGATCGGGCGAATCGAGCCCGCCGACGTCCAGTTCGATGGCGTAGGGGTCGGTTCGTTCGCGTCCGGCGACCAGACACCGGAAAGCAGTCGACAGAGAGCTCCGTAATCGCGGGATAAGGGTCATCTGTTCTCCTACGGAGACCTCGGAGCAACCGAACGGCCGGGGCGCTTCCGGCCAGCGAGTCGGATCTTCGCAGCCCGGCGAGAGGGGCGGATCGCCACCGCCCGGGGACCGGAGCGGATCGGCCGCGCACGGCGAGGACGCACGGTCGCCAGCCTCGGCCAACCACGTCGGCTCGAACGGCTCCCGCCCATCGCCCGGCCCGCCCTGGAGAAACGGATGGCTACTCCCGAGCAGTTCGCGGGATCGCGCCGGATCATCCTGCGCGAGGCGGCCCGCCTGGCCCGGTTGGACGCGGCGCGACTCGGCCAGGAGCTGCGCGAGCTTCGGCTCGGCTTGGGCGTCCATCAGGCTGAGGTCGCGCGCGCGGTCGGCGTCAGCAGGTCGGTGATCAGCGAGCTGGAGGCCGGCGATCCAACGGTCGGGCTCGAAATCCGGCGGCGAGCCGCCGTTGCCCTCGGGGCTGACCTTCGAATCAACGTTTACCGGGGTGCGACGCCGCTGCTCCACGACGTGGCCCATGCTCGGGTGATCGAGCGAATCCTCGCCCGTCGCCACCCATGTTGGCGAGCCCAGATCGAGACTCGAGTTCCGGGACCGGACGGCCGTCGACAGACGTCCGGCTCGAGGCGTTCGGGGAGATCGTCGACAACGAAGTGGAGACCCGTATCCGAGCGTGGGATGCCGTCGTCCGGCGCTGCCTGGAGAAGCGAGAACGGATCCGTGACGGGCTCGGCGGTCGGGTGGCCGTCCACGCGGTCCTGTGTCTGCCGCCGACACGGCATCATCGCCTGCTGGTCGCGTCACTCGGCGAGACGGTGAGATCGACGTTTCCCGCGTCGTCGGTTCGACTGCGGCGCTCGCTCGAGGATGGGATGCCCTGGCCGGGCGACGGGATCCTGTGGCTGGCCGGCGGCCCGAGCCAGGCGCGATCTGGGAACGGGCCGACCGCGGCGCGGAGGGTGTCCGCCCCTGGGACTCGCGTCCGCCCCGGGGGTCGCATCCGCTGGGTCCGTACCCCACGTCGCCCCAAACGAACGCGGCGGCTGAGTCGGTGGCCGCGGCATGGAGCGGGCGGGTCCGTGCGGCCACGTGTTCGCCGGGGAAGAACAGATCGACGAAAGAGCGAGGATTCACGCGGGCGCATCGGTTGATCCGCGCCATGTGTTCGCCTGGGGCGACATCCCGACGAGTCGGCCCAGCAGGTCCTCGCGGCGCGGGTTCGTCGTGGCCGTCGCGCGCGGTGGCGAGGCCGCCGGTCAGCCCCGAATGCCGAACTCCCGGCGGAGAGCGGATTGGGCCGCCCAGACGCCGCACATGCCGTGGACCCCGCCGCCGGGCGGCGTCGATGACGAGCACAGGTAGATCCCGCGCGTCGGCGTCGAGTATGGGTCGAGCCGCGCCACCGGCCGGGTGAAGATCTGGCGCAGGTCCTCGATGCCGGCGTTGATGTCGCCGCCGACGTAGTTCGGGTTGTACGCCTCCATGTCCGCCGGCAGGCGGACCGAGCGCGCCAGGATGGTGTCGCGGAAGCCGGGCGCGAAGCGCTCGAGCTGGGCCTCGATCCGGGCGGTCATGTCGATGGTCGAGCCGTTCGGAACGTGACAGTAGGCCCAGCCGGTGTGGCGTCCCTCGGGCGCGCGGCTCGCGTCGAAGCGGCTCTGCTGGACGACGATGACGAACGGCCGCTC